>JBAVFZ010000186.1:0-2592 GCA_049684495.1 Anaerolineales bacterium | reverse complement strand
TGCCGATCGATTATTACGCCGTGGTGGATTTCAATTCCTTCACCACCGTGGTCGACAAGATCGGCGGGATCGACGTCTACATCCCCTTCGACAACATGATCATCGATCCGGTCGGACCGGAGGATGTGAAAGAGCTTCACTTCGGCATGAATCACCTGACCGGATCCGAGGCGCTTGCCTTTGCCCGCGCGCGCTCCACCGAAGGCGGGGATTTCGACCGCGCCGCCCGGACCCAGCAGGTGATCCTCGCCATCCGCGATAAGATCCTGAGCCTTAATATGGTCAAGACGCTGCTGCTCGAAGCTCCGGCGCTCTACGAACAGATCTCCAGCGGCATCAAGACCAACCTGACTCTGGAACAAATCCTCCAGCTGGCGTATACCGTTAAGGATATCCAGCGCCAGGATATCCACCAGGGCGTGATCAATGAAGATTATCTCCTTTCCATCGACACGTTCAACGAGGAAGCCGTGCTCGTCCCGGACCTCGCCAAGGTCCGCGAACTGCGCAACCAGCTCTTTACCTCCGGCGGAGTCCTCGGGTATGCCACTCCTCCCGCGGACCTGGGGGAGCTCGCCTTGCGGGAAAATGCCAAGATCGAGATCGTCAACGGATCCGGGAAGGACGGGATGGCCGGATCGACCAAGGATTTCCTCGTCCGCAACGGTTTCTCGGAAGCCAATATCACCACCAAGAGCGCAACCGCCGATGAGATTTTTTCCAACCCGCAATACACGGTCATCACGGATTACACCGGCAGGCCGTATACGGTCGGTCTTTTACTGGAACTTATGGGATTTGGAACCGCCAATTTCAGGACAAACATCCGGCTGGACAGCCCGGTGGATGTGCAAATATTCTTGAAGGCCGATTGGGAAATCCCGCAATAAGAGCTGCCATCGGGGAGCTACAACACTCTGGTTAACGAAACCGACGCGGTCATCAAGACCGCGTCGGTTTTTCGCTTTATTCGGTAGATCCGGTTTATTTCTTCCAGCGAATGATCTCTTCCCGCTCCGAACCGACGGATACGAGCGAAACCGGCACTCCGGTCTCCCGCTCGATTCGTTCCACATAGTTGCGCGCCGCCACCGGCAGTTCTTCCTTCGTTCGCGCGTTGCGGATATCCGCATCCCAGCCGGGAAGGTCGGCATATACCGGGTGGAACGTCTCCAGCCCGGACATGCCCAGCGGCAGTTCCGCAAAGGTTTTTCCATCCCGCTCGTAAGCGATGCAGATCCGCACGGGGTTGAGCCCGGTGAGAATGTCGAGTTTGGTGAGCACGAACTCGGTCATCCCGTTCTGGCGGACGGAGTAGCGCAGCAGCATCAGGTCGAGCCATCCGCAACGCCGAGGCCTGCCGGTTGTCGTGCCGAATTCGTCCCACGGCATCGATCCGGTTCCGCGCAGCCGATTCCCAATTTCCCCCGTCTGTTCGGTCGGAAACGGGCCTTCGCCCACACGGGTCTGGAACGCCTTCACCACACCGATCACCCGGCCCAACTCGCGCGCCCCGACTCCCAAACCGGAAAAAGCTCCCGCGATCCCGGTCGGGGAACTCGTCACAAACGGATACGTTCCCTGGTCCAGGTCGAGCAGCGTACCCTGGGCGCCTTCCGCCAGCACCGTCTTCCCGTTCCGCAGGGCATCCGCCACCAGGGCGGAGGTGTCTGCGACGTACGGCCCGAACGTTTCCGCAAATTGATAGAAGGAGGCGGCCACGGCGTCCGCGTCCAGCGGCGGCTGGGAATAGAGCTTTTCCAGGGTCCGGTTTCCGCGCAGAATCTGCGCCTTGATCTTGTCGGCGCACTCTTCGGGCTGCGTGAGCACTTCCGCGCGCAATCCGCAGCGCGCCGTCTTCTCGGAAAACGCCGGGCCGATCCCCCGCCCGGTGGTCCCGATCTTTTTCTCCCGCGCGGCTTCCTCCGCCAGGTCCAGTGCGATGTGGAGCGGCGTGAGCAGGTGCGCCGCATGGGAAATTTTAATCCGCGCGGGGGAACAATCCACCCCCTGGGAACGCAACTGGTCCATCTCCGCCAGCAGCCGCTGGGGATTGATCACCATACCGCTGCCCAGAATGCAAAGCGGTTTGGGATGCACGATCCCGGAAGGGACCAGATGCAAACGGAAGATCTTCCCGTCGGTGGTTACGGTATGGCCGGCGTTGTCTCCGCCGGAGAAGCGCGCCACGATGGCCGCTTCGCCCGCGATCGCATCCAGGATGCGTCCCTTGCCCTCGTCGCCCCATTGCGCTCCGATGATGACGTGCAGCGGCATATGCCATTCTCCTTCCGGATCGGCGTCGGGATATAGGCGCCAAACGAGGGCGTTTCGCAACGCCCTCGTCCTCGGACTCCGCCGAAATCCTCAGATCACTTTTCTTAAGTATGCCACAAATTCGCAGGACGTACATCCCCCGGACGCAAGGCGCCGCTTCATACCCGGCAAACGAAAAGGGTGATAAATGCGTAGATAGTTCATATGAAACGCCGTTCGAACCTTTTCGCCGCGGTCGCCACGATGGATCCTGCAGGCGCGACCGCCGATCGCATAATCTCCGCCGGCGTGGACGATGCAGCCGCGATCCTCGAT
>JBAVFZ010000185.1:0-2338 GCA_049684495.1 Anaerolineales bacterium | reverse complement strand
CCATAGAATGGGGCTCGGAATGACCTGCTGCAGCCGCCGGTCGCTTCCGGTTTATCCGCTCCGCTCCGTCTCCGCGGGCGGCGGCCGGCGATACAACACTTCATATGTGAATGCGGCCATCTCCTCGGCGGAATATTGTTTCGCGGATTCCAGCCACCAAAAGAGAATCCGGGTGATCAAACCCGTCAGCATCTGCGCCAGCATGTCCGGCGGGATGTCGAATTCGCGCCGGTCCGGCTCCGGTGCGCGCCGGATATCGAAGAGCAGGATTTTGGCGAGTAAATCCTGCACCCGCCCGGCCAGCATGGCCGAGCCCTGCCCGCCGAACACGACCCGATAGAGATCCCGGTTGGCTTGCGCGTGCCGGAAGATATTGCGCAACGCGTAGTATTCCACCTGCGACATCCCCGGATCGAATTGCCGGTGCGCCTCCTGCTCCATCCCCCGAAGCATATCCTGGATCCCCTCCCAAACGACATCCGCCTTGTCCTTGAAATGTATGTAAAAAGTGCCGCGTCCGAGATCGGCCCGGTCGGTGATGTCCTGGATCGTGATCGCGTCATACCCCTTTTCGAGGATCAGCTTAAGCGTGGTCTCGATCAGCTGCCGGCGGGTTTGTTGGCGGCGGCGTTCGTGGCGCGAGGGGGCGGGAGTGTTCGTCATTGGACACCTGTCTAATCATGAAGGGGGCGGAAAAATCAGCCGGCGATTTTCTTGACTCGTTTCCGGAATGGAAGATACTAACTATGACAAATATATCATATATGACGTATTGTTCATTTTGCATTCCAGGTGGTCAAAATGACAACCCAGGCGATCAAGGAACAGCAGAAGAAGATAAATTATCACCGCCCGTATCAACGCACGTACTTCAAAGCCAACGACATGGATTTCGTTTTCCAATGGCTGATGGGCAGCGCGGTCCACGGCGGCGCAGGGATCGGGGAAAGTTATTACGCCGCTTCGCGGATGAAGGATGGAGATCCGGCGAGTTGGGCGCGCGAGTGGACCGCACTCGCCGAACGGGTGCGGGCGCGGGCCGAGGGGATGCTCCGCGCCGGGTACACCGTCAGCGCGCGCGAAGGGTACCTGCGGGCTGTGGTCTATTACCGGGCCGTCCTGGCCTCGATGCTGCCCGACCATCCGCAATTCAAGCCGGTCACCGCCGCCATGCAGGAATGTTTCCGCACCGGGAGCGCGATGCTCGAGCCGCCCGTTGAGCGGTTCGAGATTCTGTTCGAAGGGGCGCGCCTGCCGGGATATTTCCAGAAGGCGGCGGCCGGCGATGTCCCCCGCCCGACGCTCCTGATGATCGGCGGCGCAGAGACTTTCGCGGAAGACCTGTACTACTTCATCGCCCCGGCGGCGATCCGGCGCAGGTGGAACTTCGCCACGGTCGATCTGCCCGGCCAGGGCGATACCCCCTTCCAGGGATTGGCCTTCCGCTCCGATACGGAAGTCCCGATGAAATCGGTCCTGGACGCGCTGCTGGCCCGCCCGGACGTGGATCCGCGGCGGCTGGCGGCCTACGGCATCAGCGCCGGCGGGTACTTCGTCCCGCGCGCGGCCGCCTTCGACCGCCGCATCCGGGCTTGTGTCGCCAACAGCATGCTATTCAACTTCTACGAGCAATGGGATAAATCCAACATCCGGCGGGTGAAAGGGATTTATAAAATGATCGCCACCTGGAAGGCGCCCTTCGTGATGCGGATGGGGCAGCTCATGGCCTGGCGCTGGGGCGTGGATATTAACCGCCTGTTCGACCTGCCCGAGAAAAACCGCGCCTTCGTCTTCGATCCGGCGCGGATCCAATGCCCGACCCTGATCCTGATCGGGGAAGGCGAGTTTCAAAACCCCATTATTCGCTCCCAGCAGGAACGGGCGATGGCCGCGCTGCCCAACCCGAGTAAAAAATTCATCATCGGCCCATTGGACGAGGGCGCCGGCGCCCACTGCCTGGGTGCGAACCTCGGCCTGATGAGCGCATTGGTGTTCGACTGGCTGGAAGAGGTTTTCCAGGACCCCGGATAATCACCGCCCGCCGACCGACGCGGTCCGTCATCCCCTCGGGTTCCTGGCGGGGACCGCGTCGGTCTCTGTAGCATTTCCCAATTTGGCATCTATCTTCCATTGGTGGAAAATCTCTCGGTCCGCGTCCGCCACCCTCTGATACAATCAGAGGGCATGTCCAATCCCCGACAGGAAATAATCGATTTTTTCCGCGACCAGGCTCCCCGGTACGACAAGGGCGTCTGGGCATACCGGCTGATGGGGATCGACGAAGAGCGCTGCCGGCGCGACACGGTGAAGGCGCTCGCGCTCGCGCCCGGCGATACGG
>JBAVFZ010000184.1:0-5405 GCA_049684495.1 Anaerolineales bacterium | reverse complement strand
TTTTAAAACCGCCTCGGTCTGATGAAACATTTTTATAAAACAGGGGTCTAATGTATGGTCCGCTAACGCCAGGCAGCGGGTTGGGGCGTACTTAATAATCCATTTCCCGCCGCAGGGGATTGTTCATTATATATTCGCGGATGCGGGATAAATCGTCCTCGTCACGAATAATGTGTTCGTAATAGTTGCTTTGCCAAACAGGGTCGCCGGGCGTGGGACGGATTCGGTTGATGTGATACGTGACGGCGGATTTATACGCGCGGATGATTGTGGGAATCGATCCAATTACCGGTTTGGAAAAATGTTCAATCGTGGGGATACGAATCGGTTGGTCCCCGTAGGGGCACGGCGACGCCGTGTCCCTACGAACGCCATCGATCACGATAATCCCATGCATATGATTTGGCATGATCGCGAATTCGTCCAATGCAATTTCGCGACGGATTGCCGCCGTTTTCACCCATTCATCACGCGCGATTTCACCACATGTGTTTAATTGAATTACGCCATCAATAATTTCGCCGAATATTGTTTGCCGGTTGTGTGTTGCGATCGTAATGAAATACGCGCCCGGCGCGGTGTAATCGTACCCGGGTAATCGGATGGAACGACGATAATGACTTAATGGATCGTATGGCATTTTAATCCCCCTGGATTGTTTTTTTTATCCGATTGATTATAAACCGATTGCGTAGGGGCGACCCATCGGGTCGCCCCTACGGCCGATAATCGTTCCCGGCGGATTACCCCACACCGCACGGATCCTTGTAATAATCCCCCGGCGCCAGGGCGTTTAGAAACCTGATTTGTCTTAAGGGTATTCGCAGGGCGAAATAGTCAGACGCCCGCGAAACCGGCTACTCTCGCGGCCGCGCCTCGCTCAGCGCGAGATCGAGGAGAACTCCCACTTTTAATTCTTCCGCCATGCGGCGCAAATAATCGCGGTCGAGCGTATCCGCCTGCAGCTTGAGGACGCCCAGCACGTCGCGCCACTGCCGTTCGGAGGATTCTCCTCCCAGGCGGTACCAATCCAGTTTCGCGAGCAGGACGTCTTCCGCGGTGGCCACGTACGCGCGCGCTTCCGGATCGGCGGAAAGGATTTCCCGGCGGGCGCGGGCGAATTGATTTTTAATGAAGGCGGTTTCCCGGGGAATAAAAACATCCACCTTGAACATGCTTTCGCGGTGGATGATGTTGAAGCTCGCGCGGCGGGCGACGGCGTCGGTGACCAATTCCGGATCGATAAAAAATTCGCCTTCCAGCGCAAGAGCCAGCGGCCGGATATGTTCAGACCGCAGGTCCGCGATCAGGTCGGAATCCTGCGTCGTGCGCACCATGCCATAAAGCGTGCTTGCAACCGATCCGCCGATAAAATACGGGACATGCAATTCCTCGAGGATCGCGGTCACTTTCAGCGTGACGGCGATGGGGGAGGGCACCATGGGGGTTACCCGTAAACCTTGCGCGCCATTTTCTCGCCCAGCAGCAGATCCGCCAGGGCGCGGCGCAACTCGGTCTCATCATAACGGGGATGGAGCCGGCGCAGGCCGGCCAGCGCCAGCGTGTTCGCGGCGGCGTTCAATTCCGCCAGCATTTCCATCTTGCGCCACGGGGGCGCCTCGCGCAACAGGCGGAGTTGCAGGGCTTCCATGCGGGGATGGGTATCGGAGGAATACGGATGCATGAGATTAGTATAGCATAGCGGCTAAAATTATTTCGGTGTATCTACCACGGCGAACAAAATATTTAAACCTTTGGTACGCGGATTACGCGGAATCTGCGGATTTCGCGGATTGCCCAATAAAATAATCCGCGCAATCCGTTTTTCCCCGCGCAATCCGCGTACTGGTCGTATGCACCTGAATAGAGATACCCTTCGTTTTTTAAGGTCAGCCTAATCTATGACACAAGGATCGTGATAATAATCCCCCGGCGCCAGGCCCGTTTCGACCGACTCGACCGAGAAGCCCCGATCCAGCAGAAAGGCGAGGATCGTCCGGGCGTAGTTCGCGTCGAATTCCCGCTGGCTGTGGCTCAGGACGATATCGCCCGGGCGGGCGGTGTCGATCACATGGCGGAGCGTATCCTGGATCATCCCGTTGGATTCGACCGACCATTTCACCGACTGCATCCCGTACTCGGCGTAGACCGCGCGGACCCGCGCGTCGGTATCGCCGAACGGCGCCCGGAACCAGCGCACGGCGTAGCCGGGGAGGATGGCGCGAACGATCTTGAGCCACTGCTCGGTGTTTGCGCGCAGTGAGTCATCCGGGATGGGAGTCTGGGGCACGTGGAAAAGGCCGTGGCACCCGAATGCATGGCCCTCCGTCACGATCCGTTCGATCACCGGCGCCATCAAATCCAGCGAGATCACATTTTCGTATCCGCCCGGGAGGAAGAAGGTCGTCTTGCAGCGCAGGTCCTTGTAGGCCGAGAGGATCTTGTCGAAGTTGTCCCCTGCGGCTCCGGTGGTGAACGCGAAATCGTCGTAAGTCATCAGGATCACGTTGCGGGAAGTATCCCCGCGAAAAACCTCGTGGCCCGCCAGGAAGGCGGCTTCGCCGCTTCCCGTCCGGCACATGGTCCGGGTTGGGGTCGGCAACGCGGGAGCGGTCCGCGAGGGTGTAACTCTTGTCGAAGTCGGCAGAAGCGTTCGAGGCGTCCCGGTTTCCCGGCTTGCCGACGGGGTCGCGTCGACGGCCGGACGGGAACAGGCGGTCAAGCCGAGCAGGCCAAGCGTTTTGAGGAAGGTGCGGCGGGAGGGCATGATGCGTCCTTTGAATGCGGATGATTACGATCCGGGTTCCGATAATGAATTGGTATCTTTAAAAAATTATTTTCCTCCCAGCGCTTTGAAACTGCCCGAGCCGGTGCTTCCCGTGTCGGTCTTGGGATCGCCGTAGTATTCGACGTTCCCGGAGCCGGAAATCACCCCTTTGAGATTCTCTGTCACCCAGAGTGTGGCATTTCCCGGACCCGAGAGGTAGACGGCGGCGGTTTGGATTTTCAGATCGGCGGCGTCGAGTGTGCCCACGCCGGAAAAGTGGATCTCAGCCGCAACCGCCGAACCGGAAAGCGTCACGTCGCCCACCCCGCCGAGATCGAGCAGGAGCTCTTCGAGGGCGAGATTGCGCAAGGCGACCTTCCCGGCGCCGCTAAAGGTGGCCTCCAGGCGGGGGGCTGTGAGGCCGTCCAGGTCCAACTCGCCGAAGCCGCTCGACTTGATCCGGGAGAGATCTTTGACCACGATGGTGAAGACCGGGGTGGTCGAGTCGTTCAGGCCTTTGATGGCGAAGTTCTTTTCCATCTCGATCACCAGCGTGCCGCCCCGGACCGATGTGGTGATCATCGCGAGGATGTTATCGCTGCCGCGGGCGGTGAGGGATTCGGCGTCGCCCTGGGAAATGACTACCCTGCCGATGGCGCGCATATCGACGCCGCTGATCCCGGAGGCCTCGCGCGTCTCGGTGATCACATTGGCGGAAGCTTCCACCGCGTTGCCGCCGAGGAGAATATCCAGGAATGTGGAGCAGCTCACGGCGAGCAGGGAGGCGGCCAGGAGAGGGAGAAAGCGAAAGGAGGATTTCATGAGGGTCCCCTTTATAAAGTTAGGATGGATTGATTTTACACTAGCTGGAGGAGCGGCGCGCGGTGAAATTGAAGGAGCGGGAGTTACCGGGATGCATATTTCACCAAAAGAGACCTGTCAGATCCATACGACCTGACAGGCCTGCGAATCAACCTTTAAAGACATTCTCATTGTGCCAAGCCAGATTCTAGCCCGCCGCGCGTTTATGAAGCCGGCAACCTGGAAGTGTTGGGCGGATAGGGTGTCGGCTTACGCACCTGATTTCCCGGCGGCCGGGAAGAGGATGATGCGAATACGAGACCAATTCGAATTGCATTCGCGAATCTGCGTGGTCTACGACGGGCGGCATAACAAGGTCTGCCTGAAGATTAGCGGTAGAGAAGAGCCGCTCTATCAGGCGATGAGGGAAAACCGGATGGCCAGATGTCTGGAATTGACAAGATCTTTATGGTCACATCTCGAAGATAATTGCCCTGGCACATTGTGTTAGTTCCCGTCCGTAGAAATTATTTCGCTGCAATAGGATATAAATCCCTGGAAAAGGCTGTTTTCCTGCTTTTTAGGGGAATCTGATATCTTGACATGTGATACTATAGGTAGTATCATAGTTCTTACCCAATAGGGGGATGATTGGATAAAAAAGAAGCCCTTCTTGCGAAAGCGAGGAACCATAAACGAAATGTTTCGCCACAGGAGATCGTTGATCTGCTGATCGCGTGGGGTTTCCATGAGAGAGCAGGCAGGGGAGACCATCGGATTTTCAACCACTCGCAACTTGCTCTACCAAGGCCGCTGACAATACCTTCCCGACAGAATCCTCTTCACATCATGATCGTCACTCAGGTGTTGTCTGCCATTCAAGAGCTGCAGGAGCAGCAAAATGACTAGGAAATCGATTGAGTATTACATGGGGCTTCCTTATAAAGTGGAAGTCTATCCGGATGAAGAAGGCAAAGGATACGCCGCGCTTATTCCCGATTTACCCGGCTGCATGACCTCCGCGGATTCTCTCGCCGAGCTCTGGCCCATGATCGAGGATGCCAAACGTCTTTGGCTTGAGGTGGCATTGGAAGACGGGATTCCGATCAATGAACCAAAGCCGGTTGAGGTGGAGCAATTTAGCGGCAAGTTCGTTCTGCGCCTGGCCAAGACTCTCCACCGCCAGTTGTCCCATCGTGCGGAAGCGGAAGGCGTTAGCCTAAACTCACTTGTTGTAACGCTGATTAACCAATCCATGGGTAGTTGGTATGCTCGTTACGATCAATTCAAGGCCTATGACGAAGTTTACCCACTACCAGGTAAAATTTTCCCGATCCCATGGGATGATTACGTGATCCAAAAAACCAATCAACCGGTTGTTGAACCCAAACCGGCCGGATGGACATTGGAAAAAGCTCCAATGCGCCCAATAATGGAAGGCAAGGGGAAATATGCCTGCTGAAATGACGCAAGCTAAAAAACCTGCTCCGGCGGTTGATCGGTTTCCATTCCAACTTGTAAATGTCCGTTTGTACGAAGTGCATACGGAGCGTTGTGAGTTTGCCGAAGAGAAACAGGGAAAAGCCGTTTTTAATTTCGCCCTCATAAAAGGCAATGAACCCCTTGATTCAAAGGATTTTGGAATTCTGCTTGCATTCGATGGCATAATACCGTCCGGGGAAAAGAATGGCTGCCGGTTAAAGGTCAGCGTTGAAGGAAGGTTTGCCACGACCGTTAATCCAGAGATGCTGAAATCAGAAGCCATCGAGCAGTTTCGTAATTTAGACTCGTCCGTCCTGCTCTGGCCGTACCTGCGCCAATACGTGCAGGATTTAAC
>JBAVFZ010000183.1:0-13687 GCA_049684495.1 Anaerolineales bacterium | reverse complement strand
GCGCTAAGACGCAGAGACGCTAGGGAGAATCAGGTTTCACCCCGTCGCAGCCGCAGGAAGGAATCATATCGTTCCGGGCTGACCTTCCCCTCTTCGACCGCGCGTTTCACGGCGCAACCCGGCGTATTCTCGTGCGTGCAGTCGTGGAAGGAACAATCTTCGACGAATGGACGGATCTCCGGAAAGTACGCGTCCAGCTCCTCCGGGTCAATATCCCAAAACGCAATCGCCCGCAGGCCCGGGGTATCCGCCACAAAACCGCCCTCCACGAGCTCGATCAGCTCCGGCGCGACGGTGGTGTGGCGGCCCTTCTGCAGCAGTTGGCTAATATGACTGACCGCAAGCCCGAGCCCGGGCTGGATCGCGTTCAGCAGGCTCGATTTTCCGACGCCCGAAGGCCCGGAAAGCACGCTGAGCTTCCCGCGCAGGAGCGCCCGGAGCGGATCCACCCCCACGCCGGTCCGGGCGGAGGTATAGATCACCGGGTAACCCACTTTGCGGTAAATCCCGAACCGTTTCTCGGGCTCATCCGCTTCCACCAGGTCGACCTTGTTGGCGCAGACGACGGCCGGGATTTTCGCCCGCTCCGCCACGACCAGGAAGCGGTCGAGCATGCGCAGGTGCGGTTCGGGTTCGGCGCAGGCGAAGATGAAGACGGCCTGTTCCGGATTGGCGACGATCACCTGCTCGGTTCCGCCCTTGGCATAACTGCGGCGTCCGCCGGTCGAGGGCGAAGAGCGGGAAAGCACCCGGCTGCGCGGAAGGATCTCCTCGATCGAGGCGGTCCCGTCGGCGGAGGGGAGCACCATCACCCGGTCGCCGACCGCGGCGATGTCCGTCGCGACGCGCTTCTTCTTCAGCCGCCCGCGCAACTGGCAGGTTATATTTCCGCGATCGGTCCGCACGGTGTAGAAACCGGATTGCGACTTGACGACCAAGCCTTGAAGCAGCTCATCCATGGGATTAATCAGGGATTTCCGGGAGGGGGCGCCGGAGTCGGTTCCTCTGACGCTTCCGGCGTGTCGGTGGCGCGGATCCCGTACTCGGATTCCCACGGGTAGAGCGTGGATGGACGGCCGAAGAAATAGATCTCGAACACCCGGCGGACCATGCGCGCGGCATAGGTGGATCCCTCGCCGGCGTATTCCGCGATCACCGCCACCGCGATATCCGGTTTGGAAGTTCCCTGATTGTCCGTGTAAGCGACGAACCATGAGTGCGGATCTTCGATTCCGGATTGCGCCGTCCCGGTCTTTCCGGCGATCTTAACCGAGCCGGATATTCCGGCGAACCGCGCCCGGGCGGTTCCTTTCGGATCGTATATCACGCCGCGCATCGCGCGCTGGATGACCTCCAGGTTGGCCGGCTGGAGAGGCAGCAAGCCGCGAACGGCCGGGCTGAAGGAAAGAACGGGATCGCCTTCTGGCGGCCGGATGGAAAGCAGGATCTGCGGACGGTAAAGTGTTCCGCCGTTCCCGACCGCCGCGGTAAAATCCGCAACCTGCAGGGGAGTCACCAGCAAGCTTCCCTGTCCGACGGCCTGGTCGAGCGCGTGCGAGACGTTCCAAGCCGTTCCACCCGGACCGGGTACGACGCCGGCAAATTCATCCAGACCGGGGATCCCCGTCGCGGATCCCAGTCCGAAGGCTGCCGCCATATCGGACACCCGCATCGGATCCTTATTGTAGAGAGTCTCTCCGACGTTCCAGAAGCACGGGTTGCAGGATTGCACCAGGCATTGCTCGAAGGTGATCTTCCCGTGCGGTTTCATTTCCTTCTCGACCGTCCAATCCGTGCGCTCGACTCCGTCGCCGCCGACATAGATTCCCGTCGCGTCGTCGTAAACGGATTCGGGAGTGAACAGGCCGGATTCCAGCCCGGCGGCCATGGTGATGATCTTGAACACCGAGCCGAGCGGATACGATCCGGTCGCCGCCCGGTTGTTCAACGGGCCGTCCGGATCGTTCAGGATGCCCTGCACCAGATATCCGCCGTTAAAGCTGCCCGGGGTGAACAAATTGTTATCGTAGCGCTTGCTCGAGACCATCGCCAGCACTTCGCCGGTGTTGCGGTTGAGCACGACCACCGCGCCATTGTACGGGCCCAGCACGGTCCGTTCGATCTGCGCCTGCAGATCCCGGTCGAGAGTCGTGTACACGTCCATGGCCGGCTTCGGTTCGGCTTTCGCCAGGATCTTGAGGGGAGTATCGTCCGGGCCGGTCAGCATCAACGTGCCGCCTTGCCCGCCGGCCAGGTCGGCTTCGGCCGATTTTTCCAGGCCGGACATGCCGACGGTTTCATTACCCGAGTATCCGCGCGCCAGGTAATCCGCGAGCAGTTCGGTGGATATCTTGCTGGTGTAGCCCACGACGGTCGAACCGACACCGCCGCCGTAGTAATAGCGCCGGGTGGACGTGTTCACATAAACACCGCCCAAAGCCGCGAGCGACTCATATCCGCCGGGAATATCTTCCGCGCCGGTTTCCCCGACCGGGAGATATTCATCCGGCATGGATTCGGCGATCTTCAGGCGGATCAATTCGCGCGGCACGCGTAGCGCCGCCGAAAGCCGCGCGAGGACGGCGTCTTCGTCGGTGATCTCGCCCGGGATGACCCCAACCTCCACCACCTCGGCTTCGACGGCGAGCGGCAGCCCTTCCCGGTCGTAGATGTTGCCGCGCGCGGGTGCTTCCCGGTGCAGCACCAGCTTATTGCCGTTTTCCAAATCCGGCAGGACCGTTTGCCCGTCCCATACCACCTTCCAGGCGTCCTGCTGGTACTTCAGCAGCATCCGGGTCGGCTCGGTGATATCCCCCAGAATGACCGTGCGCAGGGTGACTTCGAATTGCACCGTCGCGTCGGTCGGCGTCACCTCGACCGAGGTGATGGCGTAATCCAGCGAACGCAGCGTGGTTTGCAGGCCGACATTCTTGTAGAAGGCCGTGAACTCCTCTTCGGATAGCGCATCGCGGGCCGGGGTGGAGAGGAGCGAATACATTTTGGAATAATCTTTGGATTGCCAGCCGTCGAGGAAGGCGCGCGCGGCGCCCTCCGGCGACGGAGGATGGGGAATTTCCGTTTCCGAAGGCGTGAGAGTGGAAGCGGAGGATCCCGGGAAGAGTTGGAATCCGGGCCTCAGCCAGCCGACGACGGCGATGACTCCGGCGATGACGAGAATCGCGAGAACCGCCGTTTCGGCGCGCCGCTTCCAGGCGTTGGACCTGGCCGTCTTGTCCCATTCCGGATGTTGATACTGCATGATCCCCTTCGCCGGTGGATTGCTCTACGGGCTGATGACGGTCTCCTCGGCCGGCGTTTCCGTCTCTTCCGGCGTGCTCGTCCCGCGCATCCCGTATTCGGATTCCCACGCGTAAAACGAGGTCGGGCGCCCCTGGAAGTAGATCTCGAAAATCCGCCGCGCCATCGGAGCCGCATAGGTGGATCCCTCGCCGATCCGCTCGACGATCACGGCCACGGCGATGTCCGGCTTATTGGGCTTCTCGCTGAACGAGTAGGCGACAAACCAGGAATTCGGAAGATCGAATTCGGTCGTCTGGGCGGTGCCGGTCTTCCCGGCGATCCGGACGAGGTCGGAGATACCGTAGAAGCGGGCTCGTGCGGTTCCCTTGACGTTGTTCACCACCGCCGTCATTCCACGCTGGATCGCGGCCAGATTCTCCGGACTGACCGGGAGCTTCCCGCGGACTTCGGGTTTGAAAGTAAGCACCGCATCGCCGATCGGCGGGCGGATGGAAAGGATCATCTGCGGGCGGAACAGCGTCCCGCCGTTCCCGACCGCGGCGACGAAATCCGCCACCTGCAACGGCGTCACCTGCAGCGAACCCTGGCCGATCGCCTGGTTGAGCGCGTCGCCGCCGGTCCAATCCGCGCCCTCCGTATCGTGCTTCCAGCCGGGATTGGGCACGAAGCCGGCTTCCTCTTCCACGAAACTGATCCCGGTCGCCGAACCCAAGCCGAAAGCCATCGCCATGTTCGGAACCAGCCAGGCGTCCTTGTAATACAGCGTCAACCCGACGTGCCAGAAGCACGGATTGCAGGAGCGCTCCAGGCACTGCTCCAGCGTGAGTTTCCCGTGCGCTTTCACACCTTTCTCTATCGTCCAGTCGGTGCCGTTAAAACCCTCGAGCTCCCGGAAATATCCGTCCACATCGTTATAAACGGTATCCGCTTCAAACAGTCCGGATTCCAGGCCGGCGGCCATGGTGATGATTTTAAATACCGAGCCGAGCGGATAGAGCCCGCGTGTCGCCCGGTTGACCAGCGGGTGGCGCGTGTCGTTGATGATCGACTGCACCAGGGCGCCGTTGTTATACGAGCCGTTGAAGCTGCCCGGATCGAACAGGTTGCTGTCGTACCCGGGGCTCGACATCATCGCCAGCACTTCGCCGGTATTGCGGCTGAGGACCACCGCCGCGCCGGTGAACGGACCCATCAGCGTCTGTTCCATCTGTTGCTGCAGATCCCGGTCGAGCGTGGTGTAGATGGCCATCGCGGCCTGCGGCTTGGACTGTGCGAGCATCGCCAGGTTGGATCCGGTCGGCGTGGTCACCCACAACTGCCCGCCCTGCCTCCCCGCCAGATACTGCTCGCCCCAATATTCCAAACCGCTTACTCCGACCCGTTCGTGCCCGGCATATCCGATCGATTGATAATATGATTTTGTTTCCGTTGACGGCTGCTGGGTGTAACCGATCACGTGCGAGCCGACCCCTCCCCCGAAATAGTAGCGCATCATGGTCGTCGTTAAGCGCACGCCGCCGAGGTTGCGCAGTGTCCCGTAATATTCCTCGATATCCGCCTTGGCCACGTCGCCAACCGGAATATACCAATCCGGGTGATCGTAGTCGATCATCAGGCGGACCATCTCGCGCGGAATTTTAAGCGCCAGCGCGACATAGGCGGCCACCTGCTCCTCGTCGTTGATCTCGCCCGAGACGATTCCGATCTCCACCGCCTCGGCTTCGGCCGCGAGCGCCAGCCCATTGCGATCGTAGATGTTCCCGCGCGCGGGATAATCGCGATGCATCAACAGCTTGTTGCCGTTCTCAAGTTCCGGCAGGACGGTTTTTTCGTCCCAGGCCACCTTCCAGCCTCCCTGTTGGAATTTCAGCATCATCCGGGTTTGTTTGGTGATATCGCCCACCAGGATCGTGTGCAGGGTGACTTCAAATAGCACCGTCGCCTCGGTCGGCGTCATCTCGACCGAGAGGATTTTGTAATCCAGGGAACGCAGGGTGGTCTGCAAGCCGACATCTTCGTAGAACGCCGAAAAATCCGTCTCCGACATGGCGTCCCGGCTCAGCGTGGAGAGCAGCGAATACATCTTGGCGGAATCTTTGGATTGCCAGCCGTCGAGGAACGCGCGCGCGGCCGATTCGGGCGTCGGCGCCTTGGTGATCCCGATACCGAGCGCCTCCGTCACGGCCATCGGATCGAGGGTCACCGTGCTGCTTCCGGCGAGCAGCGGCCGGACGAGCACAACGGCAAGCACGATGGCGATCACGGTCAGCGCGGGAATAATCCATTTCTTCAAAACGGCACTCTCCTGTTATTTTCGGTCCGGAAGCTGGGCGAAACCGCACGCGCCCCCCGCCCGGCAGCCTTCCGGAAGCGGACGATCCGGTGTTTCCCCCGCGCGCTCCAGCAACGCGTACACGAGGCAAAGGGGAAGCCCCACCACGTTAGTGTAACATCCGGCGATGGATCCCACCGGCTGGAAGGACGGATCCTGGATCGCGTACGCCCCGGCCTTGTCCAGCGCGTCGCCGCTTGCCAGATATTCCGCCAGCTCGACCGCGGAATAATCCCGCATGCGGACGGCGGTGATCGCGAGCTCGGTCGTTTCCGCACCCTCCGGCGCGCGCAACAGGCATACGCCGGTGATCACCCGGTGCTCGCGGCCGCGCAGCTGCAGAAGAAACGCCTCCGCCTGCTTTACATCGCGTGGCTTGCCGAGCATCTCCCCGCCGTCGGCCACGATGGTATCCGCGGCCAGGATCCATCCCCCGCGTCCACCCATGCGTCCAAGCGCCAGGCGGGCCTTCTCGCGGGCGAGGCGCAGCGCCGTCTCCTCGGGTTTTTCATCCGCCCGGGCAAGCTCATCCGCAAAAACGGGCATCACGTCGCAGTCGATGCCGCACTGCCGCAGAAGCTCCCGCCGGCGCGGGGAAGCGGATGCGAGGATCAGCTTCATCGGGAATCCTTCTCGTGGTTCCGGCCGGCGGAATCCCGGCATTGGCGTGTGTATTGTATCAAAGCGTTTTTTTAGCCTAAAAACCGGGGAAATGGACGGGATTTATTGGGTTGACAGGATTTATTGATTTTTAAAAAGGATTATTGCGGATTTCGTATTTACTCAGCCTGATTTCTCTTTCTTGTACACAGAAACACCGAAAAGAGCCGAAAACACCAATTTTTTTACGAATTCGTGTAATCGGCTCTTCTCCGTGCCCGCCTCGTGAGCGGTATATGCGAACGGGGTTATCCGTGTACTCTCTTCCCGGCCTGAGCAGATACCGGATTCCAATTATTAGGACGCCGTGCGCAATTGGAGATCGCCATAAATTCAATCCAATTTCAATCTGAAGAATTCAAATCGAAATCTCTGAAAGTGACACCCATTTTCAGAGATTTCAAATTATGAATAGCCTCGCCGCAAGCCAATGGGTATTCTTCATCCCGCGAAGGCGGGATAAATTTCAAGGGGGTCAACCCTTCGGGGCCGAATATTGAAACAGGTTTAGAATAAGATCATGCTGAGCCGATCGTTAATGTGCACGGCGATCCTTGCCGCGGTGCTGCTTCCTCTTCCGGTTCGCGCCTTCGACCTTCCGGCGGCGGCCGTCCTTTCGGGAATAGCCGGACATCCGCAAACGCTGCCGCTGGATTGCGCCTCACGGTCCGCGGCGGACTGGGCGGCGTTTTGGGGCGTGTACGTCGACGAAATCACCTTCTTCAATCAACTGCCGCGGACCGATAATCCCGAGACCGGTTACGTCGGCGATGTCCATGATGTCCCGGGCAATCTCCCGCCCCGCGGTTACGGCGTTTACGCCGGCCCGGTGGCGACGCTCTTAAAGGAAGCCTACGGCCTTCCCGCCGCCGCCCGCCGCAACCTTTCCGAATTCGAATTGAAAACGGAGATCGCCCTGGGCCGGCCGGTGATCGTCTGGTATGTGTATGGATTCCGGGTAACGGCGGCCTCTATCCTTTCTTCCGTCGACGGATCAACCTATCCGGCCGCTTCCTTCGCGCATACCGGGATCCTCACCGGGTATGATCCGGAAACCTTCACCGTGGTGGACGCCTACGATGGACGAGTGCGGCGCGCGGCCCGGGACCAATTCCTAAGTTCCTGGGCGGTGCTCGGGAACATGGCCGTCACCGGCAGCGGCATCCGGCTCCAACCGCTGCTCCTAACTTCCTCCGCCGTATCACCTTCCGGAACGCCGTCCTTTTACACCGTTCAGCCGGGCGATACACTCCGGACAATCGCCGGCCGCCTCGGAGTCCCGTGGCTTGAGCTGGCCGGTGTCAATAACCTGTATCCGCCCTACACCATTTACCCCGGCCAACAGCTGCTTCTCCTCGGCGGATTCCCGGCTCCGGCTCAGCCGCTCCCGCAGCCGTCCGTGGATGGCGCCACCCCCATCCCCGCCGCGTACATCGTTCAGCCGGGCGACACGCTGGCCGCCATCGCCCGGACCTATGGGCTTTCCTGGCCGGACATCGCCGCCGCCAACGGGATCACCTGGCCGTATACCATCCATCCCGGCCAGATGCTGAACCTTCCATCACGGTAAAATAACTTGTGATGAATTCCGCGGGAGATCACCCGATCGATCCTCGCCGCCCGATATCCGACGGATACTCTTTTTTCCTGGATGCCGGATACGGGCTGGTGGTTATCGGCTGCACGCTGCTTTTAATCGCGGCGTTTCCGGACACGCATCCGCTGATTCCCGCGGGTTCCCTGATACTGTTCGCACTGCTCTTCCTGCCGGTGCGGCAATGGCTGCGCCGGCTGATCGACGCCCCATTGACGCTCAAATCCGTCCAGCCGTCGCGGGCCGGAACGGCCGCTGAAGCCGGTTCGGTGCCGCCGCCGGAGCTTTCCGTCGCAGAGATCGGATCGGGGCAGGAAACCGGAGAGCCGGAGGATCCGAAGGATCTGATCCTGCGCCTGGCGCAAACCTTTCACTCGACCTCCGATCTCGACATTCTTTTGGAGTTGGTCTCCTCTCAAATCCTTCGCCGGATCCCGGCGGTTTCCTTCCGCATTGCCCTGGCGGAGGAAAATTCCGGCGCTCTGTACTACGCCTATTATTTCGAGAACGGTACCCGCCGCACCGACCGGGAAGGCTCTCCCTTTCCCGGGGCGGAGGATCTGGCCGGAGAGGTCGTCCGCACCGGACGCCCGCTGGTGGCGGAGGATTATTCCGAAGCCTGCCGGATGCACGATCTGCCCGAGCGCGAACCGCCGATGGCCTGGGCCGGCTTGCCGCTCTCGGCGGGCGCTTCCGTCATCGGCGCGATCCTGCTGGCGCGCGGCGCGCCCTTCACCCAGCCCGAACAGACGCAGCTGGCATCCGTGGCCGAGATTGCGGGGCCGGCGATCGCCAAAGCCCGGCTGGAGAAAGAAGCCGCCCGCCAGTCGGCGCTGCTGGCGAACCTCCTGCACGCGTCGCGCCGCATCCTCGGCACCCCGGAACGCGATCATCTGCCCGATTCCATCCTCGCCGGCGCGCGCGAACTCCTGCCCTGCCAGGCCGCCTTGTTGTTCCTACCCTCTCCTTCCGGACTCTGGATTCTCGCGCGTCAATCCGGCACCCCGGATGTCACCGATAACTTTCCACCGATCGGGGTGGATCATCCCTTCACCAAAACCGCCGCGGGCGATCCGCTGATGTTCGTCGATAGCCTGGTCGAGGACGACCCGTTCCGATCCCTCACCCGGCAGGGCGGTTCGCCGTTTCTCGGCGGGGTATCTCTGCCGCTGCGGGTGAAAGAACGGATCTCCGGTTGGATCGTTTTTTGGAATCCGCTTCGATCCTCGCCGCCGCAGGAAACCGAGCGGATCCTGCTATACGAGTATGCCGTTTTGGCCGCCGCCGCGCTGGAAAAACCCCGTTCGCGCGCGCCGGCCGACGCCGAATCCGCCATCCTGGCGGAGGAATTAACCTCGCTCCAAAACCTGGATCAGGAATTAAACAGCGTTTCGGATCCGGTGGAAGCGATGGCGATCACCCTGGATTGGGCGGTCCGTTACGCGGATGCCGCCGCCGGACTGGCCGTCCTCGTCATGGATGAGGCATTGGAGATCGAAGCGGCCGTCGGTTATCCGGAGGGCACCGGGCCGGAGGAAAAAAGCCGGCTTCCGTTCGACTCGGTCGGCTTCCAGGAATCCATCCGGTCCGGGAGGCCAATTCTGCGCCGCGCCGAAGGGTCCATCGCTCCGGGCTTGCTTCCCATCGGCCGGACGTCCCTGTTCCTGCCGATCCGCCGGAACACCCAAACGCTCGGGGTGCTGCTCCTGGAATCGGATTCAGAAGACGCCATTTCCCCCCCGGCGGTGGAATTCCTGCAGCGGATGGCTTCTCACGCGGCGATCGCGATCTCGAATGCGCAGTTGTACGCCGAAGTGCGCAGCGCCAACCAGGCCAAAAGCGAGTTCATCTCCTTTGTCGCCCACGAATTGAAAACACCGATGACCTCGATCCGAGGATACACCGACCTGGTGGCGCAGGGGGCAGTCGGTCCGGTCAGCCAGCCGCAGGCAAATTTCCTCGCCACCATCCGGCTTAACGTGGACCGGATGGCGGCGCTGGTTTCGGACCTAAACGATGTTTCCCGGATCGAATCCGGCCGGTTAAAGCTTGAATTCGCGGCGGTGTCGCTCGCTCCCGCGCTCGAGGAAGTGATCGAGGCGCTGCGCTCCCAGATCGAAGGCAAGGACCAGAAATTGTCTTTGGATATCCCTTCCGATCTGCCGCCGGTCTGGGTGGACCGCGGCCGGCTGATCCAGATTCTGACCAACCTGGCCAGCAACGCGCACAAATACACGCCGCACGGCGGTTCGCTGCGGATCGCCGCCGAACGTTCGCCCAACCGCTGGGACCCGGCCGGCCCGCCGGAAGTCGTCCATTGCTTCATCCAGGACAGCGGCCTGGGGATAGCGCTACAGGAGCAGAAAAGCATCTTCCAGAAATTTTTCCGCTCGGAGGACGGGACGGTGCGCGACCTGCCGGGCACCGGGCTCGGCCTGCACATCACCCGCAACCTGGTGGAGATGCACGGTGGAAGGATCTGGTTCGAAAGCGAATTGCACAAGGGATCCATATTCCATTTCACCGTTCCCGCCGCCTCGGTCTAGGCGCCTTTCGCATCCGCGCTTCCCGTTGAAAGCCGCCGAACCGCACTTATGCTAGAATTTCCGGCATGGAAGGGTTCGTGCTAGAGATCATCCTCCTGCTCCTATTAATCGTCCTCAACGGGTTGTTCGCGATGTCGGAATTCGCCATGGTTTCGGCGCGCAAATCCCGGTTGCAGCCGCTGGCGGATAATGGCAACGAGCGCGCGCGGACCGCGCTGGAAATGGCGGAACACCCGGACCGGTTTCTGGCCACGGTCCAAATCGGCATTACGCTGATCGGGACGCTGGCCGGCGCCATCGGCGGAGCGACGCTCGCCCGCCGGCTGGCGGAGTGGATCGCCGCCGTTCCCCTGCTCGCCCCTTATTCCGACGCACTGGCCTTCACGCTGGTCGTCCTGACGCTGACCTTCCTGACCCTGGTGATCGGCGAACTGGTTCCCAAACAGCTGGCGCTGCATTCCTCCGAACGGCTGGCCATGCTGATGGCCGGCCCGATGCGCGCCTTGTCGAACCTGGCTTCCCCGCTGGTCCGCATTCTGGCCGGGTCCTCCAACCTCATCGTCCGGATGCTCGGCATCCGCCCCGCCGTCGAACCGCCCGTGACCGAGGATGAGATTAATTTCCTGATCGAGCAGGGCACGCAGGCGGGGGTTTTCGAAGAAGCCGAGCAGGAGATGGTGGAAGGCGTTTTCCGTATGGGAAGCCAGCGCGTGGGCGCGCTCATGACCCCGCGCCCGGATGTCGACTGGATCGATTTGGATGAGCCGCCGGCCGTCCTCCACGACCAGATTCTCAACAGCCACCGCACGCGTTTCCCGGTGGCGCAGGGCGAGCTGGATAACGTCATCGGGATCCTGCATACCAAAGACCTTTTGGCCCAGGGGTTCTCCTGTGAACCGGTGGACCTGCGCAAGCTGCTGCGCGCGCCGCTGTTCATACCGGAAAGCGCCGAAGCGCTGCAGGCGCTGGAGCAATTCAAGGGAACGGGCGATCATTACGCCATGGTCACCGATGAATTCGGCAGCGTCGCCGGGGTGATCACGAGCACCGATATCCTCGAGGCGATCGTCGGGGATTTGCCCGCCAAGGGCGAACCGGACGAGCCGGAGGTGATGCTGCGTGAAGATGGTTCCTGGCTGATGGGCGGAGCGCTGAGCATCGAAGAGATGAAAGACAAACTCGAAATAGACCATCTGCCCGACGAAGAAGAGGGGACCTTTCAAACCGTCGGTGGATTCGTGATGACCAAGCTCGGCGAGGTTCCGCATGCCGGGGATCATCTCGACTGGGGCGGCTTCCGCTTCGAAGTAATGGATATGGACCAGCGCCGGGTGGATAAGGTGCTGGTGACCCCGCTCCCGCCGGAAGAGAAAAGCGAGTCTTGAAACCCTGTAACCGCAAAGCCCGCCCTGGTCGGGCTGGGCCAGGGGCGCGAAGAGCGCAAAGAAAAATGATTATTTACTTCCTCTGTAAAATTTCTCTCGAAAACCTTTTTACCGCAAAGACGCTAAGAACGCAAAGTTTTTATAATAATTTCTAATTTCTTCGCGCCCTTTGCGGTGAAAAGGTCTTGATCTTAAACGGACACGCCGCCCGCGGGCGGCGTGTCCTCCTTAATCACATTCCCTCCCTCGGGAATATGCCTAAGCCTACATTCCGTTCTTGACCTTGGGCAAATCCTTCTCCGCTTCGGCCACCGCTTCGGCCGGGTACTCATAATCCTCCAGCGCCCCGTGGTTGAACGAATCGTACGCGCCGAGATCGAGGTAGCCGTTGCCGGAGAGGTTGAAGACGATCACCTTCTTCTTGCCTTCCTTCTTGGCCTTGAGCGCCTCGTCGATCGCGACGCAGATGGCGTGCGAGGATTCCGGCGCGGGAGTGGTTCCTTCGGCCTGCAGGAACTGCTTGGCGGCCTTGAATGTTTCGATCTGATGCACCGCAACCGCTTCGATCAGTTTGTTGGCGTAGAGCCCCGAGACCAGCGGCGACATGCCGTGGTAGCGCAGGCCGCCGGCGTGGATCCCGGGCGGGACGAACCCATGGCCGAGGGTGTACATCTTCACCACCGGCGCCATCTTGGCGGTGTCGCCGTAATCGTAGGCGTACAGGCCTTTGGTCATCGACGGGCAGGCCAGCGGCTCAACCGCGATGATGCGGGTCTTCTTGTTGCCTTTGAGGTTTTCGCGGATGAAGGGGAAGGCGATCCCGGCGAAGTTGCTGCCGCCACCCGCGCAGCCGATCACCACATCCGGATATTCGCCGGCCATTTCCATTTGAATGAGCGCTTCCTCGCCGATCACCGTTTGGTGCATGAGCACATGGTTAAGAACCGAGCCAAGCGCATAGCGTTTGGCGCCGCCGGAAGTGGCGGCCACTTCGACCGCCTCGGAGATGGCCATCCCCAGCGATCCGCCGTTCTGCGGATCCTTCTTTAAGACCGAGCGGCCGTACTCGGTGCGGTCGGTCGGGCTGGCGTAAACCTTGGCGTCGAAATTCTCCATTAGGATGCGGCGGTATGGTTTCTGCTGGTAGGAGACCTTGACCATGTAGACTTCCAGGTCGATATCGAAGAAGTTGCAGCCCATGGCGAGGGCCGAGCCCCACTGTCCGGCGCCGGTCTCGGTGGTAAGCGCTTTGGTTCCGGCTTCCTTATTAAAGAAGGCTTGCGCCACCGCGGTGTTCGGCTTGTGGGAACCGACCGGGCTGACGCCTTCGTTCTTGAAGTAAATGTGAGCCGGTGTATCGAGAGCTTTCTCCAACTGGATCGCGCGGATCAGCGGAGTCGGCCGCCAGAGCTTGTAGATTTCCCGCACCGGATCCGGAATCTCGATGTATCGCTCCTGGCTGACTTCCTGCATGATCAGATTCATCGGGAACAGCACCGAGAGGAAATCCGGCGTGACCGGTTCAAGGGTCCCCGGATGCAGGGGGGGCGACTGCGGATAGGGGAGATCCGGCTGGATGTTGTACCAGGCCTTCGGGATCTCGTGTTCACCTAAATGGAACTTGGATTTTTCGACCATATCTCCTCCTTGAAAATGAGTGCTCGAATAGGATGTCGTCCCGGCAGCGGGCCGCGTGCGGCCTGATGGAAATACAAAAGCCCGTCCCATTCTTGGGACGGGCTTTTCGCTCGTGGTGCCACCCAAGTTCGGCTTTTTGGGAAACACAAAACCCTGCGTGAATGTGCAGGGTTTGGTTTGCCAGCCTCACTCGTTGGGGTGCCCGGATTTTCTCCGAACGACCCCCCGCCTGATAACGGTGGCGGATCCGGCGCGGGCTACGGCTTTCGCC
>JBAVFZ010000182.1:0-18027 GCA_049684495.1 Anaerolineales bacterium | reverse complement strand
GAATTCTTCGCATCGGAAAACCACCGATGCTCATCGCTCGGGGGGCAGGCGCGAGGGCAGGCGCCGGCATGGCGATCACCGTTACCCCGGCGTGTCCTTGGCCGGGGTCCAGAACACATTAATAATTACTTCTTTGACTCCTGGATGCCGGCCAGGTACACCCTCGCTTCACTTCCATCCCGGCTCATAGACCAGGTGCGAGCCGGGATGCTTCCCCCCCTCGCGAATTCTTCGCATCGGAAAACCACCGATGCTCATCGCTCGGGGGGCAGGCGCGAGGGCAGGCGCCGGCATGACGATCACCGTTACCCCGGCGCGTTCGTAGCCGGGGACTTTGGTCCCGAGATCACCTCCACAACCACCGGATTCTCCAACACCCCGATCTTCTTCACGGTTATCCGAACGATGTCGCCCGGCTGCATGAATTCGGGCGCGCCCGGCGCGGCCGCAATGTGGGCGGGAGTCCCGGTCGCGATCACATCCCCCGGCTCGAGCGTCATGACCGCGCTTAACGTTGCGATCAGAAACGGAATGGTGAAGATCATGCGGCTGGTGTTGGTTTTCTGCCGGACTACTCCATTCAGGGTTAACACCAGATCCAGGGCATGCGGATCGGGGATTTCGTCGGCCGTGACCAGAACCGGCCCCATCGGGCCGAAAGTATCGAACGATTTTCCGATCATCCACTGGCTGGTGCGCTTCTGGTAATCGCGGGCGCTTACATCGTTGAAGATGGTGTAGCCGGCGATGCACGACGGCGCGTCCGCCTCGGTAATCCGCCGCGCCCGCCTCCCGATCACAACCGCCAGCTCGGCTTCGAAATCCGCCTTCGCCGTCTCCGGCGGGATCACGATCGGCGCACCCGGACCGATCACCGTGTTGCCGGTCTTGCAGAAGAAGGTCGGGAATTCGGAGGGTTGAGTCCGGTCCTTTCCGATATGGTCATGGTAGTTATGCCCGAGACAGATGATTTTTCCCGGATAGGGAACCGGCGCCGTCAATTGAATTGTTGGTTCAGGAAGGAACGCGTTTTTCTTCGCCTCCTGCAGCGCCCTGCGAGCCATGATCAATGCCGGAATGCCGGCGGTCAGGAAGGCGTCCATTTCGGCCGGCAGCGCCGATTGGGCTTGGTTCAAGTCAAGCACATAGTTTTCCCCGGAACGCTCCACCTGCGCTCCGATCCGTTCCTGACCGTCGAGATCAAACGTAACCAGCCGCATCGGTTCTTACCTCGAAACCCGTCCCGAGGAGTCGCCCGCCATCAGTTGCTCCACCTCGGCGGCCGTTACGACGTTGGAATCCCCGGGAATGCTGTGCTTGAGGCACGAGGCGGCCGCGGCGAATCGCAGCGCCTTGTGCGGATCGTCCGGATAGGCGCGCAAGCCGTGGATCAACCCGCCGCTGAACGCGTCCCCGGTTCCGACGCGGTCGACGATCGGCAGGATGTCGTACACCGGCGCGGTAAAGAATCCGTTTTTCGTCCATAACACGCCCGACCAAGTGTTATAGCTGGCGGAGCGCGATCCGCGCAGAGTGACCGCGACCGTCTGCAGATGGGGGAACCGCTTGACCAGCGCTTCGCACACGAACTTGTATTTTTCCGCCTCCACTATTCCGGCGGCGACATCGGATTCCGGAGCCCGGATGCCGAATACCTTATCGGCGTCTTCCTCGTTGCCGACGGCAATATCGCATTGGGAAACCAGCTCCGCCATGACTTCGCCGGCCGGCTTGCCCCACTTCCACAGCTTGGCACGGAAGTTCAGATCGCACGACACGGTTTTTCCAAGCCGCCTGGCGGTCTTGACCGCCTCGAGGCAGGTTTCCGCGGCGCTCTGCGAGACGGCGGGCGTGATCCCGGTCCAATGGAACCAATCGGCATCCGCCAGCACGGCCGGCCAATCGACCATGCCGGGTTGAATGCCGGCGAAGCTGGAGCCGGCGCGGTCATAAATGACCTTGCTGCCGCGCTGCGCGGCACCGTTCTCGAGGAAATAAATCCCAAGTCTTTCCCCGCCCCGCACCACATGCCCGGTCTGTACGCCGCGGGCGCGAAGCGTCGCGAGGCACGCTTCGCCCAGATCGTTCTGCGGAAGGCGGGTCACGAACTCGGCCGCTTCCCCGAAATCCGCCAGGGTCGCCGCCACGTTCGATTCCCCTCCCCCGTAGACGATCCCGAACGCGTGCGCCTGCCGGAAGCGTTGAAAGCCCGGCGGGGACAGGCGCAGCATGATTTCGCCAAACGTCACGATTTTCATAAGCGTACTCCCTCCTCACCCCCTTATCCCCTCTCCTGGCTAATGCCAGGAGCGGGGGCTGGGGGTGAGGATAACCAGCGGTCAAACCACGCCCGGCTCAGGTCATTGTGATATGCGTGCCCGCCGGGATGCGCCGCAAGCAGGCACGCATCCGGCGCGCCGCTCCGCGCGTAGGCCTGCCGCACCTTCTCGAATTCGCGGGCCGTGGCGGAAAACGGGAATATTGGATCCTGCTGCCCGTGCACGATACACAACGGCCGGGGTGCAACCGTCGCCGCCAGACCGCCCATTTCCGACAGATTGAGAATACCCGGAATATAGTTGCATTCGCAATGGGCAATCGCCATGATCGAATCCCGGAAGGAGCAGAAATATCCGGATACCACCGCCGCGCGGATGCGCTCATCCAGCACCGCGAGCCAAAGCGCCGTGGCGCCGCCGCCCGAGTGGCCGGTCGCGCCCAATTCCCCCGGCGCCGCATCCGGACGGGAAAGCAGGTATGAGGCGGCGAACATACCGTCCCAGCAGCGCTCGCCCATCAGCGTCCGGCCCATCATCAGGTAGGCAAAGGATAGCTCCCGGCAGGAACGTTCCGGTTGCCGATCCCCCGCCGTGCCGGTCCGGCGTTCCCCGAATCCGCGCTGTTCGACGGCGCCCACAAGATAGCCGCAGCCCGCCAGGTACTCGGCATAATTATCGTTCGCTGTCCGGTGGATTTGCGCCGTCTCCGGATCCGGGAATTCCCCGATGCAATACCGGATGCCGGGCTCATGCCCCGGAAAGGCCAGGACCGGTTTATGGGGCGGGCGTGATTTGGGCACCAGAACGTAAATTAAGATCGATACGTCTTCGCCGACGGAGAGCCGGATTTTTTCTTCCGTGTGATTGGGCCGCTCGACCGAATGGATCACTTCGGCCGACACGGGCGGAAGACTCCTCGCCTCCAGCCCGAGAATCCGCCGGAATTCTTCCCGCAGGGATTCTTGCCTCCAGGGAGTCGATCGCCGCAGGCAGCCGTCGTAAAGTCCATCCAGATGGCGCTGCAAAGCGAACGGCGAGGTCGTCATCCTTCTCCGCAGGAATCCCGATCGACCGAGCCGGGCGGCACGTCGTCCGCGACATCGAGCACCCGCCGCACCTGGCTCAGGTCGTTGCCGGTCAGCGTGATTTTCCCGGTCCGGGCTCCCTCCACGCGCAGGAACACATCGGTCCCCGGCGCAGTCCGGCAGGAGTGGATCAGTGTCTGGGATACGTTGTTCAGGTGCATTACCGGTGACCCGGGATTCGGCGTGGAAGTGCCGCAGGCGCCGATCCTTCCGCCCTCGATGTCGAACAACCGGAATGCCGGGCCGGTCTGCCCGTCGATCTCTATATGCTCGAGGGTCAGGCCTTTGACGTTCCGTATGAAGAATCCCGCCTGTTGCATCCTTTCCAGGCCGTCGGCCATTTCCGGGTATCCGCCTTCCGTTCCGGCCGCCAGGCTGATCGAAAGATCGCTCAGGGAGATTTCCTCGGCCGGCATTTCGGGCAGCCCATAGAAGAACCCGGCGGTGTATTTCACCCCGCGGGCGGTGATGTGGCTCAGGTGGATGCGGCGGAAGCGCGGGGTGCCTTCGTTGCGCGGCTGGGGCCGCTTGTCGGAGACCACCGGATCCCCCCACGCGCCGCATCCGTAATACAGGTTCATGGTAAACGGGCACAAGACGTCGGTCATGATCAGGTTGCTGGCGCGGATATCTTCGACGATGCCGCCGCGTCCGCGGCGGGATTTCAGCCGGATGCCGCGGTCGGTGCCGGTGAACACGCAATTGGAGATGACGACGTTCTGCACGCCGCCGTTCATTTCGCTGCCGATCACCACGCCGCCGTGCCCGTGCGCCAGAGTGCAATTGACGATGGTGATGTCGCGGCAGGGCGCGCGCCGGTCCGGGTGCTCCGCTTCGTTGCCCGCTTTGAGTGTGATGCAGTCGTCACCCGCGCTCACGTAGCAATCCGAGATGCGCACGTTCTGGCAGGAATCCGGATTGATCCCGTCGGTATTCGGGGAATCCGGGGGGTTGACGATCGTCACGCCCCGCACCGCCAGATCGGTGCAGCGCACCGGATTGATCGTCCAACTGGGCGAATTGACCAGGGTTACGCCTTCGATGAGTACGTGTTCGCAATCCGCGAAGGAGATCAGGCGCGGTCGCGGATAGTTAAGCGTTTTCTCTGCATGCCGCCGCCACCAAACGCCGCCCTGTCCATCGATCCGCCCGCGGCCGGAGACGGTGATATTCCTGAGATTCCGTCCCGTCAGGAGCGGCGCGTACGTCTCCTGCTCCGCGCCCTCCCAGCGATGGCTGATGACCGGATAATCCTCGGGATTTTCGCTGCCCAATAGCGTGGCACCGGCATCCAACTGCAGGTGGATATCATCCCGCAGGGAGAGCGATCCCGTCAAATATTGACCGGCCGGGAAAAACACCATCCCGCCGCCCTGCGCGCGGCAGGCATCGATGGCCGACTGCAGAGCGCAAGTCTCCACGGTGCGGCCGTCGCCGACCGCGCCGAAATCCCGGACGTTGAAAAATGTTTTTTGCGAAAAGACCTCGGATGTCAGAGCCATCCGTTACTCCTGCGCGCGCTTTTGCGAATCTGCCGCTTCCAATTCCAATCCCGCCAGGATGAAAGCCCCGACGCCCTTCGGGTCGTTGGTCGCCACCTTCTCTCCCGTGTAGTATCCGTAGGAGCCATCCCGGTACGGCTCTCCGCCCAGTCCGGCGACGGAGCAAATCCCATTCAGCGACCAACTACCGTCCGCCTCGTGAATGACCTGGCGATCCAACAGACCGTGAAAAGCCTTGCTTCCGGCATCCAGGTATTCCGGAGAGAGCAGGCCTTTGCGCACTCCCTTGGCGAACGCATAAGCGAACATGGCGGATGCGGAAGATTCCTGGTAGTTCCCCGGGCTGCCGGCCCGGTCGAGAACCTGGTACCAAAGCCCGGAATCGGGATCCTGCACGCGCGCGACCGCCTGCGCGGTGCGGCTCAGGATATCGGTCAGGACCGGCCGTCCGGCATGGCCGGCCGGAAAATAATCCAACACATCCGCGATTGCCATCGCGAACCATCCCATCCCCCGCCCCCAAAAATTCGGCGAGCAACCGGTTCCGGAGGAAGCCCATCGCTGCTTTCGGCTTTCGTCCCAGCCGTGATACAAAAGTCCGGTGTTCGGATCGCGGGTCTGTTTTTCGATCAAAGCGATCTGGGCTGTGATGTCGTCGAAAACCTCGCCGTCGCCGAACCACGATGCGTACTCGGCATAGAACGGCCCGGCCATATAAATTCCGTCCAGCCACATCTGGTCCGGATAAATCTGTTTGTGCCAGAACCCGCCGCTCTTCGTCCGCGGCTGGCGGCGAAGTTGTTCCCGCAGCAGCTCGATCGCCTGGCGGTAGCGCTGCCCGCCCGTCTGCCGCAGGATGGGGAACAACAGCCGCCCCGGATAGATTTGATCCAGGTTGAACTCGTCGATCCGGTAGGTGCGGATGTCTCCGTCGGGCGTCACCCACAGATCCACCCAATCCCGCACAAACCGGCTCAGGCGTTCATCGCCGGCGGCGGCCGCGGTATCCGCAACGGCTTTCACCACCAGCCCTTCCTCGTAATGCCAGCGCGTCCGGTCCGCGGAGTAGCGGCGGAGAACCGAATCCGATATCCGGACGGACCAAACGGGATTAGGGGCGTTCGTCTTGTTCTCCATATTCCGAGCGGGATCCTTCCGCGGCGTTTCCATTTCCGTTCCGCGCACCTACTCAATCCTCTCCGGACCGGGGAGCTTCCAATCCGGGAGGAAATCCCGGTTGACCGCCGCCATGCGGCGGAACATTTTCCAGGTGTCATCCACATCCAGCCTGTTGGCCGGATCCAGATACATGGCCTGGAACGCCAGGTCCGGCGCATTGGTCAGCGCGGCGTCGATGATCAATTCCTGGTTCGCGGCATGCCGGGCGATGAGCGGTGCCAGACCCGGCGGCAGCGAACCGGCAGTCAGCGGGCGGATTTCGTCGCGCCCGAAATGAGCATTGGTTTCCACAACGGCACCCAAGGGCAAATTGGCGATCTGCCCCCGATTGGGCAGGTTGACGTTGGAGTTCCATTCCCCCAAACCCACAAGCGCTTTGATCTGCTGCACGCCTTCCTCCCCGCTTCCTCTCAATTCCAGCGGCGTGCGGCCCGCCATCAGGTCGCGCGTTTTTTGTGGAGCGGCGCGCCAGCGTTCGATCCGGTAGGAGACCGGCGTGCGGATGATTCCCCAGCGGAACAGGCCGTCGATGGAGCGGGTGAAGCCCGGCAGGAACTCCACCAGATGGCGGTCGCCGGCGGCCGCCAGAATCCCGAAGCGCGGGAGGAGGGCGTATTTGATCTGATCCGTGCTGTGAAACCAATCGTGGAAGCCTTCCACTTCAGCCCGGGAAAACGCGCGGACCGTCCCGGGCTGTGCGATATGGTGCCGCATGAGTTCCAGCACATCCCGTCCCTGGTATTGGCAACGGTCGATCCATGTAAAGTGGTTGATGCCGATCACATTGCAGTTCATCTCGCGGCGGTCCGGCGCGGGGGAAATACCCCAATAACGGCTGACCAGATCCGCAAGCATCTTTTGCGTGTTGAAAACTTCGTGGCAGCAGCCGAACACTTTCAATCCCGGCGCGAGCTTTGCCAGCGTGCGGGTGCAGATCGACATCGGATTGGTGTAATTGATGACCCAAGCTTCCGGGCAAGTCTTTACGATGGCCTCGGCGAATCCCGCATAGGTCACCACCGATCGGAGTCCGCGGTTCAATCCCGGTGCGCCGGTGGTATCGCCGACCGGGAAGTACATTCCATATTCCTCGGCGATGGCGATTTCCTGCGCCATAAGTTCAAGCGGGCCCGGCTGGATGGAGATAACCACGAAATCCGCCCCGCGGAGCGCTTCGTCCAGGGTGGAAACCGTCTCGTATTTCCAGCGGGAGACCACGCCCGGCCGGGCTTGCAGCCAGTTGCCCAGCTCTTCGTTCAGCCGCGCGGAGTCCCCATCGATGTCGTAGAGCGCCATTCGGCCGCCGAGGTCCGGGCAGCGCGCAAGGTCGAGCATCAGCTTGCGGGCCCAATCGCGGCTCCCTCCCCCGATATAGGCGATCTTCAGTTCCGTGGCGGCCATGCGTTCCGATCCTCCGGTTCCATCTGTACGTTGGGCGGCACAAGGCCGCCCAACGTACGAGATGAGGAAATGCGTGCCGGGGTATGTTACTTGAGGAAACCGGCGGACGTCAGTGTTTCCCTGGCGGACGCTTCCCAGCCCTTCGCATCGAAAGCGTCCAGTTGGGCGATGAACGCATCCCAATTTTCCTGGGTGAGTTCGGTCGTGCCCAAGGCGAACCCCATCAGCCCTTCGTTGTAGAAGCGGCTGAAATCGGTCCAGTTGCCGGGCGGGTTGATGATCGCCGCGGCGGTGCATTCCGTCCAGGGCAACGCGGTGAAGCCGGCCAGGAAGTCAAGCGGCTTCATCGTACGGCCGTTGGCGCTCTGGTACTCGGGATAGCGGGCCTTCATTTCCACGTCGGAGAAGATGTAGACCATGTTGGCCAGCTGGGTCAGCGGCTGCATCTCTTTGGCGGTCCATTGCTTTTCCTTGGCGATGCCATCCAGGGTGATGAAGCCGTTGGCGTCCAGGTTGTAGTTCTCGCCCTTCACGCCGAAGGCCAGCAGATAGTAGCCTTCATCGCCGGCCATCCAGTCGAGCAGGCGGGCGATGGCCGGTCCCTTGCCCTCGTCGATCGCCTTCTGCGAGACGGCATAGATGCGCGCCGATTGGATCGCCAGGCCTTCCGAGCTCATTCCTCCCGGTCCGGTCGGCGGGGCTAAAACGACCCATTCGCCGTCGGGGAAATTCTTGTCGAAATCCGCGTAGTTGGATTTGGTCGAGAGGGCGGCGAAGTTCTCGCGCATGATGCCCCACTTGCCCTGCTTCCAGCGCGCGCGGAACTCGTCCTTTTTGAGGGTCGGCCAGTCCGGATCGATGTAGCCGCCATCGATGATCTGCTTGACGGCTTTCAGGGCGTCCATGTAATTGGCGTTGCGGACGTTCAGGCCGAACGCATCCTGCGTGACGTTGAAGGTGCCGGACACGCCGAAGGCGCCCATAATGGTATCCCACCGCCGGCCAAGGCCGGTTTCGGGGACGCCCGCGTTTTCGACAAAGGCGCCGAAGCCGTAAGTGTCTTTTTTGCCGTTTCCGTCCGGATCATTTTCGGTGAAGGCCTTCGCCACCGCGATCAGTTCATCGACGGTCTTGGGCATCGCCAGTCCGAGCTTATCCAGCCAGTCCTTGCGGATCACCAGACCATCGGTGGTCGGGATCTGGCCCTGATCCGGCAGGCCGTACATGGCGCCGTCGACGGTGACGATCCGGTTGCGGTTCGGGTCGCTGTAGTGGGTTGCGGTGCGGGTCGGCATGAGCGGGAGCAGATCGTCGACCTTCGCGACCAGGCCTTCACCCACCAGTTTGTACCAGACATCGCGGTTGACAAAGAAGATGTCGGGCAGATCATTGGCGGCGGCCGCCGTATTGATCTTGGTGTTTTGCTCGGCGACATCGCCCGGCACGAGCACCAGGTTCAGCGTGATCTTCAGCTTTTCCTTGATGATCGAGTAGGCGACCCAGTCTTCCGGCGGGGGCGCGGCTTCGGTAACCCGTCCGGCCGCCCACAACGAGATGGTCGCGGGCTGGATTTCGGTCGGCGTCGGAGTCAGCGGAATTTCCGACGGGGCGAGCGTATTCTGGGCGACCGTCGGTGCGACGGTGGTCGCCGCCGTGCCGCAGGCGCTGAGGAACAGCGCCACGAGCACGACCGCCAGGAGCAAACGCTTGTATGTGCTTCTCATTCCATTCCTCCTTCGAGATGTTTTAATGAGTGCCGGAAACCTTCACGCATGGGATGCGGGCAAACTCGGATGGGTTATCTTCGATTCACCTCCTTACTGTTTCACGCTACCCGTCAGCGTGCTCTTGGTGAAGTAACGCTGAATAAATGGGTAGGCGATCACCATGGGCAGCATGGTGATGAATACACTGGCTGCCTTGAGAGATTCCACGGGAGCGGCGCTGAAGGCATCGAATTCCACGTACTCGTTCATACTGGACGCCATAAGGATGTTGCGCAAGAGCACGGGAAGCGGCATAAGATTGTTGCTATTCAAGTACAGGATCGGGTAAAAGAATTCGTTCCAGAAAAAAACGGCGTAGAATAATCCGATGGTGAGCAGGATAGGTTTGGAGAGCGGCAGGATGACCTGAACCAGCACCTGCAATTCGCTGGCGCCGTCGAGTCGGGCCGCCTCTTGCAGTTCGACGGGCAGGCCCTCGAAAAATCCCTTCATGATCAGGACGTTGTAAACCCCGATCGCCACCGGCAGGAACACGGCGGCCAGGTGGTCGATCAGCCCCAGTTTGTGTACCACCAGGTAGGTCGGCACCATTCCGGCGCTGAACAGATACGTAAGCAGGATGAAATTAATGAGGATATTCCGGCCCGGAAGAGTCCGGATGGAGAGCACGTACGCGAGCGGAACGGTAAGGAAAAGGCTGAGAGCGGTTCCCAGTACCGTAATCTGCAGGCTGTTCCATACCGCCTTGATAAAACTCGGATGGCCGGTAAGCTGAGCGTACGCGTTGAAGCTCCATCGCCAGGGGGGAATGAGCATTCCAAAGGAGGAGTCTTCCGCGGAATACCCCAACGGCTCGACCGACATCATCACCACCCGCCAAAGCGGAAGCAGGATGATGAGCAGGACCAGAATCAGAAACCCGTTGACCAGTACCTGAAAGATGATTTCTTCTCTCGATTTTACAGGCATGGAGATCTCTCCTGATCAGTACAGGCTGGAATGCGCCCAGCGTTTGGCCAACGCATTCGATACGACCAGCAGGACCAGCCCGATCACGCCCTTGAACATCCCCACCGCGGTCGCCAGGCTGAATTGGAAATCCAGGATGCCCTGCCGGTAGACCCAGGTGTCGATGATGTCGCTGACGCTGTAAACCGGAACGGAATAGAGCACGAAGATCTCGTTGAAACCCGCGTCCAGGATGTGCCCCAGCCGGAGCAGCGTCACGATCATGATCACCGGCAGGATCCCCGGGAGGGAGATGTGCCAGATGCGCTGGAGGCGCGAAGCTCCATCGACCGAGGCCGCCTCGAAGAGCGCCGTTTCGATCCCCATCAGCGCCGCATAATAGAGAATCGTGCTCCACCCGGTCTCCTTCCAGATGTCGGAAAGAATCACCACCCAGCGGAAATATTTCGGCGAGGTGAGGAAGGCGATCGGCTTCCCTCCCGTCGCCTTGATGATTTCGTTGAACAAGCCTTCGCTGGGGGAGAGCATCGTCAGCAGCACGCCGAACATGATCACCCAGGAAAGGAAGTGTGGAATGTAGGCACCGGTCTGGACCATGGACCGGAAGAAATTGAAGCGGGTTTCATAGAGCGCAATCGCGAGGATGATCGCCATCGGCATTCCGAGGATCAGTTTGACCACGCTGAAGAAAAGGGTGTTCCCGATCAGCTGGGTGAAATAATAGGAGTTAAAAAAAGTCATAAAGTGCTTGAACCCGACCCAAGGGCTGCCTTCCACTCCGAGGAGTGGCTTGAAATCCTTGAAAGCAATCTGGGCGTTCCACAGCGGCCAGTACTTGAAGATGATAAAAAACAGGATAGGAGGAAGCACGAGGATGTAAAAGATGCGGTGCCTCCAAACGGCGCGCCAAAAACTCCGGAGCCTTTCGCGCCAAGGGATCTCCATCACACTGGGCGGTACAGCCGCAGGTTGAATTGCCGTTTTTTCTGTCACTGTTTTTCCCTGTAGAATGGAGGAAGAACGGTCGAAATCACTTTTTTTCATTATAAAAACCTCCTTGTGGATTCTGGCGCCTTGCTATTGGAGAAAACCGACGCTTAAGGCGGATTAAGGCGCAAAAATGGGCTAATTTTGAATCATTTCAGGGGAAGAAATACTCGACGGCCGCCTTCCTTTCTTAAAAGGAAGAAGCGAGGTGGCAAATACGATTAATAATCTATCACTTTCCCATAAAAAGGCACCGGCAAAAAAGTCTGAATTCTCGCGTAAGGAAAATCGCGAGATTTCGGGCTGGAAAGAGCGCTTGAACCACGAAGACACAAAGACACGAAGGATAATTATTTCTTCATATCTTTGTGTCTTCGTATCTTTGTGGTTTATTAGGATTCGACTTTTTCCATTGACAATTACATTTCAGAATTATCGCGGAAAGTCTGCGGGGATTGCCCGGTAAATTTATGAAAAACCCGGCTGAAATAGGATTGATCGCGAAAGCCCACCTGATGGGCGATGACCCGGATGCTGTTGGATGTATTCTGCAGAAGCGTCTTTGCCTGCAGGATGCGGTAGCGGTTCAAATATTCCCACGGGGAAAGCCCCAGTTCGCGGTTGAATACCCGGCTGAGGTAATCCTCACTGATTCCGAGGGATTTCGCCAGTTCCCAGCGCGAAAGCGGGCGCGAGTAATTGTGATGCAGGAAAGCCACCGTGCGTTTTACCAGCGCGGATGTCTGCAGAGGCAGCGCGTCGCTCCCGAACAAGGCCCGGTGCAGCGCGCCGATCGTTTCCGCCTCCGAGAGGATCCCCTTGCTTTGAAAAGTCACCCGCGCATAACGCTCCAGCCGTTTGACGTCATCCTCCCGGAGCAGCTTGCTGGACAGGATGACCACGGGCACCGGCCGCAGCCGCGGATCGGCCCGCATCCAATCCAGAACATCCTCGCCGCCCATCCCGGGCATCATCAGATCCAGGACGACCAGGCTGGGGATCTCCTCGCGCATCACCTCCACCGCCGCGCCGCCGTCGGCCGCGGTCCGGATGGAAAAACCGGGCAGCCCTTTAAGCACGGTCTCATGGTGCGCTGCGCGCACGTTTGGATCGTCATCCACGATCAACACCGGACCGGCGTCGGGCGAAGGCCGGACGGTGTGAATGGATTCCAGCAACCCTTGCTCTCCGGCGGATTTATCCAGGAAACTCGTCAACCCCAGCGTGAGTTCGACTTCCGCTCCCTGCCCTTTCTGGACCTGGCCATAAACGATCACCGGGGCACGGCTGAGGAGGGGATGGGCGCGGAACCGGCGGACCATCGTCCAGTCGTTTGCCCCCGCGCCCGCCAGGTCCCAGGCCAGGGTCACAGGCCGCACGCCCTCCAACTCCCGTTCCCAATCCCCCGCGGCGCGCAGCCGTCGGATTTCCAAACCCTGGCGCTTGCTCAGCTCGACGATTTCCTCCGCCGGCTGCTCGGATGCGGAAATCAACAGAAGGACCGGCTGCGCGGATTCGACCGCCGGTGCCGGCGGACCGCCGATCCGCGGCAGCGGCAGGAAGACATGGAACGTGCTGCCCTTCCCGGCCCGGCTGTCCAATTTAATTGTGCCGTTGTGCAGCGCCACCAGGTGGCGCGTGATGGACAATCCCAATCCGATCCCGGCCGGGATGGCGCCGGTGTTTTCTCCGGTCCCGAACGGCTCGAAAATATGCTCCTGCTGATCCTCGGGAATGCCGATCCCGGAATCCTCAACCCACAAGTGGAGGTACGGCGGGGAAACTTCCGCACCCAGTGTGATCGTCCCCCGTTCGGTGTATTTTTTTGCGTTGCTGAGAAGGTTGAGGAGAATCTGGCGCAGCCGGACCGGATCGGCCTGGATCAGCGGAAGCTGGTCCGGGATCCGCAGGTTCCACTGCACATCCCCGGAATTATCCGCACGTTCGGACAGGCTCTGATAGACCTCGGCCAGCAGCGGCCAAGGCTCCAGCAGTTCCGGATGCAGATCCAGTTCATCGATCTCAGCCCGCGAAAGATCCAAGAGGTCGTTGATCACGCGCAGTTGATGCTCGGCGCTGCTTTGGATGTGCTGCAGGTCGTGGGTTAAGCCGGGCGGCTTCTCGGAACTTCCGGATTGCGACGCGTCCATGGCATTCCGGGCATGCCCGAGGATGATGTTAAGCGGCGTGCGCAGTTCATGACTGACGTTCGCCAGCAGCCGGGTTTTGATCTGGTCGGCTTTTTCCGCCGCCAGGCGCGCCTGCTGCGCTTCCTGGAACAGCAACGCGCCCTTCAGAGCGGTTGAGATGTGGCCGCGCAGCGTTTCGTAAACGGAACCATCGCGAGGCCCGATCTCGAAGACGGCAAATCCGATCTGGGTGTCTTGAAAATACAGCGGTTCCACGATGAGGCTGAAGCGCCGTTCGGCCGGGAGCAACCCCTCCGGAAGCAGCCGGCGCGAGGGGAAACGGCGTCCGCCGATCTCCAGCGGCAGGCGGCCCTTTTCGTTGTAGGCCAGGATCAGCCGTGAATATTCGAGCGAATAGGAGGGCTGTTCATAGAGCGCGAGGCTGGCGGCGGCGATCCCGAGCCGGGGAAGGCTCTCGGCCAGCACGTCCGCCAGTTTGGCGATATCGAAGGTGGTGATCAGCGCCTGCCCGATCTCCTGCAGCAGGGCGGTCTGCCGTTCGGCCTGCCACTGCAGGAAAATCTGCATCCGCTGCGTGGTTTCGCCGACCACCACCCGCGCCTGCCCGAAGAGATCCTCCGCCAACGCCCGCGCCGGCGGCGCGAGGTAAGGAATCGACCGCCGCCGCAGGGCCGAGATCAACCCCTGCCAAGCGAACAGATCGGTCCCGACGGCCACCGCCTGCCCCAGGACTTTTTCCAGGGTGGGGATGAAACATCCGGCCGGCGCGGCCTGTAGATCCGCCTGGAAGGCGTCGAGCAGAACCTTCGCCCAAGCTTCCGTTTTATCTTCGGGGTCCGGAAGCGCCGCGGACATATCCGCCAGCGCCCGTTCGCGGAAAGCCGCCATCGCCATTGGAAAATCCAGCCCTTCGAAAGCCGCCGAGCGCGCCGCCGCCTGGACCACCGCCGCCGAGGGGCATCCGCACGATTGGCGGATGACCAGCCTTGAAGGAAGCAGGACCTTTTCCGGAACGGATTCGCCGTTGAGTTCGGCCAGCAGCATCTCCACCGCGCGCGTCCCCTGCTCCGCAAACGGCAGGGAAACGGATGTGAGCGGCGGCGTCGAGAGGCGGCTCTCGGTCGAATCGTTGAACCCCGAAAGCGCCACTTCGCCCGGCACCTGTATCCCGCGGGATTGCATCGCCTTCAACGCTTCGAGCGCCAACAGGTCGCTGACCGCCAGCACGGCCTGGAAATCGATCCGCGGGCGCAATTGATATTCGTCCAGCAGGAATCGAACGGCTTCGGCGCCGGCTTCCCACGGCATGGGAGGCGTAACCAGAGTTTCGTTGTAGGGGATGCCGTACGCCTGGAGCGTTTCGGTGTATGCCCGGAAGCGCTCCTGCGCGTAAAAATGGCGCTCCGGCCCGCGGATGAACGCCAGGCGGCGGTAACCGTGAACCTCGATCAGGTGGACGATGGCGGCGCGCATCCCGTTGTAACTGTCGACCAGAACCGTTGGGACGTCCGCCATGAGCTGGGCCAGGCTCAGGAGCGGGAGGGGATGGAACCGGCTGTGGAAATCCGCGACGACGGAGGGTTCCAGCGCGCCGCCGAGCGTGGAGGACCAGCTGATCACGCCGTTCACGCTTTCGGGATTCACCAGATCGTATACGGCGTTGCGCTGGGCTTCGAACCCGGCGGATGCGCGCAAACCGCCGCCGGGAAAACAGATCAGGTTAACATCGTGCTGCTCGGCGGCTTTGACGACGGCCGGCCAGAGGGAACGGCCGGTGCCGATGTGAATGTTGGCGAGGAGGAACCCCAGGGTGGGACGCGGCCGGGCGGCTCCGGAATCCTCCGGGCGATCGGGCTTCCCCCGCACCGGGTCATTCTCCATGGACCGCTTTCCTTTCCGGGTTCGCCGCGCGGCTCGAGCCATCCGCCGCAGTCGAAAGTTTTTAACCACCGGATATATGCTGCTAATTCCCCTGCTTTGCCGATGGACGAATTGAAATCTCTGATAAAGGGTGGCATTTTCAGAGGTTTCGACTTGATTATACCCAAGTGGAAAACCGTCGAAATCCGATTCACCTGCCGGACGATTCAACAATACCCGCGCCGCTTGGCTTCTTCCAAGATCGACTCGGTCGCGGTCGCCCCGATGCGTGCCGCGCCGAGCGCACGGAATCTCAGCAGTTCGTCCAAAGTCCGGATCCCGCCCGCGGCTTTAACCCGGACTTTCGGGTCGGCGTGTTTCCGCATCATTGCGACGACATATTCCGTCGCGCCCTTGGACGCGTATCCGCCATCCGCTTGTTTGACAAAGCCGTAGCCGGTGGAGGTCTTTATAAATGCGACCGGGACCTCCGAGCACAGCCGGCACAAGTGGATGATCTGGTCTTCCTGAAGGAAATCCGTTTCGAAGATGACCTTCAGAAAGGCGTTCCCGGCCCGGCAGGCGTCGTTGACGACCTGGATTTCCCAGCCGACGTACTCCCAGTCTCCCCCGATCGCCTTGCCGACATTGATCACCATGTCGATCTCGCCCGCGCCATCCTTGACGGCCTGCAGCGTCTCGGCGATTTTAATCCCGGTCGAATTGTTTCCGTGCGGGAATCCGATCACCGCGCAGACGCCCACGCCGGATCCGGCGAGCGCGTCGCGCGCCATGGGAACGGCGTAGGGTTTGACGCACGCCGTCGCCGTCCGGTACTTTTTCGCGAGTTCGCACCCGGCGAGGATATCCTTGTCGGTCATCGTCGGGTGCAGCAGCGAGTGGTCGATCATCTGGGCGAGTGATTTCAGGGTAATCGATTCTTCTTCGGTCATCGGTATCCTCTCATCGAATCATTCCTGTGATTCTACCCCTCGTTGCCCGCTATGGATAATTACCCGGATCGGGTAGTAAAAAGAAAAACGCTCCCGGGAGTCCACGACCCGGAAGCGGAACCTGAACTTTTCCTACCGATTCAATTTAGGCTGTTGCCGGTTGCAGTGCCGTGTCCGGCCGCGCCTGCACCGGCATCTCCCGCTTATACAACGAGATTGCCAGACCGATTCCGGCCAGTTTTATTAACTCCGGCGAGATGGTGTAATACATGTTGGCCCAGCTTAATTCCAATCCAAAGGCGGCGCTGGCGGCAAACATATAGATGATATCCACCATGGCAATGAACGCAACCGCGGCAAGCAAGCCGATCGTACCGGCGCGCATTTTCGCGCGATCCGAAGCCGAGCGTACAATCCACAAAGGGGCGACTATGGTGACAAAGATCCGGTAGATCAGAACAGCCGCGCCCGCGGCCACCAAGAGAAACGGCATTCGCGGATCGTAAGCGAACCTTCCGAGCAGAACCGCGGGGATAAGATACCCTAGCGGCAGAAGGAGGGCAAGGCGGCCGTGCCGCCGCGCCATTACCCCTCCCACAAGGATCAACAAGAGAAATCCGAAATCGAGCGTCGCGTAATAATAACCCGAATACAATGTATCCTTCACGATCGTTTTCAGATCCGCGGAATTCACCAGTTGCGCAACGGTCCATTGGTAATCCGTCAGGTAGGTGACCAAACCCGATATGACCTGGGTAAACGTGATCAGGGCAAACACGCCCAGCCAAACCCTGGCCGCGCGCGGGAACCTGTAGCGGCGGGCGATCCATACGATCAGAAGGACGATGGAAGCAAACAGCGCCGTCACGATCACAATCTTGATATTATCAGAATGGGTCTTCAGGAAAACCCGCGATTCCGCCACGATTTTTAAAATCGGAGGAAATTTTTTATACAAGACGGCGATCCACGATGAAGGGGAAACATATATTTTGGTCAGGCTGCTTTCCAGGATGTACTCCATCCGGAACGCGACATCGATCAGCGTCCGGTAAATCATGGCCAGCGGGATCAATCCCCACAGAGGCAGTTTCTTCTTTATCACCCATACCAGAAGAACGGGGATGATGAGATAGTATGCCGCCCGGTATACAAGCAGGAAGAACCAATCCTCTCCCGTAAGCTGGCCGATCTGGCCGATGAAAAACACCAGCCCGGGGATCATGACCAGCACGACACCCTTCCACGGCAGCGGCTTGTTCGGAACCGCCTCGAGCAGCCCCAGCGAAGCCCGCGGAGAGGCGAGGTGTTCGCGCAGCAGGCTTACGAACAGGTCTGAAATCGTGCGCAACCAGAGGAACATCATCCCGCGCGTCCCGTTCTCGTTTACCGCGGATCGGCATTGGTCGGTGAACAGCTGCAGCATCGATGCGCCGAATTCATCCAGGAAATCCCGCGGATACAGGTTCAGCAAGCCGCCGTAGAGACGGCGCGAAAAATCCATCGTTGGTTTGTTATTCATCACCGCTCTCCCTCCTTATGAGCAAACCGTAATGTGTTTTTGGCGGGCGATTTTCAGGACCCGGGTAAGCCGCTGCGTTTCCGCAACCGTCACTTTGCGTCCGGCGGCGGTCAGCCGGTAATAGCGGCGCCGCTCATCGTCCAATTCCGGATCGGGGCGCTCCTCGGTTTCCTCGATCAAACCCGCCGCCAGCATGCGTTTGATCGACCCGTACATCGTCCCGGGGCCCATTTTTATCTGCCCGTGGGTCTGCGCCTCCACGTTTTTCATGATGCCGTACCCGTGCTTTTCGCCGTCGGCCAGCGACAGGAGAATGTGAAAAACCGCCGGGGTCAGCGGCTGCTGCGAGAATTGTTGTTCCGTCATGGGACCATGGCTCCTCTCGACCTATGTATATCCTTGATAGATATATC
>JBAVFZ010000181.1:0-2646 GCA_049684495.1 Anaerolineales bacterium | reverse complement strand
CCGCGCTACCGCCGCCTGCGCGTTATAACCCTGGACGTATCCCTTAGCCGTCTTCATGATCCGGCTTTCCGGATCAGTAATGTTCGCCTTGGCATCCGTGTCCACGGCTTCCTCCGGCGTCTTCGGCTTCCGTCCGCGTAATTTGACCCCTGCGGATTGCTCCGCCGTTTCCCGCTCGGCGATCTTTTCCGCCTGTTTTTCCCGGGCTTCCTCGGCTTCCCGTTCCAGCCGCGCTTTCGCCTCCTTCAACCGCTTCAGCCGCCCCTCCGACGTCCGCAATTCCTCCGGAAGCTCGTCACCACGGTTTCCCTTACCGTATTTCTCATCTTCCTGGAGGTCGGTTTCTTCCGCCTCCCGGAGCATCTCCGCCACTTCCTTTTCGATCCCTTCCAGCGTCCGATTGGCGGCCAGCGACGCGTTTCCCGCAACCTTCGATCCGTCGATTGACACCGATCGTAGGTCTCCCAGTCCCGCTTCCCGGCACAGGCGTAGGATCTCCACGAACAAATGCTGCAACTTGTCCCTCGTCCTTGCACGGAACCGCGCAATGGTGCAGTGATCGGGCATCTGGTTGGCGGTGATTACGCGATAGACCACTTCCTCCTGGCATTTCTTTTCTATCCGGCGGGAGGAGCGCACCCCCTGCAGGTATGCAAACACCAACAATGTCACCATCATGCCTGGATCGAACGAGGCGCCTCCGCTTCCGTCTTCCCGATATGTCTCATAGAAAGGTTTCAAATCGATTTCCCGCATGGCATCCAATACAAACCATGCCACATGACCTTGGGGAAGCCAGTCCTTCACGGAAAGGGGCAGCAGGTAGTTCTGATCGCGGTTGACGGGATGGAAGTTGTAGGTCATCGGCTCTCTGTTGACGGAATATAATGAGGGCTGCTATGGAAAACACCAATTCGACCAAAAGGACTCGCTGGTTTTAGGGTGATTCCCAAAATTTGCTTAACTCATGCAACAGCTCATATATTCATTATTTCTGTATTGGCAATAATTATTGTACAAGCCCAACGGCTTATTAACCGGAAAAAGCATTTACAGGTCTATGCTTTTCACATCCACACTCAGCGCAGAACCGTCCAAACATTTGCTGTTTTTATTCCTTTGCTCCCCTGCCGATACAACATTATAATCATCCCATGCTTCCCAAAAACATCGGGAAATACCAGATCCTCGACAAGGTCGGCAGCGGCGGGATGGCCGTGGTGTACCTGGGGCAGGAGGAAGTCTTCGAGCGCCAGGTGGCGGTCAAGGTGCTGCCCTCCCACCTCGGGCAGGATCCCGACAACCGCGAACGGTTCCGGCGCGAAGCCAAGGCGATCGCCTCGCTCGAGCACGCCGCCGTCGTCCCGGTCTACGATTACGGCCAGGACGGCGAGCAGCTGTTCCTCGTCATGCGCTACATGCAGGGCGGTTCGCTCAAGGACCGGCTGACCCACGGCCGGATCCCGCTGCCCGCCGCCGCGACGATCATCCGGCGGATCGCCTCGGCCCTCGACAAAGCCCACGCGATGGGCATGATCCACCGCGATATCAAACCCGGGAACATCCTCTTCGACCTGGAAGACAACCCCTACATCACCGACTTCGGCCTGGTGAAAATGGTCGAATCCAGCGTCCAGTTGACGCACAGCGAATTCTTCGGAACGCCGGCCTACACCAGCCCGGAGCAGTGCCAGGGCGATAAGGCGATCGACGCCCGGGCGGACGTGTACTCGCTGACGGCGATGTTCTTCCACATGATCACCGGAAGCCCGCCCTACGAATCCAACAACGCCATGGCGCTCCTGATGAAGCACGTCGCCGATCCGATCCCGCAGCTCTCCGCCACGGCGCCGGATCTGCCCGCCGCGCTGCAGAGGGTGATCGAGCGCGGCATGGCCAAGCTGCCGGCCGACCGGTATGCGACGGCGGGCGAGATGGCCAAAGACGTGGAACGGGCGATTGCCGCCGCGCCGGAAGCCCCGCGTCCGGATGCTTCGGCCGGTTGGGGGACAAGCCCGGCGTCCGCCCCCGCCACCGAATCGGCGCGCGCCGTTTCCTTCGATGCGCTGCGTTCGTCACGCCAGGCCGCGCCCGCGCGCGGCGAAGAGATGCCGACCCGCAAGGATTCTTTCGCGCCGGGGAAGATGCCCGCCGCCGGACCCGTGGGCGTCCCCGGGATGAGCGACGACTCGGAAGCCACGAACGCGCTCGATTTCCGCGCCATCCCGACCGAACGGCGCCGCCTGGAATGGACTCCGCAGGCGGATACGGCGCCCGCCGCGCCGGCCGCGAACGCCGCGCCCGCCGCCTCGCCGTTCGCCACAACGAAGCCAGCGGCCGCTTCCTACACCGAGCCGCCCAAACCGCTCGAGAAGAAAGCGTCCGGCATCCCGATCCTGCTGTTTGTCGTGTTTATCCTGATCATCAGTCTGGTGTATTTCGCGGTGCAGAAGGGGTTGTTTAAATAATCCTCACCGCAGAGACGCAGAGGACGCAGAGAAGAACTTCCATCTTTTCTCTCTGCGATCTCTGCGTCTCTGCGGTGAGATTTTTTTAAGTGGATAAAAAACCGGCTCTTTATCGAGCCGGCTTTTGTTATTTCGAGAGGTCCCCGGTTTTTCCCTTGGCGGGTGCCAGGGTGAATTC
>JBAVFZ010000180.1:0-3737 GCA_049684495.1 Anaerolineales bacterium | reverse complement strand
GCTTTGCGGGGCGTGGATCGTGATGGGGAGCCCGGCGGCCTGGGCTTCCCGCAATTTCGTGTCGAATCCGATCACGGTTTTTAATAACCCTTCCTGGAAATATTCCCGCAGTTGTTCCAGCATGTTGGCGTGGAATTTTCCGCGCCCGTCGAACATGGTGACCAGCAGACGGTACGCCAGGGCCGGATTGGTCCGGTCGCGGATGACGCTGACCAGTTCGAACATATCCGTCAACGCCTGGATCGAATAGTATTCGCACTGGGTGGGGATGATCAGCAGGTCCGCCGCCGTCAGGGCGTTGATGGTCAACGGTCCGACGGACGGCGGGCAATCCAGCAACACCACCGCATACTCCTGCAGGGCGCGGTTGTCGAACGCCCGGCGCAGCAGGAATTCGTACTCCGGCGTCTGGTACAACCGGCGGCCGATGTCGAGCATCGAGGGATTCGACGGGATGATGTCCAATCCCGGCAGGCCGGATTCCAACGCCGCCCGGGCCGGGGCGATCTCGCCCGTCAGAACTTCCGCGATCGAGAACGGGGCCTTGCCCGGTTTCAACCCGCTGTTGGAGGTCAGGTTGGCCTGCGGGTCGAGATCGACGACCAGCGTCTCGACTCCCCGCTCCACGAAGCTGGCGCCCAGTCCGAGTGTGGTGGTGGTCTTGGCCACCCCGCCTTTTTGATGACAGACCGCTATGACGTAGGACATTACCGGTCCTCTTTCCATACCGCTGTGTAGGAATTTCTACTTTCCGTTGCCCCGCTTGGATTTCTCTTCCGCGCGGCCGGGCTGCGCGGGCGCAGAGAGCACCACACGCGTCTCCTTGGAGCCAAGCGCCCGCCCCAATTCGCGAACCGCGACCTGCAGGGCGCTCTCAACCGTCGTGGTGCCCTGGATCTTCTGGCTGATGGAGGCGATCAAAGTCTCACGCTCGGCCCGCTGCCGGACCTCGGCATACGAACGGGCGTTGCGCACCGCGATGGCCACCTGGTTGGCGATCGATTGCAGCAGGTCCGAGTCGGCCTGGGTCATGCCGCCGACCGTGTTCTGCTGCACGTCCAGCACGCCCAGCACCTGATCGCCGATGGCGATCGGCACGGCGACTTCGGATTTCGTATCGGGCAGCAACGGGTTCGGAAGCCAGTTGGGATCCTGCGTGGTGTCGCTTACCAGGACCGGCTTGTTGGTATCCGCGGCGCGGCCCACCAGACCTCTCCCCTTGGGGAGCTTGTGCCCGCGGTCCAAGAGAATTCGGCCGACCTCGCCGGTGCCGCCGGCCAGGACCAGGTTCTCTCCCGCATCGTCATAAAAGTAGATGTGGGCGTGATAGTAGTTGAAGGCGTTCTTCACCTGCTCGACGACTTCCGTCACCAGCTGTTTTTCATCCAGGATGGTGGAGAGGCGGCGGCTGACCTCGCTCGAAGTGGCCAAAGCCTTGGTGCGTGCCGTTACGCGCTCTTCCAGCGTGCCGATCATCTCTCGCAGACGGGTGGTCATTGCGTTGAAGGTCGAAGCTAAAAGCCGAACCTCGGCCGTGCCCGTATCCCTGGCCTGCGCTTCCAGGTTGCCCCCGGTGATTTCGGTGGCGACCTTCGAGAGCTCACCCAGCGGCGTCGCCAGACGCCGCGCGATAAAGACGCCGAACAAGGCGGCCACGACGCCCACCACCAGGATGATGATGGCGATCGAACGGATTTGCAGGAGAAGAATGGCGTAGGCTTCGGTCCAGGGAACCTCGATCACGACCGCCCAGGTCGGAGAGCCCAGCGGCAGGTAAGTGCCGACAACGGTTTCTCCGTTCAATCCTACGTAGGGCGCCGTATTCGGCTTAATATCGCCGGAAGCGGATGGATTGCTGACGAATGCGGACAGCGCGCCGATGTTTTGCACGTTCTCGCCTTGCAGCACGCGTCCGGTATCGCTGAAGGCTATCAGTTTGCCCTGCTCGTCGACCACATATGCGTATCCGGCCTCACCCACCTTTAATTGATCGACCAATTCCCACATGAATTTCAGGTTCAATTCCGCCGCCAGAGTCCCCTGGTATTCCCCGAAGAGATTCATCACGGGGATGGCGATCACCACCAGCGGCTCATTGGATTCGGCATCGATATAGACCGGGCTGATGGATTTCTGCCCTTCCCGGTTGCGGGCGAGAAGATCCCCCGTCAGTTGCTCGGTGAACTGGCCGGATTGCGACAGCGAACGCCGCGAAACCATGGTGAGTTGCCGGCCGCTCGCATTCAGCAGGGCCAGCTGCTTGAAGGAGGTTTGCAGACCAAGGAGTCTATCGAGCGTGACCTTCCGCTCATCGGAAGTCGCCTGGATCGGGTCGGAAAATTCGACCGCCGCCGCCAGGGTGCTGAATTTTTCATCGATGAAACCGGCCACCTCCTGGCTCGCCTGCCGGGCGAGCAATTCCTGCTGCTGAGGGATGGCCGTTTGCTGGTTAAGGTAATCGGTAAAAACCTGCACACCACCTGATAATACCAGCGCTATCACGCTCTGCGCTGCGATCGCAAGCACCAGAATGGTGGCCAGGCTTCTTGCCTTCCGGGGTCTTCCGGTTGGATTTTTCATGATGTCACTCTCACTTGGTTCTCCAGGATGGAGACCCCAGCCTGTCTCCGCCCCGGACTGTGCCATGGATTACTGGAGGCTGGTCCAGGTGCTGGCATTTCCGTCCGGGAAGGCGGTGGAGACGGCATCCTCCGCCGCCTTCCCGGCATCCGACTTTCTCAGCGCACGACTTCGTTCGCCTGCGCCAATAAACCCTGCGGGATGGTCACTCCCATCGCCTGAGCGGCGGGGAGGTAGAACGAGAGGTAGCCCTCGGGCGAGACCACCGGGATGGTACCGGCGGACGTGCCGCGCAGGATTTTGTCTGCCAGAACCGCTGCAAGCCGCCCCGTTTCCAGGGCGTCGGGAATCAGGCCAAAGAAAGTGGTATAGTCGCCGGCGGACGTCGGGGCGCCGCCCATCGGCAGTTTACGCTCGTAAGCAAACTTTCCCAATACCGCAACGAAATCCGGGGTGATCGACAGCGGCTCAGCGATCAACATGATGGCGTCGAGACCGATGTCGCTCAAGCCGGCACGCCGATCCATTTCGGCCTGCAGGTCCTGGGGGCTCGTCGTGGCGTATTCGATCAGCGTGACACCCAAGGCGGAAGCCCTCTGCTCTATGGCCGTCAATTGGCTCGGCACAGTCGGGTAATCCTTCAGATAGGGAACGAAGATTCGTTTCACCTCCGGTGCGCACTCGAGCAAGATCTCAAGGCGCTTGCTCGAAATATCAGCGCCGGGGAAACGCACTCCCGTGATATTGCCGCCGGGATGGCTGACGCTGTCGATCAGGTTCTGGCCCTCGATATCGATGGCAGCCAGATCGAAGACCACCGGGATGTTCGTCCCTTGGGTGGCCGCCTTTGCTTCCAGGGCGGCTTCGGTGGGGAACACGAAGATCAGGTCCACTTTGTCTTGAACAAATTTCTGGAGGACGGTTTGATAGGCTTTCAAGTCGACGGTTGTCGACTGAAGGTCGTAGACGATGTTGTCGCCCTCCACATAGCCCAATTCGGTCATCTTGCTTTTAAAACCGTCGGCGGCCGGCGCGAACCAATCCAAGCCCGAGAGAATGCCGACGTGGTAGACCTTCTTGCCCCCGATGCCGGCGCAGCCGCCGAGGGCCAGGGTGGCGGCGGCGATCAGGCTGACCGTCATCCATCCCTTCAGAGT
>JBAVFZ010000179.1:0-14859 GCA_049684495.1 Anaerolineales bacterium | reverse complement strand
GGTTTTCGCATCTTCCCGGTAGAACGGCGCGCGGCGAGAACGGCGACACCGCCTGCGACCACTATCACCGGTGGAAGGAAGACCTCGACCTGCTGAAGAAGCTCGGCGTCGGGGCATACCGGTTCTCGGTCTCATGGTCGCGGGTTATTCCGGAGGGCAGGGGTCCGGTCAATCCGGCGGGATTGGATTTTTACGACCGCCTGGTGGACGGCCTGCTCGTACGCGGAATCCAACCGTTTCCCACGCTTTACCATTTCGACCTGCCGCTCGCGCTCCATAAAAAAGGCGGTTGGCCGTCCCGCGACACCGCGGCGGCCTTCGGCGAGTACGCGGCGGTCGTTGCGGCGCGGCTCGGTGACCGCGTCGCATCGTGGATTACGCTCAACGAGCCGATGATCGCGGCGCTGTTTGGATACATGATCGGGACTCACGCGCCGGGCCGGCGCCATCCAAGGGACTTCGCCCGTGCCGCCCACAATTTGCTCCTGGCGCATGGGGAGGCGGTGCGGGCCATTCGTTCGGCGTCACCGCGGCCGGCGCAGGTCGGGATTGCGCTTAATCTATCGCCGGCGTATCCCGGGACCAACCGGGAGGCCGACCGCCGGGCGGCCGCCGGGTTCGATGTACTATCCAACCGCATCTGTCTGGACCCGATTTTTCGGGGAGCCTACCCGCCGGACCTCTGGCGGCGGTTTGGTCCGTTCGCGCCGAAGATCCGCGAAGGCGACCTGGCGAAGATCGCCGAGCCGATCGATTTTCTCGGCGTGAACTACTACACCCGCCACGTAATCTCGGCGCGTTGGTGGATGCCGATCACGGGCGGATGGATGGTCCGGCCGAAAGGCGTGGAATATTCGCCGATGTGGGAGATCTACCCGTCCGGCATCGGCGAACTGGTGGAACGGGTCTGGAACGAATACCATCCGCCGAAGATCCTGGTAACCGAAAACGGAATCCCCGTGCCGGATGCGCCGGACGAGAGCGGCGCCGTGCGCGATCCCGAACGCATCTCCTATCTTGGCCGCCATCTGCGCGTGCTGCGTGAATCGATGGCAAAACAAATCCCCGTGCATGGCTATTTCGTCTGGTCCTTGACGGATAATTTCGAATGGGAATTGGGGTATGCCATGCGATTCGGATTGATCCATATCGACTTTGCCACACTTAAACGGACTCCCAAATCCTCCTTTGATTGGTACGCGGACGTGATCCGGCGCAACGGGCTGGGGGAATCCGAATGACCGTCCTGCTCCTCATCCGTCATGGGGAGACCGACTGGCTGGGGACGCAATTGGCCGGACGGCTTCCGGATATCCACCTGAACGAGGCGGGGCGCGCTCAGGCCGAGGCACTGGCGGTGATGCTGCGGCCTATTCCGCTTAAAATGATTTATTCTTCCCCGCTCGAACGGGCGTTGGAGACGGCGGAGCCGACCGCCCGGGCGGCCGGGAAGCGGATCATTGAGGACGAGCGGCTGCAGGAGGTGGATTTCGGCGAACTGACCGGCAAGCCGTTTACCGAATTGCGCGGGATGTCCATCTGGCAGGATATCCATCACACGCCGGCCATGGTGCGGTACCCGGGAGGGGAGAGTCTTTCGGAAGCGCAGGATCGCGCGGTGCGGATGGTGGAGGAGCTTCGCGGCGTTGAGGACGCGGGAATCGTGGCGTGCTTTACCCACGCCGACACCATCCGCCTTACACTCGCGCATTTACTGCACATGCCGCTTGCGGCGTATCATACGCTGGTGGCCGATCCGGCGTCCATTTCGGTGGTTTTTATCACCCGCAAGGCGGTCCGGGTGGCGGGGATCAACCTGCCCGCGGGTTCGCCGTTGCAGGTGAAGGCGGAATAGGAGCCGACCGGGAGTCCTATGGCCTCTTCCCATTATGAAATCCGGCCTGTGGAGCGGATAACCGTCGGGGTGGTCGGCGAACCCGGACGGCGCGTGTTCTACCTGCAAGCCGCGGGCGGCGGCAAGCGTGTGACTCTCCGTGCGGAAAAAGAACAGGTGTTGATGCTGGCGGTGTCGATCGAGCAGTTCCTCAACGATCTGCAGGAGCGTTTCCCCGCGCTCGAGCAACCGGACGCCGGGTATGTGGAATCCGAGATGGGATTGGAACAGCCGATTGACGCGGCGTTCCATATCGGCAATATGGGTTTGGGGTACGACGACAAGGAAGACCGGCTGTTGTTCGTCCTGCGGCAAGCGGTGGAGGATGCCGGGAGCGGGGGGGAGCCGGCGGAAGCCTCGCTCTGGTGCACCCGCGTCCAGCTGCTCCAAATGGCGCGCTGGGGGACGGAGCTTGCCCGGCGCGGCCGGCCGATCTGCGGCAATTGCGGGAATCCGATCGACCCCTCAGGCCACTTCTGTCCCCGCCGCAATGGGCACAAACACTGATCCCCTCCCGCGCCGGCATGCGGCGGACTCCGTATTGCGGATCCTGCGCGAAGGCGAGGTGGAGGTGCGCGGATTGTTCCGCCTGGGTTCGAACGCCACTTTCCTCTGCCAATTGAATTCGGATGCCGGCTCGCTGAAGGCGGTTTATAAACCTGTGCGCGGCGAACGGCCGCTGTGGGATTTCCCGACCGGGAGCCTCGCCAAACGGGAAGCCGCCGCCTTCGAATTCGCCTGTCTATTGGGCTGGAATTTTGTGCCACCGACCGTTTTCCGCGCGAACGGTCCGCTGGGACCGGGTTCCTTCCAGGAATATATGGATTTGGACCTGGAGCAGAATTATTTCCTGCTCCGGGAGCAGGATCCGGATGCGATGCGCCGGGTCGCGGCCTTCGACATCCTGATCAACAACGCCGATCGCAAGGCGATGCATGTCGCGCGCGACACATCGGGCGGCATCTGGCTGATCGATCACGGTGTTTGTTTTCACCGGGAATGGAAGCTGCGCACCGTCATCTGGGATTTCGCAGGGGAAGCCTTGCCGCAAGAAGTGCTGCGCATATTGGGGAATTTCACAAAATCCAGACCGGGAGTTCACCATTCTCCCGCTTCGGATTTTCGGGTCCGGGTGCAGGGCGCCTTATCCCGGCTGTTATCCGCGGAAGAGGTCACGGCCGTCGAATCCCGCGCCGGCGCGTTGCGCAAAACCGGAAGGTTCCCACTGCCGGAGCCCGGATTTTCGGTTCCGTGGCCCATCTGGGCTTAGTAAAAAACGCGTAAATAATTCATCCCTTCCGAAAAGGTGATTAATTATTGCGGAATATATGATGTAAGTCGTGGGGGATGGCGCGCGGCCGGAGTTATAATTTTCACAGGGGGATGGGCCGCCGCAAGCCCACGGGAAACCGGGGGCGTGGATGCGGTCATATTCCATAAAGTGAGGGATATTACCAGGGGCCGGATCATGGAAATTCGTCAGTGGATTAAAGCAGACAGCATCCTGTACGTTTCGCCTGCCTTGGAGGGGGAGAATTGGTATGCCTCCAAAGTGGTGGAAGTGGGGAGCACTTCTTTTTGTATCGTCAAACCGAAAGATCTCGACAGCCCTTTCTTCACGCCATCCGGGGGCTCCGTCCGGGTGCGGGCTCCCTCCTCGGAGGGTCTTTTTCAACTCACGTGCGCCGTGCTGTCGGAAACGCAGGAAGCTGAACCGCGCGTCGAATTGGATTTTCCAAAGGAGGTAATTCACTTGGAGCGCCGCGCCTATATACGAATCCCCGTGGAAATGGAAACCCATTATGCCGAGATCCGCGACGGGAGCGCCGGCTTGTCGTTTTCCAAATCGACGGCGCTCGACATCAGTGGAGGCGGAATCCGGCTGGAGACCAACCGGAACTGCCCGCAGGAAGCGCTGTTGCGGGTAAAATTCCAAATTCCACTCGGGCAGATGGAGGAGGAATTAATCCTCACCGGCCGGATCGTGCGTTCCGTTCCGGGTGAGGGAGCCCGGAAGAGCCAGGTGGGCGTGGAGTTCATCGATATCACCCCCCGGCAGCAGGAATCGCTCATGCAATATATACTGGATCATACGAAGGCACAACGCCCGCAGGCGTAATTCTTTTGGAGAGAGGGATAGGAACCGTTCATGACCCTTCAAGCGAAGCAGTTGATAGATCAGTTGGTGGCCAATTTTCCCCCCGATAAAGCCGCCGGACTGGAAGCCGACGTCCAGGTCAACCTGACCGGCGAGGGCGGAGGAAACTGGATCATTAAATTTGCGGGCGGCAAAGTAAACGGTGTCGAGGGACAAGCCGCTTCACCCCGGCTGACCGTCACCACCAGCCTGGCAGACATCACCGCCATCGCCGAAGGGAAAATGGACGGCATGGCCGCGTTCATGCAGGGAAAGATCAAATTGGACGGCGATGTCGGCCTGGCGATGCGCATGGTCAGCATGTTCCAACGCTCCTGATTGACACACATGCCGGAGGGTTCCATCCACCGATCGGGGTTCGTCGCTGTTGTCGGCCGACCCAACGTCGGTAAATCCACCCTGCTCAACGCCCTGCTCGGACAGAAGATCGCCGGTGTATCCCCCTGGCCGCAAACCACCCGCCGCCGGCAGATGGGCATCCTCACGCTGCCTTCCGCCCAAATCCTTTTCCTCGACACTCCCGGCTGGCATGCACCCAAGGATAACCTCGGCAAGGCGATGGTCCGCACATCTTCGGAGACCATTGCCGAAGCGGACGTGGTCCTGTTTCTGGCCGATTTGACGGAAGCCGCGTCCGCAGAGGACCGCGAGCTTGCCGCCTGGCTGCTCAAGAATAAATCGAAGGCTCCGCTGATCCTGGCGCTCAACAAGACCGACGCCGTCACCGCGGACATCCGCGAGTCGCGCGCGGCGGAGTACGGAGCGCTGCTTCCGGAGGCCGTCCGGTGCGTGATTTCCGCCCGGCAGAATACGGGATTGCCGGAACTGCTCGAGGCGGTCATCGCCCGGCTGCCGGAAGGGCCCCTCCTGTATCCGAAAGAGGAAATCACCGACCTGACGGAGCGGGAGATCACCGCCGAGCTGATCCGCGAAGCCGCTCTGCGCAACCTCCGGGCGGAGGTTCCCCACGGCGTGGCGGTGCGGGTCGATCAGTATAAGGAGCGGGGGGAGGAAGGGGCGTATATCGAGGCAACCCTGTTTGTGGAAAGGGAATCGCACAAGGCGATCGTGATCGGGAAGGGCGGCGTGATGTTGAAGCGGATCGGCACCGAGGCGCGCCGGAAAATTGAGGAGATGAGCGGGCGTAAACTCTACCTCGACCTGCGGGTAAAAGTTCTGCCGGGCTGGCGCAATCGCGAAGACGCCCTGCGGCGGCTGGGATACATCACGAAAGAGAAATAGTTTCCTCTCAGGCGTCATCCGGAGCCGAAGGCGAGGGATCGGTTACCACCAATTACCACTTCCAATTCATTTTTAAATCGCATCCGATTCCTTCCCTCACTTCACTCGGGACAGGCGTCGCCCTATTCGGGCTCCTCGGAAAGACATGGCGCGGTGGGTTGTCGCATTCCCCAAAGTATCGCATAATGGCCTATGCGGCGCCCGTTTGCGCCTGCGGGACATAAATTCGCCGGAGGCATTGGCATGGATGTCGACATTCAGATGGAAGACTATGCGTCGCCGTTCAGCACGCGGTATGGGTCGGTCGCCATGCGGCGGATCTTCTCGGAGAAGAACCGCCGCCTGCTGTGGCGCCGGATCTGGATCGCGCTGGCGGAGGCGCAGCAGGGCTTCGGATTGGTGACCGCCGCTCAGGTGGAGGACCTGCGCCTGCATGCTCCGGAGGTGACCCTCGAACGCTCGCTGGAGATCGAAAAGGAAATCGGCCACGATGTGATGGCCGAAGTCCGCGCCTTCGCCGAACTCTGCCCGGTGGGCGGGGGAATCATCCACTGGGGAGCCACCTCTGCGGATATCACCGACAACGCCGATGTCATGCGGATGCGCGACGGGATGGACCTCCTGCTGGACGGGTTCCGGTCGCTGCTGCAATCCCTCGCCGAACAGATCGAGCACTACTCCGATCTAGTCGTCCTCGGCTACACCCATCTGCAGCCCGCCGAACCCACCACGCTCGGCTACCGTTTGGCGCTGTACGGCCAGGACCTGGTCGAGCATTGGGAGGATCTGCGGCGGGTGCGCGACGGATTGCGCGGCAAGGGGATGAAGGGCGCCGTCGGCACGGGCGCTTCCTATGGGGAAATCCTCAGCGGCAAGAACGTTTCCCCCGATGTGATCGATTCGACGGTAATGGAAAGCCTCGGGCTTAAGGCGTTCCCGGTGGCCTCGCAAACTTATCCGCGCATCCAGGATTTCCGCCTGCTTTCGGCGCTGGCCGGCCTGGCCGCCTCGCTTCACAAGTTCGCCTTCGACCTGCGGATCATGCAATCGGCCGGATTTGGCGAGGTGCGCGAGCCGGTCGGCAAGCGCCAGGTGGGATCGAGCGCGATGCCCTTCAAGCGCAATCCGGTGAAGGCGGAAAACGTCTGCTCACTGGCGCGGTTCGTGGCCGTGCTTCCGGAGGTCGCCTGGCAGAATGCCGCGCAGAGCCTTCTGGAACGCACGATCGATGATTCGGCCAACCGGCGAAGCATCCTGCCCGAGGCGTTCCTTGCCACGGAGGAGATGCTGCGGGTCATGACGGGGATCGTCGGCGGCCTGGATGTGGACGAGGCGGGGATAAAAGCCAACCTGGCCCGCTTCGGCGCGTTCTCCGCCAGCGAGCGCGTGTTGATGGCGCTGGTGGCGGCGGGCGCGGACCGCCAGGCGATGCATGAAAAGATCCGCGGGCACAGCCGCAAGGCCTGGGATGCGCTGCGCGAAGGCCGTCCCAATCCGCTTGCGGATTTTCTCGCTGCGGATGTGGACATGCTCAAGCACCTGCAGCCGGCACGGATTCGCGAGTTGATGAATGCCGACGCCTATGTGGGTTCTGCGCCGAAACGCGCGCGGGATATGGCGGAGCGGATCAAGGCGGCGCTGTAGGAGCGACACGCGCAGGATGTCATCCCGAAGGGCCTTTAGGCCCTGAGGGATCGGCTGCGAGTGGATAGGAAGAGGTTCGATTTGAGGAAGGAGTCTCCGATTCCTCGCCGTCGCCTTCGGCTCAGGCTCGGAATGACTTGGTTAGGGGGTGTTCCAGCACTATCGTAAACGGCCCGTCATTTATTAATTCCATCCGCATATCCGCCCCGAACGATCCGGTTCGCGTCACGACTCCCAACGCGGTGAGCCTCTCCGCGAAGTAGCGCACCAGCGGCTCGGCAAGTTCCGGATCAGCGGCATCGGTGAAGGACGGCCGTCTTCCTTTGCGCGTATCCGCATACAGCGTGAATTGCGATACCACCAGCGCCTCGCCCCGGATATCCTTAACCGATAAATTGGTCTTCCCCGCGTCATCCCCGAAGATCCGCAAATTCGCGCACTTCTCCGCGAGGAAATCCGCCTCCGGCTTACCGTCCTGAGGGCCGATCCCGAGCAGGATCAGCAGCCCGCCGCCGATCGCGGCGATCACCTCGCCGTCGACGGAGACGCTGGCTTTGGTTACACGCTGGAGGATGATTCGCATGGGAGTTCAGACGATAGACCATGGACGATGGACCATGGCCTTGGACTTTTCAGGATGATGACTCCGCAAAAGACCACCTTGCGTTGATGCGGAAATCGACTGGGAATCACGGCCGATCTCAAAGAGAGATCTATCGTCCATGGTCCACCGTCTATCGTCCGCTTTTCACGGCAACCCCAGCGCCGCCCGGACTTCTCCCATGGTTTTATCCGCGATGACCCGCGCCCGTTTGGCGCCGTCGGACAGCACGTCCCACACGTAATCCGGGTTCTTCGCCAGCTCGGCGCGCCGCTGGCGGAATTCAGCCAGGTGGCTGTTGATGTTCGCCGCCAGGCATTTTTTATCGTCGACGCATCCGAGGCTGGCGCTGCGGCAGTCGGCCGCGATCCGTTCCACGTCCGCCCCGGGGGTGAACGAGTGGTGCAGGGTGAACACGTTGCACACTTCCGGGCGGCCGGGGATGGTGCGGTGCGTGCGCTGCGGGTCGGTGACCATCGTCATCACCCGGGCCGCGGTTTCCGCATCGGTCAGCGCCAGCTCGATCTGGTTGTTGAGGCTCTTGCTCATCTTCTGCGCCCCGTCGGTGCCGATCACCTTGGGGTAGTTGGTCGTCTTCATCTGCGGCTCGACCAGCACCTGTTTGCCGGTCTTGAAGTTGAACGAACGCACGATCTCGCGCGTGAACTCCAGATGGCTCTCCTGGTCGATCCCGACCGGAACGACATCGGCCTTGTAGAGCGCGATGTCCGCCGCCATCAGCACCGGGTAGCCCACCAGGCCGTAGTTGATGTTATGCGGATGCATGCGCGCCTTCTCTTTGAAGGTCGGCAGGTCGGTCAGCTTCCCGAGCGGGGTGAACATGGAAAGGATCGTGTGCAGCTCGGTCACCTGCGGGACGTGGCTTTGCACGAAGAGGATTGTCTCCTCCGGGCGGATCCCCGCCGCAAGCCAATCCAGCGCCATCTCGGCGGTGTTCTCCCGCAGGAGGTGGAAATCCTCGAGCGTGGTCAGCGCGTGCAGGTCGACGATGCAGTAGACGCAGTCGTATTCCTCCTGCAGCGCGACGTAATTCTTGACCGCGCCGAGGTAGTTGCCGAGATGCTGGCGGCCCGTCGGCCGGGCGCCGGAGAAGACACGTCCTTTTTTGTTTGCCACGATTGGTATCCTTTTTTATAAGGTCATTCCGAGCCCTGAGCCGGAGGCGAAGGGCGAGGAATCGCATTCTTCTTTTTAAGTATTTACTCAGCCTGATTTCTCTTTCTTGTACACCGAAACACCGAAAAGAGCCGAAAAAAACCGAATATTTTTTTAAGAATCCGTGTAATCGGCTCTTCTCCGTGCCCGCCCCGTGAGCGGTATATGCGAACGGGGTAATCCGTGTACGCTTTTCCCGGCCTGAGCAGATACCTTTTTAAAAATGAATCTATGTGGTTTTGAGGCGCAAGTATATCACGCCCATATGCGCCTCAGGTTTCCAGGCGCGCGATTGTCACGCCCTCGCCGCCTTCGATTTCCCCGCCGGTCTCCACCGCCGCCACCTGCGGATGTTTGCGCAGCGCCTCGCGCACCGCACTGCGCAATTTCCCCGACCCCTTCCCGTGGATGATCCGCACCCAGGGCAGGCCGGCCACCACCGCCGAGTCGATGTAGCGGTCCAGTTCGATCAATCCCTCTTCGACCATCATCCCGCGCATATCGAGTTCCAGCCCCGGGCCGGGTTTGGCGGACCGCGCCATAACCGGCGGCGATACTTTCGCAACGGGGGCCGTCTTTTCCGGCGCGGGGGCGTCCTCGGGCAGGATGAAATCTCCGCGGTCGGCGCGGATGCGCAGCGCGCCCAGCTGGAGCTCGTAGGCGTCGCCTTCGCGGCCGGTGATCTTCCCCGAAACGCCGAGCCCCTTCATGCGGACGGTATCCCCGATCCGCGCCTCGCGCACAGGCGCGGCGGGGGGAAGTTCGGCGCCGGCGGTCTTCGCGTTGCGTTCGATCCGGTCTTCCAGCGCGCGCGCTTCGGCGGCGATCTTCTGCAGTTCCGGCGCGGCGGCGTGGCCCGCCCGGCGGCGGAGCTCCCGCAATTCACCGAGCAATCCTTCGAGCTCGCGTTCCGCCTGGGCGCGGCTTTCTTCGAGGATGCGGTTGCGTTCCTCCTCGATCCCGCCCAGCCGGTGGGCGAGGGTCCGTTCGCGCTGCAGCGCGCGGCTGTTCAGTTTTTCGGCGTCAGCCCGTTCGCGGCGCGCCGTTTCATGCTCGCGCTGAATCTTTTCCAGCAGCCGGTCGGCCTCGAGATCGCCCGCATCGACCATCGAACGGGCTTCCGCGAGGATCTCCTCCGGCAGGCCAAGCCGCTTGGCGATCGCGAGCGCGTTCGAGCGCCCCGGGAGCCCAAGCACCAGCCGGTAGGTCGGGCGCAGGGTGCGCAGGTCGAATTCCATGCAGGCATTTTCCGCGCCCGGCGTGTTATAGGCGAAGGCTTTCAATTCCGGATAGTGCGTCGCGACGAGGGTCGGGATCCCGCGCCGCAGGAGTTCGGAGAGGATCGCCCGCGCCAGCCCCGACCCCTCCTGCGGATCGGTGCCTGCGCCCAACTCATCGAGGATCACGAGCGATTGGGGCGTGGCGGCGGAAAGGATGCGGATGATTTGCCCGACGTGCGCCGAAAAGGTCGAAAGCGATTGCTCGATCGACTGTTCGTCGCCGATGTCGGCGAATATGGAATCAAAGAGCGCCGATTTCGATCCGTTCTCGGCCGGAATGTGCATCCCGCACTGGGTCATCAACGCCAGCAGCCCGGCGGTCTTGAGCGCGACCGTCTTCCCGCCGGTGTTCGGCCCGGTGATCACGAGCGCGCGAACGCCCGGCCGCAGCGCGACGTCGATCGGCACCACGGTCGCCGGATCCAGGAGCGGATGGCGCGCGGCGTGGAAGAGCAGGGGAGTGAAATCCTCCGGCGGCGCGGCGGGGATTTCGACCAACTCGGCGCGCACGGCGTTCAGCTCCGACGCGTACCGGGCGCGCGCCGCGGCCGCATCGAAATCGGCCAGCGCGTCCACCGTCCGGACGATCGCCTCGCGCTGTTCCCCGATCAACGCCGAAAGCGCGGCCAGGATTCGGTGGATCTCCTCCTGTTCCTCGAGCATCGCCTCGCGCCAGCGGTTGCCGAGTTCGACGACGGCGAGCGGTTCAATGAACAGCGTCGCGCCGGAGGAGGATTGATCATGGACAATCCCGCGCAGGCGTCCTTTGAATTCGGCGCGCAGCGGCACCACGTAGCGGCCCTCGCGCTGGGTGAGGATTGGTTCCTGGAGCTGCGAGCCGTGTTCGGAGAGGATGCGCTGGAGGCGGGTCAGCAGCCGGTCATGGGTCGCGCGCACCTCGGCCCGCAGCGCGCCGAGTTTCGGGGAGGCGCTATCGAGCACTTCGCCCTCGTCGTTGATCGTGCGCCCGATGGCGTCGATCAGGCCGCTCTCCTCCTCCATCCGCAGAGCGATCCGGTTCAGATCGGGCGCCTCGTCCGCGATCCGGGCGAGCGCGCGGCGGATGGCGCGCGCGGATTGCAGCGTGCCGCGGACGGCGACCATAGTCTCGGCCGGCAGGGTGATCCCGCGCGCGGCGTCCTCGGCGGCCGGGCGGATATCCCGCGCGCCGCCGATCGAGATCTCGGTGTGCCGTTCGAGGAGCATCCGCGCCTGGCTGGTTTCATCGAGGAGCCGCAGCGCCCCGGCAAAATCCGCCGCGGGGCGGATACCCAGAATGCGCTCGCGGGATGCGGAAAACGACGCATGTTCCGCCAGCCGTTCCAGCACCCGGTTCAATTCCAATGTCCGTAAAGATTTTTCGTCCATGGTTTTTCGTTGGGCGATCCACGATCGCCCGGGATGGATTTTATTGGGGCGTCGTCACGCCGCCCGAAATGGTTTTGTAGGGGCGCGGCGCCGCCGCGCCCGTTCCATTCATAGGATCAGCACAAACACAACCCCGAACGCCAATCCCAACACCGTCCCGCCGATCACGTCGGACAGATAATGCACGCCCATCGCCACCCGCGCGAACATCACCAGCGGCCCCCACAGGAAGAAGACCAGCGCCAGCCACCACGGACCGAGCGCGAGCGTCAGGACCGCCAGCATCACCATCCGCGCGGCGTGGCCCGAAGGGAAGGAGTGCGGATCGGTCGAGCGGTAGATCAATCCCCAATCGCCCGCCGGGCGGCTGCGGCCGATCAGCCGCTTGAGCCCGACCGCCGTCAGCGCGGTGATGCACACCGCGACGAACATCACCAGCATCCGCCATTTCCACGTTCCATCCCCCGCCAGCCAGATCAATCCCATCACCGGGATCATGAACCACGAATCCCCGGAGTGCGCGAGGAACCGCAACAGGTTCCGCAACACGCCGATACGCTGCGAGAGGTTCAGCTTTGCGGACCAGCGCGCATCCAGCGCGAGAAGATGGTTCAACCGGTTTGAGGTCGGCGACGGCACAACGGGGATTTCCGGCATGAGGGTGGGATTATCTCCAGGGGGATAAAGGATTGCGTCCGCGGAATGGCGACTATGTTCATCCAAGGCTTTGGATGGCGTCGCGGACGATGGCGGCCGAATGGTTCAACAGCTTTTCTTCGTCCGCGTTAAGCGACATCGGGAACGAATCGAGCACGCCGTCGCCTCCGATCAAATGCGGCAGGGAAACCGTCACATCCTCGACACCGGCCACGTTCGGGGTCGGCGTGCAGACGGTCAAGATCGAACGCTGGTCTCGCAGGATCACCTCGCAGATGCGCGCCAGCGCGCTGCCGATCCCGTAATAGGTTGCGCCTTTGCCTTCGATGATATGGTAGGCCGCCCGGCGCACCGCCTCGTCGACCCGGTCGTGCTCTTCGCACTCGCGGCAGGGTTTGCGCCGGCAGCAGTATTCCCCGACCGGGAGGCCGCCGACGGTCGCGATCGACCAGGTGAGCACTTCGGAATCCCCGTGCTCGCCGACGACGTAAGCATGAACATGCTGGGGGTCCACACCCAGTTCCCGGCCCAGCAGCGACCGGAAGCGCGCGGTATCGAGTGTGGTGCCGGAACCGAGCACCCGGGTGGAGGGAATGCCGAAGGCCGCGGCGGATTTGGCCGCCACATGCGTCATCACATCCACGGGGTTGGACACCATCAGGAGCACCGTGTCGGGAGCATTCTTCAAAACGTTCGGGACGATTTCGGAGACGATCGCGGCATTGCGCGCGAGAAGATCCATCCGTGTTTCGCCCGGTTTCTGGGCGGTGCCGGCGGTGATGACCACGATCCGGCAGCCTGCCAGATCCGGATAATCTCCGGCGCGCACCTGCAATGGATGCGCAAAGGGAACCGCATGCAGGATGTCATCCGCCTCGGCCTGAGCGCGCGGGGCGTTCTTATCCACCAGGACGATCTCGCGTCCCACCCCGCGCATGACCATCGCATACGCGGCGGTCGCCCCGACCACTCCGCTTCCGATGATTCCGATTTTCATGGCGCCGTCCTTTCGATTTACTCCGGTTGACCGGTGTGATTATAGTACATGTATCCGGAGAATTGGCGGCCGGAGAAAAGATGAAGGCCCCCGCCGTGAAAAATCAGCGGAAGCCTTCCTCATGCAACGTGGACGAACTTTTAACAGGATTCGCGATTTAGTTAAAACACCGTTGCAGGGTTACCTGCCGGAATACCGCGCTCCGGGCGATCGGCAGGTAGTTTGAGTCGTTGGCGACGATTTGAATGTCCAACCATGTTTCGGCCTGCCCGGCTGTTATTTTCGGCAGGTCGTTGCCGGAAAGTGCGAGTTGGTACCAGCCGTTCCCCAGCCGCTCCATTTTCAACCCTCCATCCCAAGCGGAAGCCCCGGTTCCGTCCTTTCCCACGACCCGGAAATACAGCGCAAGGGAATGGACCAGATCGGCCGGAGTGACCCGCACCTTAACGGTGAGGGACATCGGAGAGCAGGTTTTCCCGCCCTGGAAGACCTTGTCGGTGTCGAATTCGACCGGGTCGAAAACGATGGACGCCGGGGTCGGGGTCGGAGTTGGGGTGATCTCCAGGGTCGGAGTGTTTGTCGCCGATTCGGATTTTCCACGCGCTTCGAGCTCGAACGCACCCACGTCGCAGTGCATCGCCTGCGGCCGGGGCACGTCGCGCTGATCGACCGCCGCGCAAGTCGCGTCGTTGCCGGCGTCGAACGCCGCCCCGGGGAAGGTGATCGCGCGGGTGAACGTGGGTCCGCCGTTGTGCTGTAGCGGACCGAGGGTGACGGCCGTGTTGGTCTGGTCGCCCAGGGTATATAGCGGGCAGGTGGTGGAGTCGTCGATATTGTATCCGAGCGAGGTGAGCGCGCCGCTGCAGTTGCCGCCGGGGTTATCCTCGATGATGCTGTTGCCGAAATTCACCATGCCGGCGCTGTGGATCCCGCCGCCGTCGCCTCCCCGGGCGGTGTTCTGGGTGACGGTCACGTTGTTAAGGTTCGCCGTCCCGGCCTGCAGTTCCAGGCCGCCGCCGGTGGTGCCGGAGTTGCCGTGGATGGTCACGTTTTCGAAGGCATAGGTGCCGCCGGGATCGCCGGTGATTAACAGCCCTCCTCCCGCTCCGGAGGCGGTATTCCCCCAAATCGCCGTTTGCTTGATATCCGCTTGGGATACAAGATTGAGATACATCCCGTTGCTGCGGTTTTCCCGTACAGTGTTCCGCCAGAAGGAGAGCTGGCCGCCCTCCATCCGCAAGCCCTGTGCGCCGTTTTCCCAGAACACGGAATCCACGATGAGCATATCGACGTTCTCCCCGTAGACTCCGTTCATGGCGTTGTGCCGGAACAAGCTTTCGTGGGCTTCGAAGCTCATTGCGGCGCCGTCGGCGCTCATCTCCACGCCGTGCCAGCCGTTGTCGGCCGCATCCGAGACGGTCATCTGCACGTTTCCCCCCAGGCTGTAAACCCCCGACCCGGCATTGCCGTTGACGCGGGAGGAAAAAATCAGAAGGTCGCCGCCGTGGTTGTAGATGCCGCCGCCGGCGCCGAAGCCATTGTCGTCCGCATCCGGATCGTTCCCGTGTCCAACCTCGCCGATGTCCGATCCCCGCACCTCCATCCAGCCGCCGTTGATGTAGACCCCTCCGCCGCCGGAATCCGCCCGGTTGTCGAACAGCGTGTTGCCCGGGCCGAGCATGATCGATCCGCTCTGCGTATACACACCGCCGCCCTGGGAACTCTCGTTGCCGGACACGTTGCAATCCTCGAGGCGGAGGATGGACGCCCCGACGCCCTGGAAAAACACGCCACCGCCGACGTCGGTGGCGCTGTTATTCGAGATGTCCACCATGGACAGAC
>JBAVFZ010000178.1:0-1942 GCA_049684495.1 Anaerolineales bacterium | reverse complement strand
TCATCCCTTCACCCCTGCATCCCATTCCCCATTCGTGAGTCTGAAGTTGTCGATCAACCGCGTCTTCCCGATCCGTACCGCCATGGAAAGCAGCGCGTTGCGTTCGACGTGTTCGAGTTCCACGAGCGTTTCCGGGTCGGCGGCTGAGATGTATTCGGTCTGGGCGCGCGGCTCGGCGGCGAGGTAATCCCGCATCGTCGCCCGCAGCGCATCCGCGCTCCGCTCGCCGCTTTCGTAGGCATCGCGGGCGGCGGAAAGCGCCCGGTAGAGGACGATCGCGGCGCGCCGCTCCTCCGGCTGCAGGTAGGTGTTGCGGGAAGACATCGCCAGGCCGTCGCTTTCGCGCACCGTCGGGCAGATGACGACCTCGAGCGGGAAGTTCAAATCGCGCGCCATGCGCTGAACGACGGCCGCCTGCTGGGCGTCCTTCTGGCCGAAGTAGGCGCGGTCCGGCGTGAAGGCGTTGAAGAGCTTCGCCACGATCGTCGCCACGCCGCGAAAATGGCCGGGGCGGACGGCGCCCTCGAGCGGTGTCGCCACGTTCTCTACATTTATATAGGTCTGATACCCGTCCGGATATACTTCGCCGGCTTCCGGTGCCCAGACAACATCCACACCGGCATCTCCCAGCATACGGAGGTCGCGCTCGAGGTCGCGCGGATAGCGGGCGAGATCCTCCTGCGGGCCGAACTGGGCCGGGTTGACGAAGATGCTCACCCCGACCGAGGCGCATTCTTCACGCGTGCGGCGGACGAGCGCAAGGTGCCCCTCATGCAGGTACCCCATCGTCGGCACCAGCCCGAGCGGCCGGGGCAGGGTGGAAACGGACTTGCGCAAATCAGATAGCGTGTGGTCGAGTTTCATAGTCCTCTGCTTACCCTCTTTCCGGTGTCATTCCGAGGAGCCCGCAAGGGCGACGAGGAATCGGTAAGTTGCAGATTCCTCGGGGCCTAAAGGCCCCTCGGAATGACAGGGGGAGGGGTTTGTCAATCCTGTCTATTTCCCTTCGCCCTTCTCCGCCGCCTTGATCAATTGGACCAGCATGCCGTTCCACGGCGCGGGGACGTCCACCTTTTCGGCCGCGCGGACGATCGCGCCGTTGATCGCGTCGATTTCCGTCGGGCGTTGGTTTTCAAGATCCTGCAGCATCGAGCAGCGGTTGCCGGCCGTCCCGCGCACGATGCCGAGCGCATGCTCCGCCGGATTATCGTAGGGCAGGGGGATGCCCGCGGCGGATGCCACGCCGGCCGATTCGCGGATCACGGCCAGGTATACCTCGCGCGCCGCCTCGCGCTCGGCGAATAGTTCATTGGTCGCGCGCAACAGTGCCCCGAGTGGGTTGAGCGCCGAGTTCACGACCAGCTTTCCCCACTGCAGTGATTCGAGATTCTCCACGATCCGGACATCCAGCCCGCCGCTTTTAAAAAACTCGACCGCCGGTTCGATGCAGGGATGGTTCTCGACCTGGATTTGGATTTCCCCGCCGCACTGGCGGACGACGCCCGGCGCGATCATATTCGCGCCCAGAATCGCGATCCCGCCGGCGGCGCGTTCGGCGCCAAAGACCTCGCGCAGAACTTCCACATTACCGAGGCCGTTCTGCAGTGTCAGCGCCAGCCCTCCGGGCTTGAGGATATCCTTCGCGCGCGAAACCGCGCTGCGCGTTTGATGCGATTTGACGACCACGATCACCAGATCGGAATCGTTGCACTCGGCCGGATCGGCTGTGGCGTTGACGCGCACCGAGATCAAACCATCCGCGGATTCACAGCGGATGCCGTCCCGGCGGATCGCGAAAATCCCCGCCCGCCAGGATCCCAGGAGCGTCAGGTCGGCTTTTCCGGTCAGCCGCGCGCCGAGCAGGCAGGCGACCGCGCCGGTGCCGAGGATGGTGACTTTCATTCCTCACCCCCCTTCCCCCTCTCCTGGCCTTGGCCAGGAG
>JBAVFZ010000177.1:0-3829 GCA_049684495.1 Anaerolineales bacterium | reverse complement strand
TTTATGGCCCCATCGAACGACTCTCCCAACTGGATCGAACAACACGCGCCGGCGGATTCGTACCGGAGTCTGTTCAAGTGGGGCGACCCGAAAGGATTCCGCCACCCCAACCGCGGGATGTACGCGCTGCTCAAAGAAACCTTTGGTATGACCGACGCGGATTTCACCACACCGCGGCGGACCGGGATGGAGAAATTCGATCCCGATATCCCCACGGGCTTGGATCCGGCGCGGCGGCAATCCTTCGAGCGGATCGTCGGCCCGGAGAACATCGATACCTCGGCTTATGCGCGCGTGCGCGCCTCGTACGGCGCGGGCGCGTTCGACGCGCTGCGGCTGCGCGAGCACATTATTGAAAATCTCCCGGATGCGGTCCTGGCTCCGCGCACGGCGGAAGAAGTGCAGGCGGTCGTGGAATATTGCGACGCGCAGCGGATCCCGCTCTACGTTTACGGCGGCGGGTCGACCGTCACGCGCGGCCGCGAGGCGGTGAAGGGCGGCATATGCCTGGATCTGAGCCGCCACCTGAACCGGGTGGTCACTTTCAACGAAACCGATCAGACTATCACGGTCGAGTCAGGGATGACGGGGGCCGGCTTGGAAGCGCTGCTCAACAACGCGCCCGACACGCTGTGCGCCGGGCGGCGCTACACCTGCGGGCACTTTCCGCAATCGTTCCTGTATTCGAGCGTCGGCGGCTGGGTGGTCACGCGCGGCGCGGGCCAGAACTCGACCTATTACGGCAAGATCGAGGATATTGTCCTGGCGCAGGAATACGCCACGCCGCGCGGAAAACTATCCACGCCGGCCTACCCGCGCTGCGCGACGGGCCCCGACTTCAACCAGATGATGATGGGCTCGGAAGGCGCGTTCGGCGTGCTCACGTCCGTCACGCTGCGCGTGTTCCGCCATCAGCCGGAGAACACCCGCCGCTACTCCTTCCTCTTCCGCAGCTGGGAGGAGGGGCTCGCGGCGGCGCGCGCGGTGATGCAGGGCGAGTTCGGACGGCCCTCGGTGTTCCGGCTTTCGGATCCGGAAGAGACCGACGTGGCGATGCGCATGTATCACATCCACGGATCGCCCGCGGATACGCTCCTGCGGGCGCTCGGCTACCGGCCGATGGAACGCTGCCTGCTGCTCGGCTCGGCCGACGGCGACCGCGACTACGCCGGGCTCGTCGCGCGCAAGATCGGCGGGATCGCAGGCCGGCATAGGGGATTCACACTCACGCCGTTTGGGGTTACGCAGAGCTGGGAACGCACGCGCTTCACCGATCCGTACCTGCGCGAGGACCTGAATGACTTCGGGATCGTGATCGATACGCTCGAGTGCGCCGTGCGCTGGGACCAGGTGAAGGACGTGCACGCGCAAGTACGGGCGTTCGTCAAGAGCCGCCCGCGGACGATCTGCATGACGCACCTTTCGCACGCCTACCCGCAGGGGACCAACCTCTACTTCATCTTCATCGCGCGCCTGGGCGGCATCGACGACTACCTGCGGCTGCAGTACGGCGCGCTGGAGGCGATCCGGGAATCCGGCGCGGCGATGAGCCACCATCACGGGATCGGCAAGCAGACCGGCCCGTGGCTCGAAGCGCAGATCGGCCCGGCGAACCTTGCCGCGGTGCGCGCGCTCAAGGCGCACTTCGATCCGCACAACGTCCTCAATCCCGGCGGCACGCTCGGGTTGGATATGAGCGAGGAGCAGCGGGAAAAAAGATGGGGTATGCGGAGATAATTGTAGGGTGGGTTATCCCGCCCTCACGATATTTCTGGAAAATGATAATGTCTGAGCGGGATAACCCACCGGTTATGCGTCGACGGTGGAATGAGGCGGGCGGTACTAGGCGGTCGAGATTTGCAGGGTGGGTCAACACACCCGCATTATCTCATTCAAGGCATACCTCCGGGTGTGTTGACCCACCGATGCCTTGCGTTGACGATCAAAGATGAGGTGGGTTCATCCCACCCGGATGAAGTCTTTTCGTTGGAGTATGCATGGGTGGGATGAACCCACCCTGCGGGAACGTGCCAAAAAAATTGTAGGGGCGGGGTCATCCCGCCCAGGTGGGGATGGATCGTTGGGACGCACCCACGCTTCGCAATCATATTGCCATCAAAGGAAAAAGACGATGGCAATATGCTCCGCGAGGGCAGGTGGCCATGCGCCCCTACATGTCCGAACGGGAGAGATACCCATGACGCCGGAAAACCTTCTTGCGATCGACAACGGCACCCAATCCGTCCGCGCGCTGCTCTTCGACCCGCGCGGCAACCTGCTGGCCAAGACGCGCGTGCCGATCGAGCCGTACTACTCGACCGCTCCGGGGCTGGCCGAGCAGGATCCGAACATCTACTGGGATGCGCTCTGCCGGGCGTGCCGGGAGCTGTGGGCGATGGAAGGCGTCGAGAGGTCGGGCATCGCCGCGGCGGCCGTCACCACCCAGCGCTCGACGATGATCAATCTGGATAAAAACGGCAATCCGTTGCGGCCGGCGATCGTCTGGCTCGACCAGCGCCGGACCGAGGGCCTGCCGCCGGTCGGCGGATTGTGGGGCGCGGCCTTCGCCGTCGCCGGGGCGAGCGAGACGGTGGCTTACCTGCAAGCCGAAGCCGAATGGAACTGGATCCGCACGCATCAACCCGAAGTGGCGAGGGACACCTTCAAATACCTGTTCCTCTCCGGCTACCTGGTGCGCCGGCTCACCGGCCGGTATGTCGATTCGGTCGGCAGCCAGGTGGGCTACGTCCCGTTCGATTATCAAAAGCAGGCCTGGGAGGCGAGCTGGGGCTGGAAGTGGCAGGCCCTCCCGATCCGCCCCGAACTGCTCACGGATCTGATCCCGGTGGCCGGGCGGCTGGGCGAGATCACGCCGGAAGCGGCCGAAGCGACCGGGATCCCGGCCGGGATGCCCCTGATCGCCGCCGCGGCCGACAAGGCCTGCGAGGTGCTGGGGGCGGGCTGCATCGAGCCGCAGTACGGCTGTTTGAGCTTCGGCACCTCCGCCACGTTCAACACCACCCACAAGCGCTACATCGAGATCATCCCGCTCATCCCGCCGTACCCTTCGGCGGTGCCGGGCGCGTACGACCTGGAACTGCAGATCAACCGCGGCTACTGGATGGTGAACTGGTTCAAGAACGAGTTCGGCCTGCGCGAACAGCGGATCGCCGGCGAGCGCGGGGTCGAGCCGGAGACGCTTTTTGACGAACTGGTGGTTACCGTCCCGCCCGGCTCGCAGGGGCTGGTGCTCCAGCCCTACTGGTCGCCGGGATTGCGCTCGCCCGGCCCGGAGGCGCGCGGCGCGATCATCGGGTTCGGCGACGTGCACACCCGCGCCCACATCTACCGCGCGATCCTCGAGGGGCTGGCCTACGCGCTGCGCGAGGGGGCCGAGCGGACGGCGAAGCGCAGCGGCGTGCGCCCGACCGAGCTGCGCGTGGCGGGCGGCGGCAGCCAGAGCCGCGCGGCGATGCAGCTCACGGCGGACATCTTCGGGCTGCCCGCCGCGCGCCCGCATATATATGAAGCCAGCGGCCTGGGCGCGGCGATCGACGCGGCGGTCGGCATCGGCCTGCACCCGGATTTCCCCACGGCGGTGGCGGCCATGACGCGCGTCCGCGACCAGTTCGAACCGGACCCGCGCGTCCGGGAGGTGTATGATGAGTTGTACAGAGAGGTCTACCTGAAGATGTACGGCCGGCTGAAACCGCTGTATCAGGCGATGCGCAACATTCACTGATGCGGACATCCGCAGGGGCGGCCCATTCGGTCGCCCCTGCAAAATCGATGATCATAGAAACGTAGGGGCGCACGGCCGTGCGCCCCT
>JBAVFZ010000176.1:0-10833 GCA_049684495.1 Anaerolineales bacterium | reverse complement strand
GTGGAAAGAAGAGGAAAATACCACAAAGACACGAAGTCACGAAGGAAAACCTGCATTGAACTTCTCCATGCCTTTGTGTCTTGGTGGTTATTCCTCTCTCCTAACACTTCATACTATCGGAAGCGGTGAGATATCGATAAACGGAAATGGTGGAAAGAAGAGGAAAATACCACAAAGACACAAAGACACGAAGTAAAACCCGAATTTGATCTTCTTTGTGCCTTTGTGTCTTGGTGGTTATTCCTCTCTCCTAACACTTCATATTATCGGAAGCGGTGTGATATCGATATACGGAAATGGTGGAAAGAAGAGGAAAATACCACAAAGACACGAAGACACAAAGAAACCAAGATTTTATTTGAATGAACCACAATACTCATGCTAAGGAAAATGAGTAAACTCCCGTCATCCGTTGGGAATCGGAATCGGCTACCGCTTGAAAAACTCGTCTACGGAAAAACCCCACTGCGTGTGTATCGTTCGCGGATCATATTGGTTGGCGCGCAGCCACTGATGCAGCGCGCGGGATTGTTCTTCGCGGGTAAGGTCCTTCCCCGGCTGGAATCCATCGTCGTCCATGCGCGCTTTGCAGATCGGGCAATTGGACACTTGGAACGGATAGGTGATCGGCGTCGGCGGACGGCTTACCGCCAGGCGGAATCCGCAATGCGCGCAGGGCGTAAACGACCCTCCGCCTTCAGGGCTTTCCGGTTTTTGAAATACCTCCAGGAAGTCGCGGGGCGGGCTTCCGGTTTTCCGCCAATGCCGATTCAATCCCCAGAAGACAACGGAACCGAATACGCCGAGGACCGCCGCCAGTCCGCCCAGCCACGGCCAAATCGAGCCCCATGCGTCGTACCGGATTTCCACATGGTGCAAACCGGCGGGAAGCGGGATCCGGATCAGGTTGTCCCGCACCCCCAAACCGACTTCCACACCGTCGATCGTGGCGCGCCAGCGCGGATGATATGTGTAGGAGACGAGCGCCGTGACCGGTTCGGCGGATTCGTAATCGAACGCCAGGCCCTCGGCGGATTCGGAGTACGCGCGCAGGGGGACGGACGGCAGAACGAGGGATTTGGATACCGGGATATCCTTAAGAATGGTGTCGCGGATGTAATCGCGCAAGGCGTTCTCGCCGGTGAGTTGGGCGTAATACAGGAGGTTCCCGCCGACAAACCAGAGTTTGCCCTGGCCGACGTTTTTATATCCGAGGACGGGATAGGAAGCCCCATCCCGATCCACCACCGCCACGATGGTATCCAATCCTTCATACGAAGCGCCGGACCAGCCTGCCTCGACCAGGCCGGAGAAATGCAATTGCGCGGGAAGGTTCACCGATGGGTCGGACCAGCGCAAAGTCATCCGGTCGTCGAAGGAGAGCCGGAACGCATTCACGCCGAAGAAATCCAAGGTGCGCCCGAAGATATCCTCCATCCCGCTCAAGTCCACCACCACCGTCCCGCCGGCGTTAAGATAGTTGCGCAGGGTGTCCTCGTGCACCTTCACGTCCGCCGAATCCGCGGCGAACCGGTAAAAGCCGAGGACGGGGTATTCCGTCAGGAAACCGGACTGCTCGCGGATGAACATCTCGGGTGATGTTTCTTCGGCGAATGGAAATGCCGTCAGGAAGGGAGCCAGATCATCGCCGACGAGCAGCATGCTCTGGGCCGGGATCGCCTGCACCCGCGCCGGGGGCGCAGCCATGCGCCAGATCTCGTACCGCCCGGCGACCGCCGCCCGGTCGAATCCCATTCCCGAAACGGCTTCGCGCGCCGGATCCGCTTCCACGCCGCCGGCGATCACCACCGTGCGCACATCCCAGCGGGCGAACAGCGCCTCGAGGTATTCCGGTCCCCACTCCGGCGCGGAGAGCACCCGGCGCAGCGCGATATGATGCGGCGTATTTTCAAGCGCCCATCCGTTGATCAGGGGCGAGCCCTTCCCGGCGAAATACACCTCCAGCGAGGTCGGTTCCGGGTAGGTCAGCAAGGCGACGCGTCCTCCGTCCGGGGCGGAGACGGCCTCGAGCACGGCCTGCTCCCGGGGGTACTCGCCGCCGGGGAGGATCCGCGCGGCCGGGATCAGCTCGGCCGTGACCAGGACGACCAGCAGGATCGAACGAATCCATCGTAGGTTGCGCCCCATCGGAAGCAATCCGGCGGCGGCGACGGGAATCGCGAAAGCGGAGAAATTCACAAATCGTTCGGGAAGGAGCTGGGCGTTGAGGGGGATGAGATTGAAGAATACGCCCTTGGGGCCAAGCGAGAACAGGATCGCGAGCAGCCCGGTCAGGTACCACGCGCTGCGCCGCGGATCGGGGCGGGCGGCAATCGCGAGCAACCCGATCAGCAGCGACCCGAAACCGAACAGGATCTGCCCATGGGTGAGATCCAGATACGGCAGGAAGCCTTCCAGATTCGCGGAGAACAACGGGATCTTTTCGGCGGGGAGGAACGGGACGTTCGCCAATTCCGCACGGCAATACGCCGGAAGCAGCCAGGGCGCGGCGAATGCCGCTCCCAACAGCAGGGCGCCCAGCCACGGCGCCAATTGATACAGCGGGACTTCGGGATCCAGGATCAACCGAAGAACCACGTAGAAGCCGATACCGATGGCGAAAATCACCGCCTGCTGCGGATGAGCCAGAATCGACCAGGTCCAGCACAGGCCGAGGAGGATCGTGAGCGGCACACGGCGCGAGTGCGGGGTCAGCAGACGGTCGGTAAGCAGAGCGATCGCCGGAAGCGCAAGCAGCGAGAGCATGCGCGGCAGATTCCCCTCGAAGAAAATCGTGCGCACTTGATACGGCGCGCCGACGGCAAGCACGGTTCCGAGAAAGGCCGCCCAGCGGTTCCAGGTCCGGTCCAGGTAGGCAAAGGTGAAGCAGGAGAAGCCGATCAGGAAGAAGGAGATCAGGATCCGCAGGGCGATATCGCCGTTTTGGGTTAGGTAAACCAGAGGCGCCAGCAAGAGGGTGGTCAGCGGCGGGTAATACGTGAGGAACGGATCCCCCATATACCAATTCGGCATCCAGGCGGCGCGGAAATAGGCGCCGACGCCGTCCGTGCCCATCACGCCGGCGAGGTACTCCGCCCGGAACAGATGCCCCCAGGTATCGGCGCCGCGCGGCGAACCCGCGGTCCAGACACCGACCAGCGTTAAGAGGATAAAAAAAGCGACCAGGAGGACTGGCAACACCTGGTCGCGAAGGGTGTGTTTGGGTTTCACGTCAGCCCGCCCAGAACCCCACAACATTCCGCAGCCATCCGGTTACTTTTCCTCCTCCGGGCATCCGCAGCTTGTCCATCCATCCTGCGGAAGCCGTCCAGCGCGGCGGTTCGGTGAGCGTTTTCAGGTTCCCGCTCATCCGGAAAAAGTATACTACCATCCGATAGAGGGGCAGAAGCGGGAGGAAGATCAGCGACTTGCGCAGGATGCGGCGTTCGCTCGGTGCGCAAATGCTCCACGCCGCCGCAATCTGAGCGGCATCGGCCAGGATATAAAGTCCGTAGATCAGCGCCATCGCCTGGATCACCATGGCCGGACTGTAACCGAGCAGCGGGAACATCGGCAGCAGGAATATCCAGACCAGTCGCAGGAATCCCATCGTGTGGTCGCGCTGCAGGCGGCGCGGAAGCCCGCGCTGCCAGATCCGTTTTCCGCTGCCGAACATATCGTAGTGCACGGCCAGCGCCTCCAGTTCCCCGCGCTGCCAGCGCACCCGCTGGGCGAACAGCTCCCGCCAGCTTTCGGTGGGCGCGAGGTGAATGCGCACCTGCGGCAGGTAGGTCACCCGCCCCGGAAAGCGCTGAAGGGTGAGGGTGGCGTCGGTATCCTCCGAGACGGTCCGGCCGCGGTACCCGTGGATCGCCTGGAGGGCTGCGCGGCGGTAGATCGCGCAGGCGCCCGAGAGGGTGAACAACTCGTCGCGCAGGGCTTCCGCGTGACGGCCGATCCGGAAGGATTGGAAATATTCAATGAACTGGGCCGTGGCGAGGAAATTCTCCATCACGTTCAGCTTCATCGGGACAGGCATGTCGTCGCGGTCGAGGTGGATGCGGCCGTTCCCGTCGTTCTCCACCAGCAGGTCGCGGTCGATGATCAGGTGGGCCGTGGCCGCGACAAGGTCCGGATCGCGCTGGAAGGCGATCACCGCCTGTTGAATCGCTTCGGGTTCGAGGACGGCGTCGGAATCGATGGTGAAGATCAGGTCGCCGCGGCTGTGCAACAGCCCGGTATTGACCGCCGCCGGTTTCCCCTTATGGTCGCCGTGCAGGAGCGTCATCACGCCGCCGAACTCGAGCGCGGGGATTATGCGGTTGTACAGCCGGATGTGCCCGTTCCAGTGCGGCGAGCCGTTGATGTGGCCGTTGACCACTTCCTCGGTCCGGTCGGTGGATCCGTCGTTGACGACGAGAATTTCGATCCTCTCATGGGGATAGGTCTGGGCCTTGAGCGAGGTGATGCAGCGGTCAATGTTCAACTCTTCGTTGTGAGCCGGGATGATGATCGAAATTTTAGGCAGCGGGGCTTTTAAAAGCGGCGGGAACAGCTTGGCAAAGCGGCCGTTGCGCCACACGAGCAGCGCGTCCCATAACGCCTGGCCGATGTCCGCCGCCAGCGGGATGAGGATCCACACCCCCCACATGATCAGAAAATCAAAACCATTTACACCCATTGACCGCCTCAAATCTACAAAGCCGTCCGCCGGGTCACTTCCAGTTCCCGGCGAATCATGGTGAGAGTCGGCAGGGTCAGCATCCGCCAGTAGAGGTAGAGCACGCCGGCGAAGAAGACCAGCCGTCCGAAGACCGCGTGCGCCCACGGCACGATCGGTTTTCCAAGGGTCGCGACCATCACGATGATGACCGCCAGGCGGACGAGATTGATCAGGATGGTGGCCGCCACGCCGAAGGCCATCCGCCCCAGCCGTTCGGGAGCCGGAAGTCGCGGGTAAAAAAGCATCAGTCCGGCGAAAATCGACATCTCGATCAGCGCTGAGCATTCGATCCCGACCCGCAGGATCGACCAGCCGGTCGGATCGGGCACCACCAGCCCGCCGCCTTGCACCATCTGCAGCGGCCCGCCGACGAGCTGGCTGAGCAGGACCAGGAACCCCACCTGCAGGTTTCCAAGCGGCTCGTTCCAGTTTCCAAGCTGCCCGGCGAAAATAACGATCGCCGCAAATCCGAAAGCGCCCCAGATGTAGGCGATCAAGCCTTGGCGCGCTTTGCGCAGGATCAGCAACCCGGCCAGGTAAACCGCCGAGAAAATGGAAAGCGCGAGTGGGCTCACGGGCGAATCCTTTCCATCGCGGGTTCGAATTCATTGCGCCGGCGCCATAGGATAAAGAGCAGGAAGGCCAGCCCGGCCAGGCTGAGTTCCCAGCCCAGCGTTGGAACGAAGTATTGCGTCGTCGTCACCGGCCCGGCGATGTCGCAATTATGGGAGTTCCCCGTGCTCCAGCAGACGGTGATGGTGTAATTCCCCGCCGGCCATCCCGAATTCGTTGTGCTCCATTCATCGGTAACCGTTTGCCACGCATCCAATTTATCCAGGAGGGTGGAATGGGTGGTGTAGACCGTACTACCCAGGGAGATGGTGTAGAACAAATTGGACTTGCCAACCTTTTGAGTGGCTTGCACCGTCGTTTGGACGGTTACTGGGGTGTTGGGAGCATAGCCACCCCAAGCAAGCAAATAGAGGATGCTCCCGCCGGCGGCCAGAACCCTGCCGGGAAAGACAGCCGCTAACATAGAGACCAACAAGGCAAGAGAAATTATTTTTCGCATTTTTTCAATACTGGGCTTGATGAATCACCGACCTGTCCGCGTGCAATTGCCGGATGGGAATTAAAATCAAGCCACTTTCTACGGTTAATTCTATCGGTTGAGGTCAAAAATCCGCGTAACAATTGCATAAGTACAAATGTTCTAGTATGGATAACTCTCAAATTCTATCTTAAGAACGCCGAAAGACCGGATTCCAACCCTGATAGGCAATGCAAGGTGGAGAAAATTATGCTTCACCCTGCCATGAGCGGATCTTCACGCATTCCCGGGTTCCACAAAAAAACGATCAAGGAACGCCGGCAAGCGCTCATCGACGGCGACTGGCTCGACGCCGCCGGTGCCCCGCTTCTGGACCGGGGCGGGCTCGATCCTGAACTCGCCGACCGGATGATCGAAAACGTGGTCGGCCTGTATTCGCTTCCGCTTGGGATCGCCACCAATTTCCTGATAAACGGCCGCGAGGTCCTGATCCCGATGGTGGTGGAAGAACCTTCGGTCGTGGCGGGGGCGTCCTTCATGGCCCGGCTGGTCCGGGAAGGCGGCGGATTTTCCGCCGACGCCGACGAACCGGAAATGATCGGGCAGATTCAAATCATGGATATTCCGGACTTCCCGGCGGCGGAAAAGGCGCTGCTTGCCCGCAAGGCGGAGATCCTGGCCGAAGCCGGGGGGGCCGATCCGGTCCTGGCGCGGGCGGGGGGCGGCCCGCGCGATATTGAAGTCCGCAAAATCGATTCCCCGCTCGTGGGGCCCTTCCTCGTCGTGCATCTGATACTCGACGTGCGGGATGCGATGGGCGCCAACGCGGTCAACACCGCCTGCGAGCGGATCGCGCCGCTCCTCGAGCGGATCTCCGGCGGGCGGGTCCGGCTGCGGATCCTTTCGAATTTGGCGGACCGGCGGCTGGCCCGCGCGCGTTGCGCGATACCGGTTCCGGCGCTGGCCTTCGAAGGCTGGAGCGGCGAAGCCGTGCGGGATGGAATCCTCGAAGCGTACGCATTCGCCGCGGTGGATCCGCACCGCGCGGCGACGCACAACAAGGGGATCATGAACGGCGTGGACGCGGTGGTCGTCGCGACCGGCAACGATTGGCGCGCGGTGGAAGCCGGGGCGCACGCCTATGCCGCGCGCAACGGGGTTTACACTTCGCTTTCGAAATGGGAACAGGACGGCGGGGGGCGGCTGGCGGGATATCTCGAACTCCCGTTGGCGGCGGGAATTATCGGCGGCGCCACGCGCGTGCACCCGGCCGCCCGGGCGGCGCTCAGAATCCTCGGCGTGCGCACCGCGCGCGAACTGGCTGAAGTGATCGTCTCGGTCGGGCTGGCGCAGAATCTCGCGGCGCTGCGCGCGCTGGCCACCGAGGGGATCCAGCAGGGGCATATGCGCCTGCACGCGCGCCAGATGGCGATCGCCGCCGGCGCCGACGGCGAAGCGGTGGACCGGGTCGCCGGGCAAATGGTGGCGGAGAAGGCGGTCCGCACCGACCGCGCGGAAGAATTGGTCAAGCGGCTGCGAAAGTGATTCGATGACGGACATCACCCGAGCGGAAAAAACCACGAAGATCGGAGCACCGGTCATGCGGCCGGCGCACCCGGCCGGAATCGCCGGATACGGCGCCTACGTTCCGCGCTACCGGCTGCCCGGCAAGGAGATTTCCCGCGTCTGGACCGAGGGGAATACGCCGCCGCCGGTGGCCGAAAAATCGGTTCCCGGGCTGGACGAAGATGTCATCACCATGTCCATCGAGGCGGCGCGCAACGCGCTGGCCCGGGCCGGAACAGACCCGTGCGAGATCGGCGCGGTGTGGGTCGGATCGGAATCCCATCCGTACGCCGTCAAGCCTTCCTCCTCCGTCGTCGCCGAGGCGATCGGCGCCACGCCGAATATCCTGGCCGCGGATTGGGAGTTTGCCTGCAAGGCCGGGAGCGAAGCGATGCAAGCCGCGATCGGCATGGTCGGATCCGGCATGATCCGCTACGCGCTCGCGATTGGGATGGACACGGCCCAGGGCCGGCCGGGCGACGCGCTCGAATACACCGCCGGCGCGGGCGGCGGGGCGTTCCTGATCGGGCCGGCGGAGGACGCGCTGGCCGTGATCGAGGCCTCCTATTCCTACGCCACCGACACGCCGGATTTCTGGCGGCGCGATCACGCGCAATATCCCTCGCACGCCCAGCGCTTTACGGGCGAGCCCGCTTATTTCCGGCATGTGACGCACGCCGCGCGGGCGCTGCTGGCGGGCACCGGAACAACTCCCGCGGATTACCGCTTCGCGGTGTTCCACCAGCCCAATCCGAAGTTCCCGCAGCGCGCGGCGGAGATCCTCGGTTTTACGAAGGAACAAATCCAGGCGGGCATGCTCGCGCCGCAGATCGGGAACACTTATGCCGGCTCGGCGCTGATCGGGCTGACGGCCGTGCTCGACCAGGCGGCGCCCGGAGACCGCATCCTTGTGGTGTCGTTCGGGTCGGGCGCGGGTTCGGATGCGTTCCAGCTCACCGCCACGGAAAAGCTGCTAGAGCGGCGGCCGCGGGCTCCGCGCACCGCCGATTACATTTCACGCCGCAAGGAAATCGATTACGGCGTATATGCCCGTTACCGGGGAAAACTTAAGATGTAACCCCTCCCTCGCCCGCTCCCGATTTTCTTTTTCCGGAAATGGGGAGGGGAAGGGATGGGATACGAAAGGAGTCAAGAAATGGATATCGCCAGACATTGGAGGCTGCGCCGGCAGCGATACGCGCTCGAGGGCGAACAATGCCCCCACTGCCGGGAATACATCTTCCCGCCGCGGGATATCTGCCCGCATTGCGGCGAGGAGGCGGGTCCGGTGCACGCGATGAGCGGAAAGGGCGAAGTATATTCCTTCACCGTCGTCCACGAACCGCCGACCGGATACGAAACCCAGGCGCCGTACGCCGTCGCGCTGGTGAAGCTCGCGGAAGGGCCGCTGGTCACCGCCCAGATTACCGACGTCGACGCCGCCGATATAAAAATCGGCATGCCGGTGGAAATGGTCACGCGCCGCCTGCGGACCGACGGGCCGGAAGGCGTGATCCAGTACGGCTACAAATTCCGTCCGCACCTTGCCGTTTCCTGAACCCATGCGCGAAGTCATCGTTTATGGGGTGGGCCAAACCCCGGTTGAAGAACACTGGGAGCGATCGCTGCGGGATCTCGCCACCGAGGCGGGCCTGGCGGCGATGCGCGACGCCGGCGTGGACCGGATCGACGCGGTGTTCGTGGGCAACATGCTCTCCGGCCAGATCGCCCGCCAGGAAAACCTGGGGGCGATGGTCACCGATTGGATGGGGCAGCGCGGGGCGGAAGGTTTCAAAGTGGAAGCCGCCTGCGCCTCCGGAGCGGCGGCCTTCCGGGCCGCCTTTTTGGCCGTGGCCTCCGGAGCCCTGGACGCGGTCCTGGCCGTCGGCGTGGAAAAAATGACCGAGACCTCGGGCTCGGAGACGACCGCCGCGCTCGCTTCCGCCGCCGACGCCGATTTCGAAGGCGTACAGGGGATTTCCTTCGTCGGCTTGAACGCGCTGATCATGCGCCGCTACCTGCACGAGTTCGGCTGGAAGCACACCGACTTCGGGGGATTTTCGATCAACGCCCACGCCAACGGGGCGCGCAACCCGAACGCCCGCCTGCGCGAACCGATCACCGAGCGGGATTACGCCCGGGCGCGGATGATCTGCGAACCGATCAACCTGCTGGATGCCTCGCCGATCGGCGACGGCGCGGCCGCCGCGCTGCTGCTCCCGGCGGAAAAAGTGGCGGCGGGCCCGCGTCCGCGGATAAAAATCGCCGGCTCCGCCGCGGCGACCGACTCACTGGCGGTGCACGACCGCAAGGATCCGCTTTTCCTCTCCGCCGCGCACCTGGGGGCGCGCCGCGCCTTCGCCCAGGCGGGAGTGACGCCGGAGGAGATCGACTTTTTCGAATTGCACGACGCCTTCAGTATCCTGGCCGCGATGTCGCTCGAGGCGTGCGGCTTCGCCGAACGCGGACAGGGCCCGCGGATGGCGCTCGACGGCACGATCCGGCTGGATGGAAAATTGCCCATCTGCACCCAGGGCGGATTGAAGGCGCGCGGCCATCCGGTCGGAGCCACGGGAATGTACCAGATCGTCGAAACGGTCCAGCAATTGCGGGGCGAGGCGGGGGAAAACCAGCTTTCCAAAGCGCGCATCGGCCTGGCGCAGAACATCGGCGGGTCCGGCGCATCGATATTCACCCACATTTTTAAAGCCGAGTGACTGCCGAATCGGCGCGATTAGGAATTCGATACTCCCGAGCAAAAGACCGAGGCGGTTCGTCTACCCGAGCAGCCGGGTTTAGCGGAATTATTAAATCCGTCGGGGTTTCCTCGGGGTTGAAACCCCTCGCTGATACCATGGAAGCCCTGCGGGCGAAAGCGGTTGAGCCCTAAAAGGGCTTGAATGGAATGAGCCAGGGCTTTCGCCCGACGGGCGACACGAGACCACCCTCGCTTCGCATTCACCCCGTTCATTCAAGTTCATGCGGGATGCTCCCCCATTCGCGAAACCATCGCAACGGACGCCCTCGCTGCGCGGTCATCACCGCTCAAGTATCAAAAACCAAGCGGTGATGCTTCGCGAGGATAAAATCACCGGCGTTCATCGCTTCGAGGGCAGGCGCGGGTATGACGGACAAGGTCGGTTGCTTGTTGGCACACTATTTGCACCGGATTCTTGCATACCAACATCCTTTGTGCTAGGATATCTTCGGATTTCCAGGTATTTTTGGAGGGAAAATGGGAAAATCAAAACAATTCGGGTGCCTTCTGGCTATGGCGTTTTTTCTCGCCGGATGCACAATTTCGTACAGCAATCAGCCGACCGGTTCCCCTAAAACCGACGGCACTTTGGCATACTCCACCAATGCGGGCCCGGTCGCCACGATGAATGCACTGCGGACCGCGTTCATCCAGCAAACCGCCCAGGCCCGGGGCGACAGCGGCACTCCCACCGGCGCAACGAACACCTCCTCCTTTTCAACGGTGGCGGTGACC
>JBAVFZ010000175.1:0-12042 GCA_049684495.1 Anaerolineales bacterium | reverse complement strand
GGGGTGACCTGGGAGATGGTCGCCCGGGAAATTCTTTTCTGGGGGATCGTGATCCTGATCCTGGTCTACCTTGTGCGGCAAATGTTCCCGATGCGGTTCGCCGTCCTGCGACGGCTCCGGCGCAGCTTCCTGGTCCGCCGTTTGCTGGAAATCCTGATGTGGCTGAGGAAACGCTGGACGGTCTGGAAAAGTTCGGTTGCGTTGACCCTCCGGGAATCCTGGGAGGCGTTGCGCGAGGACCTGGGTGGCCGGGGCGGCTGGGAACGCGGCGGGTTCCTCAGCCTGCGCGGATTGGATCCGCGCCAATCGATACGTTTTTATTTCTTTGCCATGCTGCGGCGCGGAGCGGAACGCGGTGTTGCCCGCCGCCCCGCGCAAACGCCCCGCGAATATTCCGGCATCCTTTCCGATGAGGAGGACCGGATCCGCGGCGAATTGGAGGAGCTGACCCTGGCGTTCGAGGAAGCCCGCTACAGCGCGCATCCGGTAAGCCCTGAAAAAGCCCGGCATGCGCGGCGGGTTTGGGATACAATTCGGGCAGCCTTGCATTCCTCGCGGCAGAAGAACGAAACCCCCCAGCAATCCATTTCGGGTCGGGCCGGCGGAGTGCGGAACGAATGACGCCTGAACGGCGGAACACCATCGGGGTTCTGGTCGGATTTCATGTATACGAGGGCTCGTACGCGAATCCCTTCGTATCCCCGATGGTCCGCGGCATTCAAACGGCCGCCCGCGATCAGGGAATGAATGTCATGATCGGATGCGGGATCGGCCGCGGGCTGACCGGCCAGCGGTTCTATTACCCTGCCTGGCCGGATAGTTTTCAAACGGTCGATTTTGTCCCCGTAGGCCCGTGGAACACCGACGGTTTGCTGATCCTCAACCCGCTGTATTTTCAGGAACAAATCCGCTATGTTCAGGAATTAAAAGAGAAAAAATTTCCCGTGCTGTTTATCGGAACGGGCGCGGGAACTCCTCTGATCATGGTGGACAACGAAGGCGGCATCCGCCAGGTGATGGAACATCTGGTGGAGCACGGTCATCGGAACGTCGCGTTCATCGCCGGCGAGGAAAACGATCCCGGGGATACCCAAATCCGGCTGAAGGCCTACCACCAGTCGGTCCAGGAACTGGGTCTGGCGGATGACCCGCGCCTCGTGGAATACGGGCAGCACTGGGTCGACGGCGGTTTCCACGCGATGAAACGATTGCTGCAATCCGGGGTGAAATTCACCGCCGCCGTGTGCAGCAACGACGAATCGGCGATGGGCGTTATCCGCGCCCTCCGCGAAGCCGGCATGCGAATCCCGTGGGACGTGGCGGTCACGGGGTTCGACGACCACCTCACCGCCATGGCGCAGGTTCCCCCGCTGACGAGCGTGCATTACCCCCTGTTTGAGACCGGGTACCGCGCCGTCCTGCTGCTGCGCAAACAAATCGACCACGGGACGGACGTCGTCCCGGAATTGACCCGGGTTTCCACCTGGCTGGTGCCCCGCCAATCCTGCGGGTGCCTCCCGGAGGCGGTTAATGCCGCCGTCATCCACCACGGCGCTTCCTTTGATTCGGACCGTCTGGACCTAAAGCGGTTCAAGGAAGATCTTTCCCAGGCGATGATGGAATCCCTTCTGGCGGAAACCACCCCCTCCAACATCCAGGATTCACGGCCCTTATGCAACCGGCTGGTGGATTCCTTCCTGCTGAGCCTTCAGGATGGGGACCTCTCCCATTTCCAAATCGCGCTGATCGAAATCCTGCAGCGGATCGAAACGGCCGACGACGACGCCCACGCCTGGCAGGCGGCGATCTCGGTATTGCGCCTCGGGGCGCACACCTTCCTGTCGGACGAGTGCGGCACGCGCCGCGAGGAACACGCCGAGGACCTCCTGCACCAGGCGCGCACGCTGATCAGCGAGAGCGCGCGCCGGCGCTATACGCGGATGCGCCTCCAGCAAACCTACATCGAAGAGGCGATGGGGCGGATGACGGCCAAGCTGCTTTCCTCGCTGGAAGAAAACAAGGTGTACGAGGTTCTGCAGGAACAGCTTCCACATGTGGGAATCCGTTCCGGATACGTGGCCTTCTTCGAACCGGACGGGGATGACCCGTACCGCAACAGCCGGCTGCGGGTTTACCCGACGGATGCGGCTCCGCTGCATTTTGCCACGCGCAAATTCCCGCCGCCCGGCTTGTATCCCGACCGCGAACCATTCAGCCTGGCCGTTCTGCCCCTGTTCTTTCAGGACGAGCGGCTGGGGTATGTGGCGTTCGACGGGAACAACCTGGATCCGCTGGCGACGGTTGTCCGGCAGCTGGCATCGGTGTTGAAAAGCGCCGAGTTGCACCAGAAGGTTCTCGAACTCACCCTCACCGACGAGCTGACCGGAGTCCACAACCGGCGATATTTTGAAATCATCCTGCAGAAGGAAGCCGAACGCAGCATCCGTTACGACCGGCATCTGGCGGTCATCATGATCGACATCGATCAGTTCAAATCGTACAACGATTCGTTCGGCCACCCGGCGGGCGATGAGGCGTTGCGACGCGTCGCGGAGGGGATCCTCGGGAGCGCGCGGCGAGGTTTGGATGTGGCCACCCGGTACGGCGGGGAAGAATTCGCGATCATCCTGCCCGAAACGGATGCGGATGGGGCGCGAATCGTCGCCGAGTTCATTCGCGAAAAAATCAATTCCGAAACCCGCTTCCTGCGCCGTCTCACCATCAGTCTCGGCGTCGCCTCCTTGAAGGGCGCCCAGGTCCGCTCCGGGACGCTCGTGGACCAGGCCGACCGGGCTTTGTACCAGGCTAAGCGCCAGGGCCGGGATCGGACGGTTCTGTTCGAGGAGGGAATGCTTGAATCGGCGCATGTCAAGAACGAGGGGGAATAGGAGGATGGAATAGCGCCATTCAGAATCGCCTGCCGAATTTGCTCTCTGCCTGCGGATTAGCAACCCCAGACTCCCGGGTTTTTTCGTCTTGGGCTATTCCTCCCCCTCGTCCCCCTTTCGGAATAATCCGATCTCCTGCGGAGACCGGTCACCGGAACAGGTTTTTAAAAAAACCGGAAAATCCTCTCTGATTCGGCCTGCTCAACGGCAATGATATACAATACGGCAATGGTTCAACATCCTATTAACCGATTATCCGCAGGGCGCAGGTAATCATGCAAAGCCAGCGCAAGTATACGGTTGGGGTCCTTTACAACAGTCATTTATACACGGGGATGCACCCGGATATATTTGCATCCATTATCATCCGCGGGATTCAGGCGGCGGCACGCGACCAGAGTGTAAACCTATTAGTGGCTTGCGGTGTATCGCATGGGATTATCCAGGGTCAGGTACCCGCCTGGCCGGAACCCGACAAGGATGTCGATTTCGTCCCGATTGGGCCATGGAATACCGACGGATTGTTGATCTTTTCATCGCTGCACTCCGAAGCGCGGATTCGTTACGTTCGGCAATTGCAGGATAACCGTTTCCCGATTCTGTTCATCGGCAGCGGAACCGGCTCTCCCGCCATTACCGTCGATAACGAGGGGGGAATCCGGCAGGTTATGGAACACCTGGTTGGGCATGGGCACACCAATATCGCTTTTCTGGCCGGAGATCCGGAAGATCCTGGAGACAGTGCCGCCCGGATTCGGGCTTATCAGGAGGGTGTCCGGGAATTCAGGCTGAATGATGATCCGCGGTTGATGGAATACGGGCAGCACTGGGTCGAAGGCGGTTACCACGCGATGAAGCGGATGGTGCAATCCGGGGTGAAATTCACCGCCGTCATCTGCAGCAACGATCAATCCGCACTCGGAGCCATGCGCGCCCTGGACGAAGCCGGCCTGCGGGTTCCTTGGGACGTAGCGGTCACCGGTTTCGACGACCAGCCCGAAGCGTTGACTCTCATCCCCCCGTTGACCAGCGTTCATTATCCCCTGTTCGAAACGGGATATCGTGCGCTGCTCCTGATGCGGAAGCGGATCGAGGAAGGGCCGGAGTCCCTTCCGGACACGGTCCGGGTGTTTACCCAGCTGATGACGAGGCAATCCTGCGGGTGCCTGCCGCAGATGAACAACCCCGCCATGACCGTGTACGAAGCGGCTATGGCGGCGGACAACCAGGACCCCGCCCGCTACCGGGAAGACCTGGGGCAAGCCATGATCGAATCGTTTATTTCCCAAAACGCCCCCGACAACATCGCCGATACGCGGGGGCTTTGCGACCGGTTGATCGACGCCTTCCTCCAAAGCCTTCGGGATGAGGACCCTTCGCATTTCCAGATCGCCCTGATCGAGATTCTTCAGCGGATCGAACTCCTGGAGAAAGACGCACACGCCTGGCAATCGGCCATTTCCGTTTTGCGGCTTTGCACACGGGCGCCGCTGGTGAACCACATCGGGCCGGACAACATGCGGCTGGCGGAGGATCTTCTGCACCAGGCGCGCACGCTGTTGAGCGACAGCACCCGCCGGCGCTATGCCCGGCTGCAGTTGCTGCAGACCCATCACGACGAAGCCATGGGCCGGTTGACCACCAGGCTGCTTTCCTCGCTGGATGAAAAGCAGATCTACGCCACGCTCGCGGACAACCTTCCACAAGTGGGGATTCGCAGCTGCCATGTGGTTTTCTTCGATCCGCGGGGGGAGGATCCGCTCGCCGGGAGCGTCATTTCGCCCCGGGAAAAGGACCTCCCGGGCTTCCGGTTCGAGAGCCGGCGGTTTCCGCCGCCCGGGCTGTATCCGGACTCCGAGCCGTTCAACCTCGCCCTCTTGCCATTGTTCTTTCAACACGAAAATCTAGGATATGTCGCCTTCGACGGAGAGAACCTGGAACCGCTGGCGATGATCGTCATCCAGCTGGCGACAGCGATTAAAAGCGCGCAACTGCACGCCAAAGTCGTCGAGCTCACCCTCACCGACGAGCTGACCGGAGTCCACAACCGGCGTTACTTTGAAATCATCCTGCAGAAGGAAGCCGAACGCAGCATCCGCTACGACCGGCATCTGGCGATCATCATTGTCGATATCGACAATTTTAAAACGTATAACGATTCGTTCGGCCACCCGGCGGGCGACGAGGCGTTGCGCCGCGTCGCGGAGGGGATCCTCGGGAGCGCGCGGCGCGGTTTGGATGTGGCCACCCGGTACGGCGGGGAAGAATTCGCGATCATCCTGCCCGAGACGGATGCGGATGGGGCGCGCGTCGTCGCCGAATTCATCCGCGAAAAAATCCATTCCGAAACCCGCTTCCTGCGCCGTCTCACCATCAGCCTCGGCGTCGCCTCCTTGAAGGGAGCCCAGGTCCGCTCCGGGACGCTCGTGGACCAGGCCGACCGGGCTTTGTACCAGGCCAAGAACCAGGGCCGGGATCGGGTGGTCGTGTTCAAGGATTGGATGCTCAAGGCGGCGCATTCTCAGGCGGAAGAGAGCTGAGCGGATACGTAGTAGGGTGCTTATCCATTAATATCGTCTGCTCCGCGGATGGGCGACGGAGACGCCGCGCATAAAAAAACCGCCGCTTGCATTCCCGCAGGCGGCGGTTTTTTTATGCCGGAAGTAAAAACCGGTCAGGAGTTTTCCAGATACCGTTCGATTTCCCAGTCCGTGACGTGGATCCGGTAATCGTCCCATTCGGCCGTCTTGGCCCGCACGAACGCCTGGTAGAGATTGGGGCCGAGCGCCTCTTTGAGGACCTCGTCCTTGGCCAGCGCCTCAAGCGCCTCCGCCAGCGATCCGGGCAGAATGGGGATTCCGCGCGCGGCGACTTCCTCGGGCGTCAGGTGATACACGTCCACGTTGTTGACGTGCGCCGGCGGCTTCAGCTTCTTTTCCACGCCGTCGAGCCCGGCCGCCAGCATCGCGGTGAAGGCGAGGTACGGATTGCAGGAGGGATCCGGGTAGCGCAGCTCGATCCGGGTGGCTTTGTCGTTCCCCGGCGTATAGCGCGGGATGCGGACGAGGGCCGACCGGTTGACCTGCGCCCAGCAGACGAACACCGGCGCTTCATACCCCGGGACGATCCGCTTGTAGGAGTTGACGCTCGGGGCGACGATCGCGCACAGCGCCCGCGCGTGTGCGATCAGGCCGGCCATGAAGGAATACGCCATCGGGCTGAGGTGGAATTCGTCCTTGGCATCGAAGAAGAGGTTGGTTCCGCCGCTGCGATCGAAGATGCTGATATGGGTATGCATGCCCGAGCCGTTGATTCCGAAAACCGGTTTGGGCATGAAGGTGGCCGTCAGATCGTGCATGTTGGCGATCGCCTTGGCGGCGTATTTCAGCGTGACGACGTTGTCGGCGGTGACCAGCGCGTCGGCGTATTTAAAGTCGATCTCGTGCTGCCCGAGCGCCACTTCGTGATGGCCCATTTCCACTTCCAAACCCATCGATTGCAGCGCCATCATGATCTCGCTCCGCACCCGCTGGGCTTCGTCGCGGGCCGAGAAATCGAAGTAAGAGCCGCTGTCGTGCGGCACGGGGTGGATCGTCGCGCCGTCGCGGCGGAACAGGAAGAATTCCGGTTCCGGGCCGGTGTTGAACAGCCAGCCCTTTTCGCGGGCGGTTGCCAGAATCCGTTTCAGCGCCCCGCGCGGGTCGCCCATGAAAGGGGTGCCGTCGGAGGAGTGGATATCGCATAGAATCCGCGCCCGCTTGCGTTCGGGTTCGCTCCAGGGCAGCACCTGATAAGTTCCCGGATCGAGCCGCAGCATCATGTCCGATTCCTGGATCCGCGCAAAACCCTCGACCGACGAGCCGTCGAACCAGACGCCCTGGGTCAGGGCTTCCGGCAACCGTCCGGCGGGCATGTCCGTGCTCTTCACCGTCCCGGTGACGTCGGTGAACTGCAGACAGATGAACTTTACGCCGTCCTCTTGGATTCTCTTCAGAAGGTCTTGAGTCATGAACGTCTCCGATCCGTTTCCCTCCGGTTGGGACGCATTCCGCCGGAGGAGGGGTGGCATGCTTGCGATTATCACCGCGGGAGAAAGCGGTGTCAACCCCGATCCCAATGAGGTGCGCGAGATTGAGAAAACATCCGTTTGCGGGATGGCTTCCCCTTCTCCCGCTCCGCGGACGGGCGCAACCGGTGGATCAACCCGGATGGAAAAGCGAAACCAACGTCTCCAGCCCGTCGATCAGCCGCGGACCCGGTCGCAGCACCAAGTCGCTGTCGATCGGGAACACCTTTCCGGCCTTGACGGCGGAGAGATTGCCCCACCCCGGCCGCTCGGAGACGGATTCCGGCGTTGTGCCAAAGGCCGTATCCCCCAGCAGGATGATGTCCGGGTCCTGGCGGAAGATTTCCTCGGCGGAAATCTGCGCCCAGCCGGAGGACAGCGACGCGCCGAGATTCCGGCCGCCGGCCAGGGTAATCAGCATATCGATGAACGTGCCCGGTCCGGCGGTGTAGGGGCGCGCCGATTCGGTGCCATCCAGCTCGAAGAATATCAGCGGATTTTCCGCCGCGCCGGCGATCCCTTCGGCGACCGCGTCGAACCGCGTTCGAAGCGACGCCGTCAGATTTTCCGCGCCGGTACTGCGCCCGGAAAGTTCGCCGATCGCGCGGATATTCGCATACAATCCGTCCGGCAGCGAAGCGGGATTAGCGACGTAGAAGACCGTCAGCCCGAGCCCGCGCATCGCCTGGACCTGCTCGGCGGAGATGATCTCCGCCGCGAGTACCAGGTCCGGCGCGAGCGCCCTTATCGATTCGACGTCAAGCGTGCCGTATCCGGCGGAAATAGTGGCCAGGGATTTGGCCGCCTCGGGGAAATTCGAGAATTGATCGGCGCCGACGACCAGGTCGTCCGCTCCGATCGCAAAAAGAATTTCCGTATTCGAAGCGCCCAGAGCGACGATTCGGGAGGCCGGACCGGGAAGCGAAACCTCGGTTCCCAGTCCGTCGGTCAGCCGGATCGGAGGCGCGATCGTGACGGTCGCGGTCGGAGAGGGCAGGACGATGGTGGACGTCGGTGCGGGCGAGGCCGGAGCCGACGGGGAGCATGCGGCGAGGACGGCGGAAAGAATAATCCCGAAAAGGATAGGAATGCGGTTTTTCATATTTCTCCTCCGATTCATTTCTCAAGTCAATCGTTACTCACCCTCACCCTGCCCGAATTACACCGGCTCCCCTCTCTCAGCTTATGCTGGGAGAGGGAGTGGGGTGAGGGAGAGTCCGGGAAGCCGTGCAAAACCGGCTCCTTGGGATCAAAATAAAACCCCTGTTCCATTGAACAGGGGTGCGGATGGGCCTACGTGAATCCCGTAAACATGTCCGCACCTCCTTCCAGCGAGGTTGGTGTGAACGCAGTGCGGCGGGCGACCTGGCTTACCGCGTCGGGCGCGGCTTACAGTTGCGTGACAGCTCCGGACTTTCACCGGCTTCGCCTTTAAGCCCTCCCATCCGGGGGAAAAGGCACCGGCACTGCTGATATTCAGTTTGTCGTGATTATAATCGAGGATGATGAACGGTCAAGCGGGAGCAAAGCGGTTGACGATCCTCGGCGGCGGGCTGGCCGGCAGCGAAGCGGCTTGGCAGGCGGCCGAGCGCGGCATCGACGTCGTACTGGCGGAAATGCGCCCGGAAAAAACGACCGGCGCGCACCGGGGCGGGGATCTGGCGGAACTGGTGTGCTCCAATTCGCTCGGATCGGATCTGACGGACCGGGCCGGCGGTTTGTTGAAATGCGAATTGGAGCGGATGGGCTCGCTGCTCCTGGGGTGCGCGCGCGAAAGCTCCGTCCCGGCCGGTTCGGCGCTCGCGGTGGACCGGGAGATGTTCGCCCGCCGCGTCACGGAAAAAATCCTCGCCCACCCGCGGATCGAACTGGTCCGGCAGGAAGCCGTTGCGCTTCCGGAAGGGCCCGCGATTATCGCGACCGGCCCGCTGACCTCGCCCGCGTTTTCCGCCGCACTGCGCGCCCTGACCGGGACCGGGCACCTGTACTTCTTCGATGCCATCGCCCCGATCGTCACCGCGGATTCGATCGACCGTGGAAAGGCGTTTTCCGATTCGCGCAACAACCGGACCGGGGATTACCTGAACTGCCCGCTCACCCGGGATGAATATCAGCGCCTGGTCCGGGAACTGACGCAGGCCGGGACGATCCCGCTGCGGGATTTTGAGCAGGAGATTCCCGAAGGCGTGCGCGCGGGGGCGGGGCGGTTCTTCGAAGGATGCCTGCCGGTCGAGGAGCTCGCCCGGCGCGGATTGGAGACACTCGCCTACGGGACGATGCGCCCGGTCGGGCTGACCGATCCGCGAACGGGTGAGAAGCCGCATGCCGTGCTCCAATTGCGTCAGGAAAACGCCGCGCAGAGTCTGTATAATCTGGTCGGCTTTCAGACGAACTTGCGGGAAGCGGAACAAGCCCGGGTGTTCCGGCTAATCCCCGGGCTGGAGCGTGCGGAGTTTGTGCGTTTCGGGCAGATGCACCGCAATACGTTCCTCAACGCGCCGCGCCTGCTCCTGCCGACCTTTCAGTTCCGGGGCCGCGCGGATTTGTTCTTCGCCGGCCAGCTGACCGGGGTCGAAGGGTATGTCGGCAACATCGCCACCGGGTTGCTGGCGGGCTGGAATGCGGCGCGCCGGCTGCAGGGGCAGGCGCTGCTCATGCCGCCGTTGGAAACGCTGACCGGGGCGTTATGCCATTATGTGACCCATGCGGAGCAGGCCCATTTCCAGCCGATGAAAGCCAACCTCGGATTGCTGCCGCCGCTTGAAAAAAAGCGGATGAGCAAATGGGAGCGCAGCCGCCGGTTGACGGAACGCGCCCGGGAGGCGTTTGAAGAATGGTGGAGAGAGGCATCCCAATCATGAGTAGGTTTTTTTTCCGGCCGGTGGGTGTATTCCTGGCTATAGGCTTGGGCATCCTGTTGGGAGGATGCGCGCCCGCCGCCCCGCGTCCGTTTTCCGGGGCAGAGGCTTATTCCCTGGCGCGGGATTTCCTGGAGTTCGGGCCGCGGGTCAGCGGAACGGAGGCCAACCGCAGGGCGGGGGATTGGATCCAGGGACAATTAAAAGAAGCCGGCTGGAACACATTCGTAGATGAAGGGGAGTACAAGGGTACGGCGGTCCGCAACATCGCCGGGTGGAAGGGCAGCGGCCCGACCGTCATCCTCGGCGCGCATTACGACTCCCGCCGTTGCGCCGACCAGCCGCAGGGCGGATGCGCCGAACCGGTTCTTGGCGCAAACGACGGCGCATCCGGGGTCGCGGTTCTGCTTGAGCTTGCGCATACCCTCGGCCTGGACTGGAAAACCCGCCAGGTTTGGCTGGTCTTTTTCGACGCGGAAGACAACGGCCGCCTCGACGGATGGGATTGGATCGTAGGCGCGCGCCAGTTTGCCCGGCGGGTGGAAGACGCCCGCACGGAGGGGGAGGAGTTCTCCGCCATGATCCTCCTCGACATGGTCGGGGACGCCGACCAGCGTTTCTACTTCGAGGGCAATTCCGATCCTGCGCTGCGCGCAGAGCTTTGGACGGCGGCGGATACGCTCGGGTTCGGGGAATACTTCATCCCGGATCAAAAGCTCGTCGTCCTGGACGACCATATTCCGTTCCGCGAGTTGGGGATCCCGTCGGTCGATATCATCGATTTCGCATATCCTTACTGGCACACCACCGGGGACACACTGGATAAAATTTCCGCCGAGAGTCTGGAAAGGGCGGGCCGCACGGTCGAAGTCTGGCTGGAAGGCGGCGGGACGGCCGGTTCCTGACCCGGCCGGGAACGGCGTGGAACCGGATGTGGAGGACCATGAAATCCAAATTGACAGCGCTCGTCCCGTATCTGATCGCCGGAGCGGCGATCCTCGCGGTTATGCTGCTGATCGTGTGGTTTTTCCTGCGCATCCCGATCGCCGGCACAACCCTGGCGATGGATTGGATCACCATCCGGCCCGGTGTGGATCATTGGGATCTGACGTATGGGATGGATTCGCTGCTGCGGATCACTCCCTGGAGCGCGATCCTCCTGCTTCCACTGGGGCAGCTTCCCCTGAATGCCGGCTGGGGGATGGTGGCATTCCTGACGCTGATCGTTCTCACCTTGTGCGTACCCCGCGAGGCGAATTCCGGCGGGAAATGGATCGCCGGTGTCTTCGCCGCCGCCTTCTCCTTCCTGGCCCTGCGGACAATGGCCGATGGCAATGTTGAATTTCTCACATTGGCGGGGCTGGTCCTTCTGGAAGCCGGTCTGCTGCGAAAAAACCCGGTCGTATTCGCGCTGGGGATATTGCTCACCGTCTCGAAAGTGCAGGAGACCTGGATCCTGGTTTTATTCCTGCCGCTGGTGGCGGGCCGGGAATGGAATTCCCGGAAATGGCTGATCACGCTGTCGATCCTTGCGCTGGCGATCGTCCCCGCCATCCTGTGGCGGGGAAGGGAATGGTTTGCTTCCGTATTCTCGATACAAGACCGCGGCAGCATTATGGACAGCTCGTTGCTCGCCGCCATACCGCGCATCGGGGGCTCGGCCGAAACTGCGGTTATCCTGTGGGCCATCCTGTTCATCGCGACGGCGGCCGTCGGCGCTCTTTATGTGCGCGGATACTCGCGTGAGGCGCTTGGGTTTATGACGGCCGCTTCCCTGCTGCTGGCGCCTTATGCGGCGGGCAACAATGTCCTGATCGTATATGCGATCGCCGTCCTTCCGCTTCTGCTTTGCCTGCGCTGGGAGGGGGTGCTGTTGGCGGTATTATGCAACCTGCCGTACGTTATGCTTCCCTTCCCAGATTTAAATTACCGCTATAGCGCATCCTATTGGACTCTGGTCCTGGTTCTGGCATGGGTGCTTCTGGCTTTCCGGTTGAGAGAAAAAAGGAATAATCCCGGCCCAACGGAAGCCGCGATTTAGGCTTTTGGGGAAAACGGGTTGACGGTCATCCGGCCTGCGTTTCCGGACGAACGCCCCGGGTGTGAGCCGCCGCGAAGAAGGCGGCAGCTTCTTTGCTTGACACATGCAAAACCACCGGGGTAGAATACCCGCCTTGTTGAGGGCCTGTAGCGCAGTTGGGAGCGCGCTTCAATCGCACTGAAGAGGCCG
>JBAVFZ010000174.1:0-30672 GCA_049684495.1 Anaerolineales bacterium | reverse complement strand
GGGAGATTGCTTCGTCGCTTCGCTCCTCGCAATGACCTCTACCGCACTTTATCCCGCCTCCTCGAATTCCTCCACGGCATTGTTTTGGATCACCTTCGTGTACCAGTGAGCGCTGTCTTTGGGAATGCGTTGCTGGGTTATGTAATCGATCCAGACGATCCCGAAGCGCTGTTTGTAACCCTGCCCCCACTCGAAATTATCCATGAGCGACCAGACGAAGTACCCCGCCAGCGGAACGCCGGACCGGATGGCGTCATGGCAGGCCGCGACGTGCCCATGCAGGTAGCGAATCCGGCGCACGTCGGGCACGCGTCCCGAGGCGTCGGGAGGGGTGGAATAGCTTGCGCCGTTTTCGGTCACATACAGTTTGGGCGGCAGATAATCGAAATAAAGCCGATTAAGAAGGGCCGAAAGTCCCGCCGGAAAAATTTCCCAGTTTTCGCATTCGGTGTAGTTGTCGAGATTCTTTTCAGCGGAAAAAACCTTTTGCGGATCGTTGTCCGGAACATCGGCGCGGATAACCGTACGGAAGTAGTAGTTCAATCCCAGGAAATCGGTGGGTACCCGGATGGCTTCCAAATCGCCGGGCCGTACGAAATCAAGCCCGCCCGGCAGCCCGCCTTTTGCGGCCAGATCGGCCTGCAAATCGGAGGGATAGCCGCGTCCGTAGAGCGGGTCGCCGAACCAGCGTATCCACACTTCGCTCCGGCGGGTTGCCTCTCGGTCGTGGATGCTGTTGGAGGCCGGGATGTGCCACCCGGTATTGAGCGTTATCCCGGCTTCGGCGCCCGGGCTGTTGCGGCGGATGACCGGCACCGCCCAGCCGTGCGAAAGCAGCAGATGGTGGGAAGCGCGAACGCCCAACGCTTGATCATTAAGGCCGGGAGCATGCTCCTTGGTGACATAACCGGCCCAGGCCACCACCGCCGGTTCATTGTGGGTGATCCAGTTTTTAACGCGGTCGCCCAGTCTGCGGGTGCTGGCATCCACGTATCCAACAAATGCCTCGGCGGTGGCGCGGTTGGCCCAGCCGCCTTCCTCCTCCAATGCCTGGGGCAGATCCCAGTGGAAGAGGGTGACAAAAGGCGTAATGCCCGATTCCAGCAGCGCGTCCACCAGCCGGCTGTAAAAATCCAACCCCGCCGGATTGACGCGGCCGCGCCCCTGCGGAAGAATGCGCGGCCAGGAAATAGAAAAACGATACGCCTTCAATCCCAACTGCTTCATCAAGGCCACGTCTTCCTTCCAGCGGTGGTAATGGTCGCACGCCCTATCGCCTGTGTCGCCGTTGAGGATTTTCCCGGGTGTGTGCGAGAAACGGTCCCAGCAGGATTCGCCCTTGCCATCCTCGTTCCACGCGCCCTCGATCTGGTAGGAAGAGGTGGCCGCGCCCCAGGTGAAACCGTCGGGAAATCTCAAAAGAGCCGTCATGAAAGAAATCCTTTCAATGGATATAGTTGGCTTTTGTCCTAATCCCCTTTCCCCCGTCCCCCCGCGGGGAAGGGGGAAAGGGGAGGTAGGACAAGTTCACTCGCCAAGTATCGTAAACAAGATCCGCATATGCTTTGCCGCCAGCGGGATCGGCATCAGCGGTTCGGCTTTGCCGTCCAGGCAGTCCAGAAAATGGCCGGTCAATGCCTGTGAATCGTCGGGCGCGCCGTCGGCTTCCACCGTCCGGACTTCCCTGCGCGGCTCTCCCTGCTCGTCGAAGAAAAACTCGACCGAGTTACTGTCCCGGGAGGGGAACTGGAATCGCAGCCCGCCCTTGGTGCCGTACAGGCGCGTCTCGTTGGGAGTCTCGGCGTGCACGCCGGCCCCGCGTTCATAATAATACGTCAGCCCGCCGCTGAATTCCAGCCAAGCCGCGCCGTGCTGCTCGATATCGGTGAAGGCCACCCATTGGCTCACGTCGCGCAGGCCGCGCCGGGTGAAGCTGCGCACCGTATGCAATTCCGGTTTGTCGTCGAGCAGGCCGAGGTGGAACGAGAGGTCGTACACGCCCCAGTCGATGAACGGTCCGCCGCCGGCGAGGCGCTTGTCCATAGCCCAGGCGCCTTTTGGATTCCACTCGATGAACGTACCGCGCTGGAGGTGATTATGGTGGATATGGTAGATCTCCCCCAGGTCGCCGCGGTCGATAATCGATTTGATGAAACGGAACTTGCGCGTCAGGCGCGTGTGCCGGGCGGAGGCGTCGAGGGTGATCAGCTGCGGCGCCCGTTCCGCCGCCCGGACGATTTTCGAAACGCTTTCGGGCGATTCGCCCAGCGGTTTCTCCAGCAGCACGTGTTTTCCCGCCGCCAGCGCGTCCGCAAACTGTTGGGCATGCCAATGGGGCGGGGTGGCGATCGCGACCGCATCCACCGCCGGGTCAGCCAGCACTTCGTGGTAATCCAGAGTCCACTTGTCGACCCCGAAATGCTCCGCGGCCGCTTTGGTGGTCGCCTCGCCGGCGCTGTTGATCCAGGTGATTTTGGCGCGCGTATCCTTCTGAAAGCAGCCCGCCAGCACCTTGCCATACATACCCGCGCCGATGATGCCCAGGTTATACGTTTTCACATTACGCTCCGTTCACCCTCATCCATGATCAAATCCCTCGCCGCGTCATGGATTGGCGCCACGCGGGAAAGGCCGCCGAAAATTATTCGGCCGATTCTGAACCCGTGAGAATTCTACCCTGAACACCCATCCTGAATAAACCAATATACATGGCATTCGCGCTCCCCTTGACATCCCGGGGAGTGGGGCTATAATAATAGACAGGTTTATAAAACAAACCAGTTTACTAAAAAGGGAGCCGCCATGGAACAGCAAATCGAAGCTGCCGTGAAGCGCGGACGCGCGTATTGGTTCGCGGATGGATTTACCGAGATTGCCGGCGGGACTTTTTTCCTCCTCCTGGGAGGGGTTGTCCTTTTCCGGGGGATCGCCGGGCAAAATGCCTTCCTCTCTCAATTCGCCTCTACGGCGATGGATATCGGAGCCATCAAACTGGTCACTTTTTTCGTAGCCGTCCTGGTCATTTGGTGGTTAAAGGACCGCTTTACGTACCCGCGGACCGGGTTTGTCGAGGGCAAGCGGATCATGCTGGGAGCCATCTTAACCGTCATCCGCAATGTCGTGCTCGTCGCCGTTTTGCCGGTGTTGGGATTGCTTGCAGCGCTGATTTTTGTGCCGTCTTTGCGCACCATCCTATCCTCCATGCCCGCCTGGTTCCCGATGGGGATCGGCATTTTCCTGGGGATCCTGTGCTACGCGTCGGGGGAATGGATGGGCTTGCGCCGTTTCCGCGTGATGGGATTGCTGATTCTCCTGTCCGGCCTTTCGGTCGGCATTTGGCAGATTACGGTCGGGTTTCCCACCCTCGCCGCGGAAGCGCTGCAGGCCGATTGGCTGACGCCGATGCCGGATTCGCTTCGGGTCCCGCTGGAAGAAATCCTCAGCCGGTTTTTCGTCGGGATGGGCGGATTGACCTTCGCGGCCGGGGTCTTTTTCTGCGTCTCGGGATTTGTCACCTTCCTGCGCTACCGGAAAGAAAATCCCGCGCCGTACCGGGAGGAGGCATGACCGGGGCGCTGCGGAACCTCTCCGAGTTGGACCGGGTGATCCACGAACCGGCGCGCCTGCTGCTGGTGGCGCTGCTCTCATCTGTTGAATCCGCGGATTTCCTCTTCCTGCTTAAGGAAAGCCGGCTGACGAAAGGAAATTTGTCGGTGCATCTCACCCGGCTCGAAGAGGCGGGGTACCTTACGGTGAAAAAAAGCTTCCGAGGGAAAATCCCGCACACGGAATTCCGGCTTACCGCCAAAGGCAAAACCGCGTTTGACGATTACCGGGAACAGCTCGGAAGCATTATGGTGGCGAAAAAGGGGAAAGGGTAATTCCGATTCCATCCGGGCAATCCATCGAGAAAAGAAGACAGGTACGTCATGCCGGAGTGATCTCATCCGGCATCCAGCGGGGTGACGAACAAAAACGGCGACAGGGTTTGAATTGAAAATCGTTCGTGAGAAAGGATTATCCATGGAATACGCAATCGAAACTTACGGACTTGCCAAGAATTACGGCGCGGTGAAGGCGGTGGATTTGGTCGACCTGCGGGTGGGACGCGGAGAAATCTACGGGTTCCTCGGCCTGAACGGCGCGGGCAAGACGACCACTATCCGATCCCTTCTCGGAATGATCCGTCCGGGCAGCGGTTCGGTGCGGGTGCTCGGGCAGCCGGTCGGTCCGAACGGCCGCGGACCCTGGAAGCGCGTCGGACATATGGTCGAGCGCCCTTCCGCGTACCCGGATTTGACCGTGCGGGAGAATCTCGAAATCGCCCGGCGGCTGCAGGGGATAGCCGAATGGGGCGCGGTGGACCGTGTGATCGGGCTGCTTGATCTCGCCGAGTATGCCAAGCGCAAGGCGGGGACGCTCTCGACCGGCAATCTCCAGCGCCTGGCGCTGGCGCGCGCGCTGCTGCATGAGCCCGAGCTGGTCATCCTCGACGAACCCGCCAACGGGCTGGACCCGGCGGGCGTGGTGGAGATCCGCGAGCTCCTAGCCGGACTCGCCCGCCAGAAGGGTGTGACGGTGTTCATGTCGAGCCACATCCTGACCGAGGTCGACCGGCTGGCGACCCGCATCGGCATTATCCACAAGGGCCGTTTGATCGAGGAGCTGGAGGCGGAAGAATTGGAGGAACTGCGATCCCGGCGGCTTGTGGTGAAAACACGCGATCTTGGGAAGGCAGCGCGCGCGCTGGAAGCTGCCGGTTTCCGGATGAAAATCGTCGAAGACGCGATCCTGCTCGCCGAGCTGCGCGCGATCGACGCCCCCGAAAAAGTCGCCGCGCTGCTGGTCGAGGCAGGAGCGCCGCCTTACCGCCTGGCCGTGGAACAAGAGGATCTCGAACAGCATTTTCTGAAGTTGACCGCTTAACCCATCCTCACCCCTTACCCCTCTCCTGACATAAGTCAGGAGAGGGGTAAGGGGTGAGGAGAAAAAGGAGAAATATCATGAAGGCGTTTCTTTCCGCATTTTGGGCGGAGGCACTGAAAGCCTATCGCTCCAGAGTTTCCTGGGTGGCCGCCGCCGCCTTATCGATTTTTCCGGTCATCGGCGGGCTGTTTATGGTGATCATGAAAGATCCCGAGCAGGCGCGGGCGATGGGACTAATTGGAGCAAAAGCGCAGTTATTGAGCGGGGGAGCGGCGGATTGGAAATCCTATTTTGATTTTCTCGGGGTGGGGACTTCCGCGGCGGGGGCGATCCTGTTCGCGTTCGTCGTCGCCTGGATCTTCGGGCGCGAATTTTCCGACCACACCGCCAAGGAACTGCTGGCGCTTCCCACGCGGCGCGAGACGATCGTCGGCGCGAAGTTTCTGTTGGCCGCGCTTTGGATTCAAGGCCTGGCGTTGCTCGTCTTCCTCGTCGGGCTCGGCGTCGGGACGGCCATTTCCCTGCCCGGCTGGTCCGCCGGGCTGGCCGGATCTTTCTTCGGCTCCCTGATGCTCACCACGTTCCTGACCACGCTGCTCATGCCGTTTGTCGCCCTGTTTGCCAGCGCGGGCCGCGGGTACATGCCTCCGCTAGGCTGGGCTTTTGCCACGCTGGCCATGGCGCAGGTCGCGGGCTTGATGGGCTGGGGGGATCGGTTCCCCTGGGCCGTTCCCGCAATGATCAGCATGTCGTTCAGCGTCATGTACGGCAAGGCAGCCGCACCGCTGGGAATTTTCAGTTATTTCCTGGTATTCCTGACATGCCTCATCGGCTTGGCGGCCACCTTCGCGTGGTGGCGGAGCGCCGACCAGTCGAAATAAAGAAAATCTCACCGCGAAGCCTGCCCCGGTTGGGGTAGGCCGGGGACGCGAAGGCCGCTTTGGATTCAATTAAAAATAAAACCTTTGCGGCTTTGCGGTGAAAAGGTTATTTTATAAATGGATTTCTCCGGTGTAGACCGCCTCGAACGCGCTCCCCGGGACTTTCTTCAATTGATCCAAATCCTCGTCGTTCCAGCGCGGATCGGCAGCTCCGGAAATAAACCAATTCGATCCGTTGTCGGCGACGATCAACCCATACCGCCGCAATGCCTCCAGGATCACGCGTGCCGAGCCGGTAAAGCGGGCGATGTCGTAGTCGGCGCGCAGGCGCAACCGCAGGCCCATCGGCGGCAGATTGGGATTTTCGTCGCTGCTGGCAAAATGCGTAGCGGGATGGATGTATGCGCGGGCGGTGGTTTGCACCGTGAAGCGCAGCGCATGGCGGATCGCGCCGGATTGCACCTCGTCGTAACGAACCAGCCCGGGCAGGATGGGAAGACCGGCGGCGTCCGCCGAGGTCCAGCCGTCGGGCCGGAGCGCGTTGCTGGAAAGGTCGAACACCGCGCCCGAACCCGCCCGCCAACCGTCAGCGGCGCGCTGGGCGTGATACAGCTCATAAAGCTCGCATTCCCCCGATGCCAGCACCAGCACATGACGGTCGCTCCCGAATTCGACCGGCGCATCCGATGGGATTGGGTAAGGGCCGGGATCGCTCTCGTCGCCGTATTCCACAAACTCGACCGGTACCCGCGCTTGGCCGGCGGGCGCCACGCGGAAGGGCATTCCGTATTCGGGATTGGAGCCGAAATCAGCATGCAAATTTATATCGGCGCCGATGGAATCGATGTACGCCGCGGAGCGAGGATGGATCGGGGCGCCGGCGATATTCTGGTTCCATGGATTATCCGGCGGAAACATCGGACAGTCGCCCAGTGTGGGAACCGTGAGGGAAGGAGTTCCCTCCAAGGTGCCGGATATGATCGGCGTCCATCCGGCGGAGCTGGACCTCGCGTACGTCTCGATGGCCCGGGAGGGGGTCTGCGAAGCCGGATGCCACGCGCCTTGCGCTGAAGTCGCTATGCCGGATGGCGCCGTCGCTATTTCGGCCCGGCAAGCGAAGGCCAGTAAGGCTCCGGTAAAAATGATTCCCGTATCGATGAAACGCTTCATGACACCTCAATCAGCGGCCTATTGAATTAAGGAGGGTCGGATGACTCGCTCTTCATCTTACATGAAAATGGTTTTGGGCGCAGGTAGGCAGAGTGAAGAAAAATCCCATCGCGGAGGCGCGCAGGGCGCAAATAATAATTAAAACCATGATGGTCTTTGCGGCTTTATGGTGAGCAAATGATTTCGGAATCCGTAATGCAGGCTTCCGAATTTGTTAGAATACAAATTCTCGATCCATGCCTCATCGAATAGGGATACCTTCTTGAAAATTACCATCGCCGCGATCGGTTCGCGCGGAGACGTTCAACCGTACATCGCGTTGGGCACCGGGCTGCAGAAGGCCGGTTATGAGGTTAACCTCTCCGCCCCGGCGATGTTCCGGGATCTCATTGCCGCGTACGGTCTGCGGCACCTGCCGGTCAGCGTCAACCCCCAGCAGATCATGGAGCACCCCTCAATGCAGGCGGCGTCGAAAAGCGGCAACCCCATCCGCCTAATTCGCTCCATGTTCCGCGAAGGATTGCCGTTGATCCGCAGGTACCTCGAAGAAGTATCTGAAAACTGCCGTGAGTGCGACGCGGTGATCCTGACTCAAATTCCTTACGGCGCATTCGACGCCGCCGAGAAAAGGAACATCCCGTTTATCCAAGCCGGGTTGGGCCCGCTCTATCCCACCGCCGCGTTTCCGATGATCGGATTGAATTTCCCCAATTGGGGGATCGGTTCGATCAACCGGTTCACCTACAGCCTGATGGACCAGGCTTTCTGGCAGTTCTTCCGCCCTTTCCAAAACAAATGGCGCAAGGAAAAGCTGGGGTTGCCGCCTCTGCCTTTTGGCGGTCCGGCCGCGAGGATTCGAAAAAACGAGCCGACCGTGTTGGGCTTCAGCCCTTCCGTCGTGCCGCCGCCGGCGGATTGGCCCTCCGATGTCCACACAACCGGCTATTGGTTTCTCGATGAACCGAAAGAATGGCGGCCGACGGCCGCGCTGACCGCTTTTCTGGATTCGGATCCCAAACCTGTTTTCGTGGGTTTTGGAAGCATGCCGGACGCGGACGCCCGCAAGACCACACAGCTTGTTGTGGATGCCGTGCGGATTGGCGGAGTGCGGTGCGTATTGCATAGCGGATGGAGCGGATTGGGATCCGAAAATCTACCCGGGACGGTTCTTGCGGTGGATTCCATTCCCCATTCCTGGTTGTTCCCGCGCATGGCGGCGGTCGTGCATCACGGAGGCGCGGGCACCACGGCGGCCGGATTACGCTCCGGTCTCCCGTCGATCCTAACGCCCTACGCGGCCGATCAGTTTTTCTGGGCGAAGCGGGTGGAAGCGCTCGGGGTGGGCCCGAAGTCCGTCTCGTATCATGCCTTGACCGCCGAAAAACTTGCCGGGAGGATAGTTCAGGCGATTTCCGATTTGGAGATGCGCGAACGGGCGGCTGACCTCGGCCGCCGGATCGAATCCGAGCACGGCGTGGAGAAGGCGGTGGAATTTATTGAGAGCCACTTAAGGGAGAATGGCGGAAAGGACTGACAAGCATTTTGCCCCGCGAAACACGGCGGCGGGATTTCCCCGCCGCATTTTATTTCCCGGTGAACAGCCGCACGATGGTTTGGGCGATCCGATCTTGCCTTGTCTCCATGCGCTTTGCTTTTCCGATCCATTGCACGTATTCATTCTGATGACTATTAGAGAGCCGGGAGAAAACATCCATCGCGCCGGTGTTTTCCATCAGCGCTTTTTTAAAATCCTTCGGAATGGCCACCTTCCGCCGCGTGGTGTCCTCCTCCACGGTGACCTCGATCGTATCGCCGATGGATTTTCCGATCTTGGTCCGGATGGCTTTCTGCACTCCAAGGATGTGGCAAGGCCCGCCCATCCGGACGAGCGAGCCTCGGTACGGTTCGCCGTTGCACGTGGCCAGAACTTTCACGCGTTTTTTCCGGTACTCCTTTTCCACATCGAACGGAATCGTCACAAAAGCGCCGCCCTTGCCCGCGTCTTCGATCACCGCTGAAAATTTTATTTTTTGAGTCATCGGCCATTCTCCCGAAAATGGCGTATAAAATTCCTACGCCACACTTGGCGCTCGCGGATCGTATTTCAGTATGAACCGGATGAACTCCTGGGTCTCGGCTATTTCTTCCGGGGAGCTTACCGGATCCGGATTAAGCCTGCCCTCCAACGCCCGGTCGATGAGCGGCGCCCAGCGCGCGTCCAGATGTTCTTTCGCCCAGCGGGTGGCATCGGATTTCGAGGCGACCTTTCCCGAGGACAGGGTGTAGCCTATCCGGCACATCGTCAGAACGGCGTAGGATTGATACCCCCGCCGTTTCAACGGAGCCGGATCGTCGAGGAAGCCCTTCCACCATTTCTCGAGTGTGGCGCGCATCGCCTGACGCAAGGCCTCCGGCGAAACGGGACCGATCAGCGTTTTGGGATCCGGGCCGAAGAGCGGGATCCCGCGTTCGCGCACGACATGGTAGTGGACGATCCAATCTTCGTCGTGGCGGACCATTTTCAACCGTTCCATCTTCCCGCGTTCGAGGTTGGGGTGCATCGCCAGCGCCGGATCGTAGCGGCGGACGGCGGCCCGCGAGAGGTAGGAGCCTTCCAGTTCGACTCCCCAGCGCGGATCCGTTTCCGCGATCCGGTCGTGCATCGCCCGCAGCGCGGTAAATTGATCCTGCGTGACCTCGACATCGGTGACGACGAGGAAATCGATGTCGCTCGCGAGGTCGAAATCGCCGCTGGTAAGCGATCCGTCCAGGTATAACCCAATGAGATGGTCTCTCAGAACACCACGGATGCCGGCCAGCAATACTTCGAGAAGGCTGTTTACTTCGGGGTAGGGGACCGATATTTTCGATATAGTGGACATTTACTCACCCGTTAGAGAAATTCCGCCATCCAGAATTCGCTGTAAAGTCTCCACGAGAAATACATGCTCCCGCCGTAACACCCGTTCCGCAAGCGATTCCGGCGTGTCGTTTTCCCGGACGGGGACTCTGCATTGGGCGATGATGTCGCCATGATCGTACTCTCTATCCACAAGGTGGATGGTCACGCCGGTTTCTTTGTCGCCGGCGGCAAGGACCGCGGCGTGCACGGCCGGCCCGTACATACCCGGTCCGCCGTATTTGGGCAGCAGCGCGGGGTGGATGTTCAGGATACGGCCGCGATACGCCGCCAGGGTCTGCGGTCCAAGCTTCTTCAGGTAACCGGTGAGGATAACCAACCCTGTTTGGTGGCGAATCAGGATATCCAGAATGGCCCGGTCCAGTTGCGCGGGATCCGGATGGGTCTTCGCGCTGAGATGATAGGCGGGAATGTGTCCCTGTTCGGCCCGCGCGAGCGCCATCGAGCCGCTGTTGTTGCTGACGACCGCGCAGGGAACCGCACGCAGTGTTCCGGATTTGCAGGCGTCGATCACGGCCTGCATGTCGGAACCTTGATGGGAAGCGAAGAAAGCCAGGTTCAAGCGGGGATCCTTTCGGAGGTGGTGAAATCGAATCGTCCGGATGGAGCGATTGGAACGGTTGTCCAACGCCTACCGGCAGAGTATACACAAACAAGGAGCGATTAGCACACGCTTTGCACGGGGGAATGTGGATTTTCCAGGCCGGGCAGGAATTAACACATCCAAACCTTGGCGGAGAAGGACTTGTCAACCCGCGCACACGCCGGCTGCGCGCCCACCGAGTACCGCCGGAAGTTTTGTTGGCTGTTGAGGTAAAATAAAACCTTGAAGGGATGATAGGAAAATGACTAATCAACCGGAAAAACAGCCTGAAAAAAAGAAAAGCAGCAAAATGGTGCTGGGGCTCGTCCTTGGCATGGTGCTTGGCATCGGCATCGGAATCGCGATGAATAACATCGCCGTCGGGATCGCCGTGGGCGTCGCCCTCGGAGTCGCCCTCGGATCGGGGCTGGAAGAGCAAGACAAGAAGAAGGACGAAAAACAATCGAAGCTCCCGGAATAATCCGGAACTTCAAAAATCACACTTCCCCTCGTAATCAATCCGAGTAAACTTATAAAAAAGCTGGCCGGCGGAAGTATGCCTCCGCCGGCCCATGTACCGCTGGGAACACGCATCCGGATTCATTTTGCGGCGCATATCCCGTTGCATCCGATTTGCGATTTGTTCTTTTGGACGGGCGGATAATAGATGTGGGTTTGATATTCGAACGTGAGCTGCCTGACCCCAAGGAATTCTACGTCCGGGATTCATCCGCTGCTATGGTGGATTGGCAGGGACGAAAAGCGCTCCGCCTGAGCGGCGAGGGGCCGAGCCTGCTCCTGCATCCGGGATTTTCCCAAAAACATGGAAAGATCGAAGTTGATGTCGGCGCGGAAGGCACGGCCTTCCCGGGCATCGTGTTTCGCGCCACCGATACACAGAATTATGAACTGGCATATGCCCAGCCCCACACCAGCGGAAAATGGGACGCCCTGCAGTACGACCCTGTCTTTCACGGCTCGAATACTTGGCAGCTTTATTTCGGCGACGGCGCCCATAAAAGCGCGCTGGTTCCGCCAATAACATGGTTCCGTCTGCGGGTTGAATTCCGCGACCGGAAGGCGCTCATCCAGGCCGGGGATCAACCGCCGCTATTGGTCGAACCGACGGCCCATACGGCGCCGGAAGGGCGGATCGGATTGTGGACGTACAAGCCGGCCTACTTTTCCAATTTCCGGATCTGGGACGAAACCCCGGGATTATCGTCGGCGGTTTTTCCTTCGCCACCGGCCACTCATGCGCCGGGGACAGTCGACGGCTGGTTCATGGACGGCTTCGGCGCGATGGCCTGCGAGCCAAGCGGGATTCTTAATCTCAACCGGTATCTCCCCGCCTCTACCCGCGAGGTGCGGCTCGTTCGCAGGATCGAAATGCGCGAGGACGGTAACCTGGCGTTCCATATCGGCTTCAGCGACGACCTTTCGCTGCAGGTGGATGAGGACATCATCTTTTCCGGCCAAAACAAATGGAAGGACACACCCGTTTGGTCCGACCGTGGATACGCAAGCATGGACCATGGCGTGCGCATCGATCTCACCCGCGGCGTGCATACCCTGACCGCCGTGTTGAAGGCGACCGAGTATTTCGGATATGGTCTGGCGATGAGGATTGAAGGCAGTTCGTACGAGTTGCTGCCGGCCGATCTATACGGATAGGCGGGCGACCGCAATTCTCGAAGAATGAACGACCGCGCAGTATCAAAGATCGCAACTTCCAGGAACTTCGCAGTATTTATTATCCCGCGAAAGCGGGATAATAATGGATTATCGGTTTGGCCGATAGCAGCCACCGTCGGACTCGGGCTGCGTATAGCCACAAGGTTGTTCTTTTTTTCCTGTTACGTTCAGATTATTTCACGTCATTCATAATCCGGATAAACCAATCAAGAAATTATTCGACTTCTATGACGGAAATTCAGCATCAGATCCCGGAATAAAAAAGCATATTGATAATTAAAACCGACCTTTCATCGGCGAATCCTTCCGATAAATTTTGCTAATAGTCAATTAATCAAAAATTGTGTACGATTTTGATCAGGGAGACAGAGAATAATTGTATAAAAAAGGTTGCGGCTGCTTTGCTTTGTGACAAGTAAATGGCAAGGGTTGAAGCGGCAAGGAGATGACAGAATGCGTTTCATGATGCTGATGATTCCCAAAGGTTACGAAAAAGCCGAACCCGGGAAAATGCCGGATCCAAAAGCCGTCGAAGCAATGACGAAATACAACGAGTCGCTCGAGAAGGCCGGCGTGCTGATTTCAGGGGAAGGCCTCCACCCGCCTTCCATGGGTGCTCGGATTTCCTTTTCCGGTGGAAAACCGAAGGTCACCGCAGGTCCGTTCCCTGATACGAAAGAAACACTTGGCGGATACTGGATGATACGGGTGAAATCGAAGGAGGAAGCCGTTGAGTGGGCGGCGAAATGCCCGGCGTCGGACAAAGAGATAATCGAAATCCGCCAGGTGCAGGAAGAATACGAATTCGAGGGAATGGAAAAACCCGAATCAAAGAATTTCGCCGAAATGGAAATGAAAGCCCGGTGACCGGTAAAGGGGGTGGCTTGAAAATCCGTGGTGGAAAGGCCATTCTTGAAATGCAAATTGGAAATAAATATATAATTTTACCGGAGACGGGAGTGATGAAAAACGAATAATATGATCGGAAGAACACCCTTTGAAAAAAGGGTGTTCTTCTTTAATAGAGGGTCCTGTCATCGGATTACGTATCAGGGGATCAAAGAAAGGCCCGGTTGGATTATTTCCGTGTTTGAAGGCCGATCCTTCGGTATGGATTGCTGATAAAATTGGGATCGAAGGAAAAAACCTTTTCACAGATACTCCATCGTAAAAAAAACATTGTTGCGGAGAGCATACCCATGGCGGAGTCGAAAAATCCGGTTCTAAAGCAGTTCGCCCTCACGCCGGCGGCCGGGAAGAGGCTGATCGCCAGGGCGATGGCCGTCCACCCGGTCATTCGTGATGTTCTGACATCCGGGACTCTGGTGATCGTGGCCGGAACGACCAACGGGTATGTGGCCGAGGAGATCCTGGCCGCGCATGGCGGCGCGGAGGGCTTTTCCCGGCGGCGGTTTTTCCGCGGGATCACGCTGCCCCCCGTCCGCCCCACAACCGATACCGGCCGGCTGCCGGATGAAAGCGGGTTTCCGGGGGATGTCGTCCTCGAAAAGGGGGTCTGGCAGAAGGGGAAAACCATTTTCGACGTCGCCGACGGATTGAAGGAAGGGGATGTGATCCTGAAGGGCGCGAACGCCGTCGACCTCGGCGCGCGGCGGGCGGCGATCCTCATCGGCCATCCGAAGGCCGGGACGATCGGCGCGGCGATGCTGGCGGCGGCCGGGAGGAGGGTCCGAATCATCCTCCCGGTTGGGTTGGAAAAACGTATCCCGGGAAACCTGGACGGGCTGGCCCTGATGCTGAACACTCCGGGCGCCAAAGGATCGCGCCTGTTCCCGGTGCCGGGCGGCCTGGTGTTCACCGAGCTCGATGCGATTACCCTGCTGACGGGAGCCGACGCCGAGCTATGCGCGGCGGGAGGGGTGGGCGGAGCCGAAGGCAGCGTCTGGCTGGCGGTGTGCGGAAGCCGCGAAGAAGTGGACAAAGCGGAGGAGATCATCCGCTCGGTGGGATCCGAACCATTGTTTGAATTCTAATTCCAGATCTGCTTCAGACAATAATCACCTGGTGGTTCGAAGGAAAGATATTACTGAAGCCCCTTCATGATCCAAGGGGAATTCGAAAAAACCATTTGGGATATCCGCTGATCGCCCTGGCAGGGATCGCTTTCGCGATTTCCTGTGGATCCGATCCGTCGGCGGCGAAGGTATCGCCGACGGTAATCCCCGTAACCGACCCGCTCCCTGAGGGGAACGATATCCCGTTTGACCTGATTAATAAATTCGCGGTTGAGATGAGCGTTTGGCATTTTGACAGCACGGACGATGTGGAGGGCATCCTGGCGGATGCACACCGGCTGGGGATCACGTTTTCAGAAGAGGAATTAAACAACAGCCTCGATGAGGATGAACGGAAACGGTTGTGGCGAGTCGGCGCGGCGGAGTATCATTTAGGACGGCTGTACGGCGAGGAGGCGCAGGCGGTATTCAAGGTCCGGCATTATGTCTCTTTGGCCGGATTGTGGGTGGAGAAGGTCGGAGTCGCGGGCACCCCGGCCGAACGGAAAGGGTATATCATGATCGCCGGAGGAAACATCGGGATCGCCGCGCGGGTGCTGCGCGAAATGCCGGCCAACCGGGATTGCTGGGATGTAAACGGGTGCGAACCGCGGCCGCCGATGCGGCCGGTGACATTCACTCTGGATCCCCGACTGGCTTCGGAAGGGACGGAGATCTCCGACAGGCTGCTGAGTTTATCCCGCATCGCCGAACCGGAAGTGGATTCTTTTATCTGGTTGATGGAACAAGCGGGCGAGTGGGACGAACGAGTGTGTGATGCTCTCGCGCGCGGCGATTGAACGGGCGGCGATAGAAAACCTTTCGGGGATAAGCGGATCCAAAATCCGGAAGAGAGGGACATCGGTTATGACAGGATCAACACATGTTCAAAAAAGCGGGCTCCTTCTTCCGGAGCAGGCGGCCTTCCTTAAATACGAGGGCGAGGACCGTCAGGTATATATCCTTTCAGACCGGAACGGAACGATCCTGCGCGTCCCCAAAAACCGGGACGAGGCGCCAATTTCTCAAGAGGCGGATACCGGCAATTTTTCCCCGGCGTACATCCTGCTTTCCGCGGCCTTCCTTGGGTTGGCGCCCGCAGGAATCGGCACGCTGATTTTCGCGCCGCTGGCGATGCTCTGGACGCTCGGGATCGCCGTGTTCCGCCGGCCCGGACGCGCGGGGCGTATCCGGATCGCGGTGGTGTGGGGGATGGCGGCCCTGATGCTGCTGGCCGCCGCTCCGCTCGCCGCGGAATTCCTAAGAAGGGTCGGGTAGGGTGCCCATGCTCACACGCCTCCTTTTTCAGGCGGCAATCTGGTTCGTCATCAGTCTGACGGCCACCCTGCTGTTCGGCCCGCGCCTGCAGCGGCGCCATCCGGCCCTTTCCTTCGGCTGGCTGGCTGTGGTGCTGGCCGCCGGGGATACGTGGGCGCTCCTGACGTTCGGCCGTCCTGCGGAAGTGTTCGCTTTCACCGGACTGGCGGTCGCACTTGGCTTGCTGTGGATGCGATGGTTTCGGGATTGGAACGCCTTCGGACAAACGACCTGGCTGACCACCATCCTCGTCACCCCGCTCTTCCTGATCTACAGTTTCACAGTGGCTTTCTCGATCCCGCTCCCGCCGCTCGAGTTCCTCGTCATCATGACCTTCATCTTTCTGCAGTTCGTCACCACCCTCCTGGCCCTGACCCACATGTACGAAAACCTCGAGGTGACCTGTCGTGTAAACTGGCCGCGGAAAGTGACGCAGATCAAACCCGTTCCGGGTTTCCAGCCGATGGTTTCGCTCCATCTACCCACCCATGACGAACCGCCGGACATTGTCGCCGGGACCCTGCGCGCGCTGGCGGCACTGGACTACCCGTCCTTCGAAGTCCTGGTGGTGGACAACAACACTCCAGAGGAGAAAACCTGGCGGCCGGTCCGGGAACTCTGCCACGAACTGGGGCCACGGTTCAAGTTCTATCATTTGGAGAACTGGCCGGGGTACAAATCCGGCGCGTTGAATTTTGCGCTTTCGCAAACCGATCCGCGGGCGGGACTGGTGGGTGTCGTTGACGCGGATTACCGGGCCAATCCGGAATTTCTGCGCGAGACCGTTCCGGCCTTCACCGACCCCAACCTCGCCTTCATCCAGGCGCCGCAGGATTACCGGGATTTTGTCCCGGGTTCGTGGGCGGAGGCGATCTATTACAGTTACGAATATTTTTTCGAAGTCCCGATGCCGGTCCGCAACGAACGCAATGCGATCATCTTCTCCGGAACGATGGGCCTGATCCGCACTGCCATCCTGAAGGAAATCGGCGGCTGGGACGAAGAATGCATCACCGAGGATGCCGAAGCCAGCCTGCGCGTGCTCAAATGCGGATATTCCTCCCAGTATTACCACCGCTCTCTGGGGCAGGGGCTGATGCCATGCACCTTCGCCGGATTGAAGCGCCAGCGCTTCCGCTGGTGCTTCGGCAACATCCAGATCCTGCGCAAGCACTGGGAAGCGTTGATGCCTTGGGCCCGCCTCCTCGATCCCGCAAACCGCCTCACCGCCGCGCAGCGCTACTTTTTTCTGGCCGGAAGCCTGCAATGGTTCTCCGACGCGTTCAACATCGCCTTTTTGATTTTTCTCCTGGCCGGTGGAACGATCAAATTGCTTTCCGCCGATTTCACCATTGCGCCCGTCACAGTGCCGCTGATCACGCTTTCGGCGGTGTTCATGGCGCTTAACATCTGGCGCTTTGGCTGGGTGCTGCGCAACGCGCTTCGGATTTCCTGGGGCCTGGCCTTCCGGTCGATGTACGGGATGTTCAGCGTGGGGTGGGTGATCGCCCTGGCCAGCATCCGCGCCTTGTTTCAATCCCGCGCGGCTTTCCTGCGGACGCCGAAGAAAAGGATCAATGTTCCGATACTCGATGCGCTCTTTGCCACCCAATGGGAAGCCACGATCGGCGCGGCTTGCTTCGCGATGGGAATTGCTGTGCTGGTTATGACCGGCCGTTCCGCGACGACCTATCTTATCGGCGGCCTGCTGATTTGGCAGGCGAGCCTTTACCTGGCAGCGCCGGTGTACGGCTTGTTTTATAAATCCTGCACGGAATAGACCGGTTGAGGAGCCGGGTATAATCCGGCGATCCAATTTTATCGATAAGCGAGGATGATCGATGGTGATAATGCTACGGGATTTGACCCCCGACCAGGAACAACTTGCAGGTGGAAAAGGCGGCGCGCTGGCGCGGCTTCTCCGCCGTGGATTTCCCGTTCCGGACGGGTTTGTGATTCTTTCAACCGCATTTTCCGGAGATGAAATTAAACCCGAATCCTGGGAAAAAGCCCGGGCGCGGCTGGCACGGTTGCGCCGCGGCGCGAAGGATGCGGCATTCGCCGTTCGTTCCTCGTGCGGTGGCGAGGATTCCGCGCAGGCTTCCTACGCCGGAGAATTCGAAACCGTCCTGGATGTGCGGACGGACGAAGAAATCCGCGCCGCCATCGGGGCGGTCCGCCGTTCGCGGAATGCCCGGCGCGTGGAAGCCTACAACGATGCCCGGGGTTTGGCGCCGGCGCAGGAAATGGCCGTCGTCGTTCAGCGGCTCGTGCGCGCGGAATATTCCGGAGTGCTCTTCACGGCGGATCCGGTAAGCGGCAGTTTGATGCAGATGACGGGCAACGGCGTGCGCGGGATGGGGGACCGACTGGTGAGCGGAGCGGTAAATCCGATGGCGTTCACCTTCGATCGCCCGCGCGGCGGATACCTTGGTCCGGCGGAATTCAAACCTTTTACCTCCGCGCTTTACCGGCTCGCAGAGAGGCTGGACCGGGAATGCGGATCCTCGCAGGATATCGAGTGGGCGGAGGCCGGCGGGAGAGTCTTCATCCTTCAGGCCCGCCCGATCACCACGATGCGCGAGTTCAACCCCGTCACCGGCGAGGTAAATGCCACCTGCACCGGAGATTTTCTCTGGTCCAACGGGAACGCGGCGGAAATCCAGCCGGAAGTGATGACCCCGCTTACCCGTTCGGTTTCCCGGATGTGGGGGGAAGGCTATAGCCGGTGGTGGAGCCGCTATCCGGTGCAGGGGAATATCGGCGGGCGAAGCTATTTCAACATCAGCGTTCAGGTGGCGCCGTTCGCCAATTTGCCGGGCGTGGGTCTGAAGACGGCAATGCGCTTCGTGGGTGATTGGTGGGGAAGGATTCCGGAAACCGTAACCGTCCCCTTAATGCCGTTTACCGTCGGCGAGATATTGTTCCGGGTGATTCCCCTTTTTCTGGATGGTTCCCGGCAATCCGCACGCAACCGGAAAAGAATCCCGGGGTTTGTCCGGGATAATCCCGCCTGGTGCCGCGGGCAGCGCGAACAGATCCGGAGGATCGACAGCCGCGGGGAATTGGCGGCATACTGGCGCAGCGTGCTCAAACCGTATTATTGTTTTGCGACCGCGATGGCCAGCGTGGCCAACTCGAATATCCAGGTCCGTTTGCAGGCGGAGCTGGCCACACTCGCCGGACAGGACGATGCCGATGCGCTGCTTTCCAATCTCGGCGGCAAGGAATATCTTGCGAGTCTCGGCCCGGTGGTTAATATCGCACGGGTGGCGCGCGGCGAGATGACCCGGGAGGCTTACCTCGAGCAATTCGGCCACCGCAGCCCGTACGAATTCGAACTCAGCCGGCCCCAACCGGTCGATGACCCCGCGTGGCTGGATCGGCAGCTGGAGGAATACAAACGCGCGCCGGTGGATGTGGACGCCCTGTTGGCCCGGCAGCGCACACGCTTCGACGCGGCGTGGCGGAATTTATCCGGGCGGCATCCCGGGCCGGCGAAGCGGATTCGGCGCAAGCTTGAGGAGGCCTCCCGACTGACAAAGCTGCGCGAGGCGGCGCGCTCCGAACTGACGCGCGTGATGGGCGTCGTCCGTGCGTTCGCGCTGCGCGCCGGGGAACTCGCCGGATTGCGGGAGGAGGTGTTTCAACTAACGGTCGAGGAACTGCTGGCGGTGCTTGAGGGAGACGAATCGGCCGTTCGTTTCCTGCCGGCGCGCAGGAAAACGTACGAGCGGTATCGTTCGCTCCCGCCGTATCCGCCCGTCATCAGCGGACGGTTCGATCCGTTACACTGGGCGGCGGATCCCGCGCGGCGCGCAGACGTCTTCGATTCGCATGCAATCCTTCCGCCGCCGCAGGCGGGCTTGCTCCGTGGATTCGCCGGCGCCGCCGGGTCGGTGGAGGGTTTGGTGCGGCGGATCGACCATATCGAAGACAGCCGTCTGCTGCAACCGGGCGAGATTCTGGTAACGACGACCACCAACGTCGGATGGACGCCCCTCTTCCCGCGCGCCGCGGCGATCGTTACCGATGTCGGCGCGCCGCTTTCCCACGCCGCGATCGTCGCGCGCGAATTGGGCATTCCGGCGGTGGTGGGGTGCAACGACGCCACGATGCGGCTGCGCACCGGCGACCGGGTCCGCGTCGACGGCGGAAAAGGAACGGTGGAGATATTGGAGGCCGCCGGGGCGCTGCCGAATAAAAGACGATAGAATGGGGGGACCGGGCAGGTTGGTTCTCCATCCGGGAAGATCGATCGTGTTCCGACGACCGCCTCATTGGGAGATTTTCATTTGGAGTCGATCATTGTTTCCTTCTTCTGGAATTCCAAGGACCGGCGACTGCGGGCATTGTGGCGGCTCCTGATCCAGAGTTCCCTCTGGCTCGCCCTGCAGATCGGCATAGGCGTGGCGGTTGCGGTGATCATCCTGGTGGCGGCCGTAGTCACCGGGTGGATGCCCGCGCAGGAAATCCCGGGTTCGTCCGACCGGATCATGGACCTGATGAGCCGGCCGGAGATCGTTCTGATATTGGAGGTCGCCACCGTTCTAATCACCTTCGCCTGCGTCTGGCTGGTCGGCCGGATTATCGACCGCCGGAATTTCGAGGATTTCGGATTTCATCTGTCCGCCCGCTGGTGGCTGGACCTGGGATTCGGATTGTTGCTGGGCGCCGTGCTGATGGGGGGCGTGTTCCTCTTCGAGCGGGCGGCGGGGTGGATCAGCATTGACGGCTACATGGTCACAAGCGAACCCGGCGGGATTTTTCCACTCGCGATATTGGCGCCGGTGATCCTGTTTTTGTGCGTCGGAATCTCGGAGGAACTCTCCAGCCGGGGATACCAGCTGAAGAATATGGCCGAAGGCATGATGGGACCGCGTTTCGGCCCGGCCGGTGCGATCCTCGCGGCGACCGCCTTCTCTTCGATCCTCTTCGGCTTCCTGCACGCGGCCAATCCCAACATCACCTGGATCAGCCTCCTGAACCTGATGGCGGCGGGGGTCTTCCTGGCTCTGGGGTATATCCTGACCGGCGAACTCGCGCTTCCCATCGGTTTGCATATCGCCTGGAATTTTTTCCAGGGCAATGTGTTCGGCTTTCCCGTCAGCGGTTTGGATCCGGTGGCTGCGCAATTCATTGCCATCCGGCAAGGCGGTCCCGGCTGGTTGACCGGCGGCCCGTTCGGCCCGGAAGGCGGCCTGATCGGCCTGGGAGCGATGTTGATAGGGAGCATTCTTATTTTCATGTGGGTGAAGATGACCCGAGGAAAAATTACGCTGGCGAAACAGTTGGCGGAATATCAGGGAAAGGAACCCATAACAGCAAAAAAGGTATAAAAATTTTACCCCACTCCCTCTCGTCCCATTCCTTCTTCCGGCATACGTTGGGAGAAGACGGCCGAAGGCCGGATGAGGGGGTTTAATAAAATACAATCCGCAGGCATTATTGGAGGAATATGAATCGTAAACAATGGTTGATTCTGGTTGGGGTTCTGGTTTTGGTACTGGTGATCGCACTCGGATGGATTGTCCTCGGAGGCGGAGCGGGCGGCATCGGCCGCCCGGCGCCCACGGATACTTCCGCCCGCCAGCCCTCTCCGACGTATGATGCATCCGCCTCCGGCGAGTTCGTCATCGCCCGCGATGGAAATTTTCTGTACCAAGGCCGCCCGTATTATTTTGTCGGGACGAATTTCTGGCAGGGCATGAATTTGGCCGTTGACGGCCCGAGCGGCAACCGGACCATGCTGCTCCAGGAGCTGGACCGGCTGCAGTCGCTCGGGATCACGAACCTGCGCGTCATGGCCTCCTCGGAGGGGCCGAATACCGAACCGTACCGCATGGTTCCGGCGCTGATGACCGCCCCCGGCGTGTACGATGAAAGCGTCCTGGACGGGTTGGACTATCTCCTGGATCAGATGGGCCGACGCGGGTTGAAGGCCGTGATGGTGCTGAGCAACTACTGGTACTGGTCCGGCGGGATGGGGCAATACGTCTCCTGGCGCGATAAAACCCCCATTCCGTACCCGGGGGATTGGAACAACTACATGACCTATGCCGCGCGCTTTTACTACTGTCAGGAATGCCAGACCTGGTACCGGGACCACATCCGGATGCTGATCGAACGGGTCAACCCGTATACCGGGAAAACCTACCGCGACGACCCCGCCGTCTTTTCCTGGGAGCTGGGCAACGAACCGCGCAACTATCCGCTGGACTGGGTTTACGACACGGCCGCCTACATCAAGTCGCTCGATCCCAATCACATGGTCACGACGGGATCGGAAGGCGCGCTGCCCGACGGAAGCCAGAATTTCCTATCGACTCACAGCAGCCCCGACATCGATTACGCCACCATCCACATCTGGCCGCAAAACTGGGGCTGGTACTCTCCGGAAGATCCCGGGACCTTCAGCTCCGCGCTGGCATACGCGCATTTATATTTCTCGAACGCCGAACGGGATTGTAAAACCATGAACAAGCCGCTGGTTCTGGAGGAGTTCGGGCTGGCGCGGGATTTCATGCCGCTTCAGAATATCTACGATCCGGGATCGCCGACGACCTACCGCGACCGGTTCTACAAGGAAATGTTCGGCCAGGTGTACGCATCGATGGCGGCGGGCGGGCCGGCGGCGGGCGATAATTTCTGGGCCTGGTCCGGAGAGGCCCGGCCGGGATACTCCTGGATCGGCGATCCGCCCCACGAGACCCCCGGCTGGTATTCGGTGTATGACATCGATGAAAGCACGCTGGAGGTTATCACCGCACACGTGCAGCAGGTCCGCGATTTATGATCCGGTTCCCACCTGAGAAGATGCTGTGAGAGTCTTCCGCGCGGCACGGCTTATGGATATAATCTTTTCAAATCCGGGCCTGAATGGTTTCCGGGAAGACGCAGGCGCAAATTATCGGTATCTCCCTCCGGAATATTATCCATTCAACCGGAAGGTATTAGAGCGGCGGGAAAAGAGGCGGATCTCTTTCCGGCCGCTCTTGATTTTTTGAAAAAAGTGAGCGATCTCGGATAAAGGCTGTCATGCGGAGCGCAAAGGGGACAGGCGCTCAAGGTGATTTTGCATCGATCGGTAATTTGAAAGATCCCGCCCGCGGGAACGGCACCGCACCGAACGATAGGCGGATCCTTTCCGGCCGGCGAAGAAAACCAACGCCGGCACGCAGGCGCATCACGGAGGCGAATATGAAGAAACCAAGCACCTTGCGGTCCTTGATCTTTTTCCCGGTTTTGAGTCTGCTGCTTGCCGGTTGCAGCCAAAGCGCAGCCGGATCGGATGCCACTCCCACTCCGCTCCCAACCCCAGTCCGGACAACCTACACTGTGCAACGCGGCGACATTGTCATCAACGCCCGGCTGTTGGGCCAGGTGGAACCGGTCGCAATCAGCAGCGTGGCCTTTGCCATGGAAGGGCATGTGGCCCACGTGTATGTCCAACCGAACGAGATGGTGACCAAGGGCCAGCTTCTGGCGGACTTGGTCGAACTCCAGGACCTGGAGAAGAAGGCGGTGGAAATCCGGCGCGCGGTTCGCAAAGCGGAGATCCAGCTGGAGATCGAAAAACAATTGCTTGCCAAATACCAGGCGGAGGGCCTTCCCGCCTACGACATTCGGATTCAGCAGTTGCAGGTGGAACTGGCCGAGATCGCGCTCGCGGATACGCTCAGCCTGTATGGATTGGAAGACGCCACCAACTCGCTGGACGCAATCGACGCGCAGCTGGACCTGGCGCGGGTCTTTGCACCGGTGGACGGGCTGGTCGTCTCGGTCACGGCTCCCGGACGCGTAGTCACCACCGATACGATCGTATTCGTGATCGGCGACCCGAACCAATTGGAAGTGGTCGCCGTCCCGGACCGCGCCCGGGCCGCCGAACAGTTCAAGCAGATGTTCGAGGGGATGCCCGCCGGCGTGACGCTGGATGCCAAACCGGAAATCCAATTGACCGGGAAAGTGACCGAACTGCCCTCGCCGTACGGGACCGGACCCAGCAACGACGCCATCGTGCGGATCGTCCTCGATCAGGCGCCGTCGCTCGAGACGTATCAATCCGGCGACAAGGTGACGGTGAATATCGAGCTGGTCAACAAAAAGGGCGTGCTCTGGCTGCCGCCGGCGGCGGTTCACCAGGTGGGCGGCAGAACATTCGTCATTTCCGACAGCGGCAACGGCCCGCAGCGGATTGAAGTCGAGATCGGAGCTCAGACCCAGGACAAGGTGGAAATCCTTTCCGGCTTGAAAGAAGGGCAGGTAGTCATCGGGCTGTGAACATCCTCGACCGCCTTCTCGCCTTCGCCCGCCAGGCCTGGACCACGACGGGCTTTGCCCTCAAGCGGCTGCTCACCCAGCGCCTGCTCGGCGCGGCCGCGCTGGTCGGGCTGGTGATCGCGTCCAGCTTCATCTTCAGCGTGCCGCTCTATGCCGATGGGATCTACTTCCGGCTCTTCCGCGAGGAGCTTTTTTCCGGAAACAAAACGTTGCTGGAAACCAAGCCCGTGGATTACGCGCCGCTCGCGTTCACCTATGAACAGAAGGGAGTCGGTCAGGGCAATCCGCAATGGGAGGATGCGCTCAAGGTGGACCAATACCTCACCAGCAGCGCCATCCGGCTGACGGGATTGCCGCTGATGAAGGAATTCCGGCGCTTCCACACGGATTTTCTCTATTTATATCCGCCGCAGGATCCCGAGAATCCGGACACCGGGTATTTCCTTGGAACTGTACGGGTCGCCTTCATCACGCCGCTGGAAGACGCGGTCGATATCATTCACGGATCGGCCCCTAAACCGTCCACCCTGCTCGGCGACAGTTCGATTGAGGTGATGGTCAGCGAGAGCTTCGCCCTGGAAGCCGGCGTGCAGGTCGGAGACCAGGATTTCCTGCGCCGCGACAACCTTGAGCTTCCGGTGACGATCGTCGGCCTGTGGCGGGAAAAGGATCCGAGCGCCCCGTTCTGGGACGGCCAATCCTCCACCTGGCTGATGGTGGATGAAGCGACTTACACCGGCGCGGTTGCCGGCACGCTCGACGATGAACTCTTCAGCGGCATGTGGAATATCCAGCTCAGCGGGTCGCGGTTGTTCGCATCCGATATCGCCGCGCTGAATCAAAGCATCCGCACCGTCAACCAGCGGGTGGATGTCCTCCTCCCGAATACCAAACTCATCGCGTCTCCGATGGAGGCGCTGAGCCGCTACCAGAGGAACACGCCCACGCTCACCTTCCTGCTGTTCGCCTTCAGCGTCCCGATCATGGGCCTGATCGTCGTGTTCATCGGGCTGGTGACCGGATTGTTCGTAGGCGAGCAGCGCTCCGAAATGGCCGTGCTGCGCAGCCGCGGGGCGAGCCGTTTCCAGGTGGCGTGGATTTCCCTCCTGCAGGGAATCCTGCTGGCGATCGTCGCGCTCACCGGAGGCGCGCTCCTCGGCATCTGGATCGCGCACGCGATCGGCCGCGCCCACAGCTTTCTGAATTTCAGCGGAACCGACGGACTGCGGATCGGGATGACCTCCTCGGTCCTGGGCTACGGCGTGCTGGGGATCTCGCTGATCCTCCTGATGCTGATCATGGCTCCCACCCTGAGTACCGCCGCAAACACGATCCTGTCCTACAAGCGCGAACGCGCGCGCATACTGCAAAGGCCGTGGTGGCAGCGGTTTTGGGTGGATCTCCTGCTGCTGATCCCGGCCGCGTACGGGTTCTGGACGCTCAACCGGCAGAACCTGCAGGCGGCGGGCGGGGCGGAAGGCATACCGAATCCGCTCCAAAATCCGCTCCTCCTCCTGGTCCCGGCGATCGGCATTTTCGCCGCTTCGCTTCTGGCGCTGCGGATAATCCCGCTGGTGATGGTGTTCATTAGCCGGGTTTTGCGCGGGACGAAAAACGTCGGGATGCTGATGGCGGCCCGTTACCTCTCCCGGACTCCGGCGTTCTATACCGCGCCGCTGATCCTGCTCATCCTGACCCTCGGGCTTTCGGCCTTTACCGCATCACTGGCCCGCACCCTGGACAGCCAGTTGGAAAAGCAGACGTACTACCAGGTCGGGTCCGATTTGTCGGTCGATGAGTCCGGCACGACGGCCGTCTCGCCGACTTCGCCGGGTTCGGTTTACACATTCCCGCCCGTGGAGGAGCATTTGTTCATCCCGGGCGTGAAGGCCGCCACCCGCATCGGGCGCTACCCGGCCACGTCGATCTTTTCCGACGGCGCCGTGGAAGGGACTTTCCTCGGGATCGACCGCCTGACCTTTCCTGCCGCCGCCTTCTGGCAGAAGGATTTCGCGTCACAATCCCTGGGCGCGCTGATGAATGCCCTCGGCGCCACGTCAAATGGCGTGCTCGTACCCCAAAGCCTGCTCGAAGACAAAAAAATGCAGATTGGTGATCCGCTCACGGTCAGTGCCAAGGCGAGCGGGCAGGAATCGGTCGTCCTCAAGCTTGTGATTGTGGGAACGTTCGACCTATTTCCCACCTGGTATGCGGAAAGCGGAACCCTTTTCGTGGGCAACCTGGACGAGTTGTATCTGCAGGCGGGAACCGAATTCCCGCATCAGGTATGGATGCGGACCGATGCCGGCACCGATCCGGAGTCCGTGATTTACGCCGTCCGCGGGTACAGCATCATGCTGGATGAAAAGGCGGATCAAACCCGCCTGGTGGAAACCGGATTGAACACCTTCGTAACCGGCTGGTCCGCCGCGCGGACGAACATCCTCGCCCAGCAGAGCCGCCCGGAACGGCAGGGGTTGTTCGGCCTGCTTTCGGCCGGGTTCCTGGCGTCCGCGCTGATGACCGCGCTGGGTTTCCTGCTATATGCGCTGTTCTCGTTCCGCCGCCGCTTCATCGAGATGGGCATGCTGCGCGCGATCGGGCTTACGGTCCGGCAAATGATCGGGCTGCTTGCGGCCGAACTGGCGTCGCTGGTCCTGCTCGGGATGGGTGTCGGCACGCTGCTGGGGGTGATGGCGAGCCGGCTGTTCGTGCCGTTCCTGAAGATGGGCGCGACAACCGAAGCGTCTTATCCGCCGTTTCAAATCGAGATCGCCTGGGTGTCGATCTTCGAAATCTACATCCTGCTGGCCGTGCTGTTCCTGGCCGCGCTCGGCGTGCTGGTGGCGCTGCTCATGCGGATGAAGATCTTCCAAGCGATCAAACTCGGGGAGGCAATCTGATGGCCGCCGAACCGTTCATCCTTTGCGAAAACCTGGTCAAGATCTACCGCATCGAGGAAGCGCACGGGTCCAACGCCGAATCGACCGAAGTCCAGGCGCTGCAGGGTTTGGACCTTGCCGTGGCGCGGGGCGAAATGGTCGGCGTGGTGGGCGCCAGCGGCAGCGGGAAATCCACCCTCCTGAACATTCTCGGCGGGTTGGACCGCCCTACCGGCGGGCGCGCGTACGTGGACCAGAAGGACCTCGGGCGGATGAACCCGGCCGCGCTCGATCATTACCGTCTTGAGAAGGTCGGTTTCGTCTGGCAGCAGGCCGCCCGCAACCTCATTCCTTATCTGACCGCGCTGGAAAACGTCCGCCTGCCGCTGATGATCTCCGGCCGGCTCGACGACAACGCCCGCCGGCGCCCGGCGGAACTGCTGCATATGGTGGATCTGGACGAGCGCGGGCATCACCGCCTGGAGGAACTCTCCGGCGGCGAGCAGCAGCGCGTGGCGATCGCTATCGCCCTGGCCAACCAGCCGTGCCTGCTCCTGGCGGACGAACCCACCGGCGAACTGGACACCGCCACGGCCCAGACGATATTCGATCTGCTGCGAAAACTCAATCAGATGCTCAAGCTGACGATCGTCATCGTCAGTCACGACACCACGATCGCCAACCGCGTGGACCGGGTGGTGGCCGTGCGCGACGGGAAACTGGCGAGCGAAACTGTTCGCAAGTCGGTCAAAGGCTCCGGAAAGGGCGAGGAGCACCACCTGGTGGAACTCCTGGTCCTGGATTCCGCGGGACGGCTGCAGATCCCGCGCGAGCATCTGGAGCGATACAAAATTCAACGCCGCGTCCAGCTCGAAGAAACGCGGCGCGGGATCCTGATCCGCCCGCCGGAGCAAGAGACCGGCGCTTCCGAAGCGGCCGGCGTCGGCCCGTCGGAACCGGCGGATCCGGAAACCGCCGCCAAATGGGAAGATGCACCCGAACAATGGAACCTCGTTCAACGATCCCGGCAGGCCGTCCTCCGGTTGCTGAACCGAATTCGTCCCGGGAAAAAATCCATCCGGGATGAGAAGGAGGAAGGAGCATGAGCGATCGTGCCGTGTGGGCCATCGAAACCAAGGATCTGTGGCGCGTATACCCGTGCCGATCCGGCGCGGCGAGCGAGGGAGTCCCCGCACTGCGAGGGATCGACCTGAAAGTGAAGACGGGCACGTTTGTCGTCCTGCGCGGCCGTTCGGGCAGCGGCAAGACGACGCTCCTGAACTGCCTGGCCGGGCTGGACCGTCCGACCTCGGGCGAGGTGCGCATCCTCGATCGCAACCTGGTGGACATGACCGATCAGGAACTCACGATCTGGCGCCGCGAGGAGATCGGATTGGTGTTCCAATCCTTCGGGTTATTGGCGACCCTTTCCACATATGAAAACGTCGAGCTGCTGCTGCGGATCAAGGGCACCGACCCGCAGGTGAGTCACCGGCGGACAATGGATTGCCTGGAGATGGTAGGGCTTACCCGCTGGCGCGACCACCGCCCGTATGAGATGTCCGGCGGGCAGCAGCAGCGCGTGGCGATTGCGCGCGCGCTGGCCAACAACGCCCGGCTGATCCTGGCCGATGAACCGACCGGCGAACTGGACAGCAAGACGGGGCATGAGATCCTCAGCTTCCTGCGCAATCTGGTGGATACCACCCATATCACGCTGCTCATGGCATCCCACGATCCCCTGGTGGATAAATATGCCCAGCACGTGCTGACGCTTCAAGACGGCGCGATTGCCGCGCCGCAAAAGCAGAAATAACCGCCGTACCGTCGGCCGGACAGGACTTTTCCATGAAACGTAATCTATCGATTTTATGCTTCGTCTACTTCCTTCTCGCAGGATGCGCGCCGGCGGCCTCCGTCACGGGGCCGGCTTCCACCCCCACGCCCGGTCCGGCGCTTTATCTGGATTCGAGTCAGCCGGTCGAAGCCCGGGTGGCGGACCTTCTCGGGCGGATGACGCTGGACGAGAAGATCGGCCAGATGACCCAGGTGGCGACCGACATCATCATGACCGGCGACATCAACCGCTACGGCATCGGCTCGATCCTCTCCGGCGGAGGCGGCATCCCGCAGGAAAACTCGCTTTCGGGTTGGACCGCCATGGTGGACGGATACCAGGCCGAGGCGCTGACCACCCGGCTGGCCATTCCGATCCTATACGGGATCGATGCGATCCACGGACTGGGCCATTTGATGGGTGCGACCATCTTCCCGCAGAATATCGGGCTCGGTGCGGCGAACGATGCGGAGCTGATGCGTGAGATCGGCCGGGCGACCGCGGAAGAAATGCTGGCCGCGGGCATAAACTGGAACTTCGCGCCGGTGGTGGCCGTCCCGCAGGACATCCGCTGGGGGCGGACGTACGAGGGATACGGTGAACAGACCGATCTCGTATCGGCGCTGGGCGCGGCATACATTGAAGGCCTTCAATCCGTTTCGGAGAAGATCGTACCGGCGCCGGGCCAGACGATCGGTGTCCTCGCCACCGCCAAACATTACATCGGCGACGGTGGAACGATCTGGGGCTCTTCGGACCAGATCAACCAGGGAGTCCGGTACATGCTCGACCAGGGGAACATGCAAGTCAACGAGGAAACCCTGCGCAAATTATTCCTGCCGCCGTATGCGGCGGCGGTCGATGCCGGGGTGATGTCGGTGATGGTGTCCTTCAGCAGCTGGAACGGGACGAAGATGCATGCCCAGCGCTACCTGATCACGAGCGTTTTGAAGGACGAACTCGGATTTCAGGGTTTCGTCGTCTCCGACTGGGCCGGCATCAACCAGATCCAACCCGACGACTATTACGCATCGGTCGTAGCGGCCATCAACGCCGGGATCGACATGGCGATGATCCCCGACTCGTACATCAATTTCATCACCAGCGTCAATCAGGCGGTTAAAAATGAAGACATTACGCTTGAGCGCATCGACGACGCGGTGGCCCGCATTTTGCGCGTAAAATTCCTGATGGGGTTGTTCGATCACCCGTATGCCGATCCGGTATTCCAGCCGACCGTACGCTCGAAAGAACATCTGGCACTGGCCGCGCAAGCCGTCCGCGAATCGCTTGTCCTTCTGAAGAACGACTCCGGCGCGCTGCCTATCGACTCGGGCGCGAAGAAGATCCTGGTCGCGGGTATCGGCGCGGAAAATACCGGGCTGCAATCCGGCGGCTGGACGCTCGGTTGGCAGGGGATCAACACCAACGATGTGGTCGGGTCCACCATCCTCAACGGCATCCGGCTCAAAGCGGGAAGCGGGACCGAGATCCTGTACCGCAGCGCCGGGATGTTCAACGATTTTCAGGGCAAGGCGCCGGTCGGGATCGTCGTGGTGTCGGAACCAAGTTACTCGGAAGGCGTCGGCGACAAAGCCGACCTGCGGCTTTCGCAGGATGATATTGACGTCATCGAGCGGATGCGGCCCAAGGTGGAGAAGCTGATTGTGCTGATCCTTTCCGGCCGGCCGTTGGTGATTACGGACGAATATCCCTTGGCGGACGCCTGGGTGGCCGCCTGGCTTCCGGGCTCGGAAGGCGCGGCGGCGGCGGACGTGCTGTTCGGCGATTATCCCTTCACCGGCAAGACTCCGTACACTTGGCCGCGTTCGAATGATCAGCTGCCGATCAACGTGAACAATTCCGCCGGGCTGACGGGTTGCCAGGCGCCGTTGTTCCCGTTCGGATACGGCCTCGGTGACTCCTCCGCCGTGCCGATCGAGTGGATGGAGTGCAAGGCGGAGATAGCGTAACCAGCAATGCGCGATTTTTATCCGTATGAGGAGGATTGGTGGACGCGAAGAGGAAACAACTTATTCTGTTGCAAGGGTATGCGGAGAAGGATTTCGAAAAAGTAAAAAACCTGGATCTTCTAGTGCGGTGGACGCCATTTGCCTGCGCCACGATGGGATTGATCGGAGTACTTTTAAAATCCCCTTACTA
>JBAVFZ010000173.1:0-11120 GCA_049684495.1 Anaerolineales bacterium | reverse complement strand
CTTTTGACATTAGTATTCAAAATTATCCTGGACCTCCGCGTTTCGTCCCATTATTAATGGGGTATCCATCCCCTGAAGCCATTAAGCAGGCAAAGAATGGCGAGGTTATGCTGGGCGGAGATATTGTACGCGGGTGGGAACCCGACTGGATGTGGGTTTGGTAAAAACTGCCCACAATATACCGAGAGTGGAAACGGCCATTGATATCGGATCGGTTTTCATTCGGATGGACCAATTTACGGAAGCAAGGAGAATGTGTCGATCGCTTTTTTATAAGCCCCAACATATTTCACGAAATCCCGATCAGTCGCCGAATAATGAATGGTAAGGATGTATGAATCATGTTGAAAAATAGTCCATTGGTGGTGATAAATCCCCATTGTGTTTCTGAAGGGATTCGTCGACGAACATTTTACCGATATTTCCCGAGCCTCATGACCGGAAATTATTATCGAGTCAATAGAAGCATTGGAACACTTCCCGATCATTTTATTTCTGATTGATAATTGAACCAGATCGGATAATGGTCTTCCTTCATCCGCATTCTCGGTTATGGTAATATGAATGCTATTATTATGACCCGCCTCATCATCCAGAGGGCCGGTAATGGAAACCCAATTAGTTTTTTCGTTTTCCCATACTATATAGTGAAATAACCAATTTGTTGGAAGCATTAAATTAAAGTGCGGTTGAAAGGCTGAATTTGTGAATAACCGGTAACTGGAAATACCATTTACAGGCTGTTGCGTTGACGGTTGTTTTTCTGACATTATATTGATCCTCCAAGGAATCGAACTTGATAAAGGATTAGGGGATGGGCATTTCTTATCGTCATTTATTTACCTTGGGGATCAAAGAGATGGGTATAGGAATCGTGAATAAACCAGCATGCGTCTTTGAAATCCCGATAATCCCCATCCGGTGTAAAAATCATTTCCTCAACGCCCGATAATATTTTACTCTCAGGAAGATCTGCGCCAATAGATTTCCAAAACTCAGCCTCCGCGCGGTATGAATCGTACTCCATATCCCACGGATATATCATATGACCATACGCAGTTATCAAAAATTCTGGCGTGGTTACAACAAGACCGAGACCGGGAATGACCGCTCCATTGGAAGCAATTTGCTTCAAATGTGTTCCTTCATACACCAAGAACGCCGCCAATTCGGCATCCGATAAATTGGCAAAATCAATATCCAGCGTGATCCGTTTCCCATCAGGGGAAGTCGTCGCAAGCGTATTCGGATCACTAATGTCACCAAACTCAATAATTACGCCTGTCTCCTCAAACAATTTCAATAATTCTTCTCCATAAGGTGTCTTTGATAGATAAGACTCTATATCTGCTATCCGTTCAGGATCAATGCTGTTGATGTTCTCCGGATGTATGTAACTAGGGACACCGGCTAACGTCATCAGCGCCGCCGCTACCGCTTCCCACTCATCGGCTTCGTTTTTAAGCTGTTGAGACAATAAATGCTAGCTGTCGATATACGGCCGGAAATTATGCGACCATTTGTCGATTTCCGCCGTGAACTCATCGTGGGCCGGGCCGCTCCAATCGATGACCTCCGCCATGCGGATGATCCTGCTGTTGGTGGAGCGCAGGGTATCGGCAAAGCGGGCCAACCGGGCGGCGAAAGCCCGTACAGCCTCGGTATCCATATGAAGGGTGCCGTTGGGTGACATTGTATTCCTTCCCCCTCTGCTATCTCGGATTATCGGGTTGTTAGTCGAGCTTCGCGGCGGCTTCTTCCCATTGCTTGATTTCCGTTTCCAGACGGTTGATGAGGATCCACAACGGATCCATGTTGGTCCGCAGGCCTCTTTTGAATTCTGCGAATTCCAACTGAAATTCATCCGCGGAAGGCGCGATCCATTGGCTTTCCAGCCCCATAACCTCGGCGATCAAATTCTGGAGATCGTCAATCAAGGCCCAATACGCGTCGTTCATCTCCCGTTTGGCGGCTCGGGCGGAATCGGTATTAAAGTGTATCGGCTGCATGGGATCTCCCCTTGAAGCTGAGTTTTCCAAAACCCACGGATTGGAATACTCGTAGACCGAAATTATACGAAGCGGAGGATATTCAGACTACCTTTCCTGAAAATTCCCAAATGCAAGATTTTTCCTTTCGAAGGAGCTCATGTATAATCCTTCTAAATCGGCACGCTGATACTGCACCCCGCCGAAAAGGGGGTTGATTTCGTTCCAACCCAAATCCAGGACACATAGGAGAAGAAGATGGAAAAGAGGGCATTCCTGACGCTCATCGCGCTGTTGTGCATCGCCGCCTTCGCCTGCAACAGCGTGCCTTTCCTCGCCCGGTCGACGAACGTTCCGGCGACGGCCGAACCGGTCGCTACCGGCGAAGAGCAGAGCCAGGCGGAAAATCCCACCCCGGAGGAGGGCGGAGAGGTCGCCGATACGCCGGCGCCCGAAAACGCCTGCGGGGAGGAGGAGGAAGGAACGGTGGAAGTCCGCTGGTTTATCGGCATGGGCACCGGGACCGATCCGATCCAGGTCCGGGCGGAACAGGAAGTGGTCAACGATTTCAACCGCTCGCAGGACAAGATCAATCTGGTCCTCGAGATCGTCCCGTACGATTCCGCCAAGGATGTCCTCTCGACCCAGATCGCCTCCGGAAACGGACCCGATATCATCGGTCCGGTGGGCTGGGGCGGGTCGAATGCCTTCTATGGACAGTGGTTGGACATCTCCCAGTACATCGAATGCACCGGTTTCGACACCTCGATCTTCAATCCGGCGCTGGTGGACATGTATGAAACCTCCGAGGGGATGGTGGGGCTGCCGTTCGCGGTGTATCCGTCCCTGTTGTTCTTCAACCGCCGCCTATTTGATGAAGCCGGCCTGAATTACCCGCCCGCGGAATACGGGGACATGTACGTGATGCCGGACGGCGCGGAAGTCGAATGGAGCTGGGAAGCGCTGGGGAACTTGGCCCGATTGCTTACGATCGACAACTCCGGAAGGAATGCGGCGGAATCCGGTTTCAATAAAAATGCGGTCATGCAGTACGGATACACCTGGCAGTATGAACAGCATCCGAACTACTGGGGTTCGTTCTGGGCCGGTGGTTCGATGGTCGCGGACGACGGACGGACCGCTCAGGCGCCGGACGTGTGGGTGGAATCCTGGCGGTGGACCTACGACGGGATCTGGGGCGCGAAGCCGTTCATGGCGAACGCGGCCGTGGAGGGCAGCGGCGATTACGGCGGCGGCAACCCGTTCAACAGCAACAAGGTCGCCATGACCGTCGAGCCCTTCTGGTACACCTGCTGCACCGGCGATGTGCGCAACTGGGATGCGGCGGCCATGCCCTCCTACAACGGCGTGGTCGGCGGCCGGATCGACGCGGACACCTTCCGCATCTGGAAGGGGACCAAGCACCCGCTGGCGGCTTTCACCGCCCTGAGTTACCTTGTCACGGAAGGCGTGCAAAAGCTGATCATCGGCAGCGAGGACATGCCGGCCGCGTACGGAGCAATCCCCGCTTTATCCTCGGCACAGGAGGATTGGCGGACGCAGAAAGCCGTTGCGTTCCCATGGGTGAGGAATCTCGATACGGTGCTGGCCGGTCTCGACTATCCGGACGTGCCGAGCGCCGAAGGGTATATGCCGAATTACAACGAAGCTTGGACGCGCGGAAACACTTTCGCCAATCTGCTGCGCAACACCGCCGGGCTTAATCTGGACAGGGAAATTCAAGCCTACCTGGCCGATATGAATGAGATCTTCTCCAAGTAGAGGCCGGGATTTCCGCAAGCAGAACGCAGGCTCCATTGTCAATGGACGGGCCGGAGGAGACTCCGGCCCGATTTATTTTAATAATCAGCGGGGACCTTCAGACGACATTCAACCGGGAAGCTACCGGAAAGGACGCCGCGGGATTTTCCTCCAGCTCCCGATGTTCCCAGGTGCAAGGAATTCAGCGGGATTGACGGCCTTCCGGACGAATTATGCGGATTATTGAACGTGAAATAGGGGCGGCTGTTTTTGGAACGTTTTTATTGAGAATGGCGTCTGATTAAGGTACAAGGGGATAATTTCAACCGTGGACTACTGTCCCCTTCCATATATATGGAGGGGGTCGAGAGGCCGCCTATGCCTGTTCCGCGCCGCGATTTTATTAAGCTTTTTGGGATATCGCTTGGATCGATGCTTCTGGCGCGCTGCCAGCGAATTGGGACTCCCGAGCCGACGTATCCTGTGACCTGCTACCAAGCGACCGCGCCGGAATGGCCGACGGATACGCCCTCGCCGGAATCCGCAACCGCCCGCGAGCGCCTGCACCTGTGCTGGTTGAAATTCGGCGAATTGGCCGAGAAAACACGCGATGGAGCGAATCCCGGAGAGGGCGGAAGCAGCCCTCTGGGAACGCAGATGATTTCCGAACATCGCGCCTTGCTCGACGAACTTGCCGCCGCCGGAGACATCACCGACGCCGTTGGGAGCCTCATCCAGGAAGCCTATGCTGCGGCGATATACCACATCTGGCGGTCGAATGCGGTAATAACCTGCTATGACCTTGCCTTCCCCGATTACATGCCCGCCAGCGCGGAGAACCTTGTGCGCCAGGTCGAAATTTTTAACCAGGTCACCGCCGGGAGCACGATCGCTCCGGAGACGCTGGCCAAAGCCCGGGCCGCGCTGGAACACGACTTGGCTTTCTACGCCCTGACGGATGCGGATGTCCAGGCGCTGTATGATCAGCTCGTCGAGGAGTACAGCAACCCGGGGGAAAGCATGCCGACGTTCGAGGAATTGGAGTTGACGTTGACCGCGGACGTCCGGGCGGCGTCGCAATTTCTAATTGACGTATTGATGGGAGAAAGGGGATAATTCCTCCCGGGCCTCCGCAAATCCGCAAAGCCCATTCAACCATAGGGTTGAATTCCGGATGCGGATTTGGGGAGGGAAAGGGAGGGGTGGGAGACCGACTATGCCTATTCCGCGCCGCGATTTTATGAAACTCTTCGGGATTTCGCTGGGGTCAATGCTCCTGGCGCGCTGCCAGAGGACGGCGATTCCAACTCCCACGTCGGTTATAACCTGCTATACCATCTCCCCGCCCACCGCCACCCCCAGCACGCCGACGCCGACCCGGCTCGCCGTGCTGGACCGGTTGCGCCTGTGCTGGCTGGGATTTGGAGACTTGGCGGAGAAAACCCGCGATGGCACCAACACGGCGGAAAACCTGGGCGATCCGCTCGGGTCGCAAATGATTTCCGATCACCGTTCCGCGCTGGACGAACTGGTTGCCTCCGAAAGTATCACTCCGGCGGTCGCGGACCTGGTGCAGGAGGCGTATGCCGCGGCGGTCTTCCATGTCTGGCGCTCGAATGCGGCGATGACCTGCTATTTGATCGCGATGCCCGCCTATGCGCCGGCCGACGCGGACGATCTTCTCCGCCAGGCCGAAGTCCTTGATACGGTCGCCGGCGGCAGTACGATCGCCCCGGATACGCTCGCCAAAGTACAAGCCGCCCTCGAGCACGACCTGGCTTTTTACGCATTGACGGACGCGGAGGTGCAGGCTTTATACGAACGGCTTCGTGAAGAATACAGCGATCCGGGGGAGAGCCTACCGACCTTCGAGGAATTGGAATTGACGCTGACTCCGGACGTCAGGTCGGCGGCGCAATTTCTAATCGATGTGCTGATGGGATAACCCCTCCTTTTCCCCTCCCCATTTTGGGGACCGCTTCGGGTAGCTTCGGGGTTGAAACCCCTCGCTTATGGCATGGAAGCCCTGCGGGTTTGCATGAGATAAGGCAGGGCTTCAGCCCGACGGCGGACGAAAAGCCCGAAAGGGTTTTGAGGGAGTAAAGGAGGGGTCGGAGACTAACCATGCCCGTTCCACGCAGGAATTTCATGCAGCTGCTTGGCATCTCGCTCGGTTCGATGCTTCTGGCGCGCTGTGCGCGAACCGGGACGCCTGACCCAACCTTTGTCACCTGTTATGAGGCGGTGCCCTACACGCCAATCCCCGGCACACCGACGCCGACCCGGATCGCCGCCCTCGACCGCCTGCGCCTGTGCTGGCTGCGATTCGACGAGTTGGCGGAGAAGACGGCGGACGCGCGCGACAGCGGGGATAACAGCTGGGAGAACAACCCGATCGGCGCGGCCATGACCGCCGAACATCGTTCGGCGCTGGATATGTTGATCGGGGCCGGTTCGATACCCGCTCCGGTGGGAGACCTGGTTCAGGAGGCGTTCTCCGCGGCGGTGTATCACGTCTGGCGCTCAAACGTCCCGATGACCTGTTACGAACCGGTGATGATCGATTACGCGCCGGCCGACGCCGCCAGCCTTGTCCAGCAGGCGGATGCGCTGTCCGAGATTGCGGACGGCTCGACGATTGCCCCCGAAACGCTCGCCAAGGCCAAAACGGCACTCGAACACGACCTCGCGTATTACGCATTGACCGATGCGGAAATTCAGGCGTTGTATGACCAATTGCTCGCGGAGTATCAGGAGGCGGGCAGGCCAATCCCGTCGTTCGAGGAATTGAAATTGACCCTGACGCCGGATGTCAAAACCGCGGCGCAGTTCCTGCTGGACGTATTGACGGGAAAATGATGGCCAACCGCCCGCGCATCCAATCGCTGATTTTCGAAGTCACTCCGCGCTGCAACCACGCCTGCCTGCACTGCTACAACGTCTGGCACGGCGCGGACGGCGCGCCCTCGGATTACCCGCGCGGCGAGCTCTCTACCGCCCGGACCCTGGCGCTGCTGGCCAAGGCGCTCGACGAAACGGCATGCGCCCACGTCACGCTGACCGGCGGCGAACCGCTGCTGCGCGCCGATCTGCCGGCGATCCTCGATTATCTGCGCGGGCGCAACCTCCCGGTGACGGTCATCAGCAACGGCCGGCTGTTGAACGAATCGGCGGCGGTGGATTGCCTCGACCGCGGCGTGGGCCTCTTCGAACTGCCGCTCTTAAGCCATCAGCGCGATGTGCACGACCGCCTTTCCGGCGCACCCGGAGCGTGGGATTCCGTCCTGGATGCGATGGCGAATGTCCGCCTGCATCACGGCCGGTTCGCCGCCGCCTTTGTCGCCACCCGGCTCAACATCGGCCATGCGGCGGAAGTGATGAAGCTGGCGTTTGCCATCGGCGCGCAGGCGGTGATGTTCAACCGCTTCAATCCCGGCGGCCGCGGGCGGGCCAATTTGGATTTGCTGCTGCCGACCGCCGACCAGGTCCGCCGGGCGCTGGAGGCCGCGGACGCGGCCGCGGCCGAATTCGGGCTGCCGGTTTCCTGCTCGATCCCGATCCAGCCTTGCCTGGTGGACACCCGCGCCTTCCCGCACATCGGTTTCGCCTACTGCGCGGCCGGCGGCGAGCGCGCGTATTACGAGTTGGATCCGGTCGGCAACCTGCGGCCCTGCAACCACACGCCGCAGATCCTCGGCAACCTGTTCGAAGAATCCTTCGCCGACCTGATCGCGCCCGCGCGGATGGAATCCTTCACCCGGGCCGGGCCGGCCTTCTGCGCGGCGTGCGCGCGCCGGCCGGATTGCCAGGGCGGGTGCAAGGCATCCGCGCAGGTGTGTTATGGCTCGCTGTCCGCGGAGGAGCCGTTTCTAAAAATAAATCGGGAGCGGGTGAAAATTACGCCGGATGCGGGGCCGGGTCGGGCATCCGCGTGATGACGAGCGCGCACACCACCAACAACGCGACGCCCAGCAATAAGCCGGGTGTGTACGACCCGTCAGGCTGTTTCAGCACTTCCATAATATAGACGAATACCACCGAGAGTTGCCCGGCGAGCTGTATCAGCCCGTTCGACGTGCCCTCCGGAGTCGGTTGGGTGATCTCGGCCGCATACTGCATCCCGATCGGGCTGATGCTGATCAGGAAAAACCCGAGGGCGAACGCCGAGACGAACAACCACACCGGACCGGTCGCGAAGGCCACCCCGAAAAGCCATGGAATGGCCAGCAGGACTCCCAACAGGAGATAGCGGACCCGTTTGTGCTGCCGGTCGGAAAAGGACGGTAGGACCGCCGCGCCGATCACTCCGCCCAGGAGCATCAGGGCTCCGGCGGTTCCGGCGTCGGTGGGCGTAAAGCCGCGCGGGCGGATGATGGTTTCCACCCAGGTGGTGATCCCGTTGAATATTCCCATGCCGACAAACATGACAAAAAGGTACATCCAAAACGGTTTGACGGTAAGCGCGTGTTTGAACCCGTCGAGCATCAGCGCGCGCACTTCCATTCCGGGCGGGCAGGGCGGCGTTGCCGGGCGTTCACGGGCCAGAACGATGAACAGAACGGAGGAGACGGCCGCCACGCCGCCGTAGAGCAACTGGATCGAAGGGATGGACATACCGCCGTCCATGAGGATGGGCGTGAGCGCCATCCCCAGAGCGATCCCCATCAGGCTGGAAAGGGTGACCAACCCGACGGCGGTGGCGCGTTCCCGGATCGAAAACCAGTTGGCGGGAACCTTGGTCCAGGCGTTCATCATGAACGGCTGGGCAACGGCCAAGCCGACCGTGCTCCAGACCACCAGGTTGTAGTCGGCTCCGGCCAATCCGCGCACGACGCCGAAAACGGCCATGAGCGCGGCGCCGATCCCGACCGCTACGTGGAAACCGTATGTATCGATGACCCATGATACCGGGATGGAGAGGGGCAGAAACACCAGCATGAAGATCATCGCCAGCAGCCCGATCTGGCCGTCGCTGACGTGAAAGAACTGGGCCGCCGGACCGGTAATGGGAGCGTAGCCGATCCACAACATTTGGATGGTCAGGTTGATCAGCATGAAAACCGCCAGCACCACCCAACGGTATCCGTAAACGCGGAATTTGGCGTCAGCCATCGGCATTCTCCATTCCCCAAGATTGTTTTTCGGCCTGCATGTTCCCGATGCGGAATATTGATGCGGGATTATAACCCGCCGGAGGGAGTTTCAGATTTCGGGTTGACGCGGGTAGCCTTCGCGGCCGCGGGGAAGATGACGGTTGTGGCTTCGTCAATCATCACGTAAAATACAAACCGGAGAGACAAAAAATACTAAGAGGAACGGAGGAGGAAAACCGCAATGGATTCATCCCAAGAGTCATCCAATGGATTGGGGAAGCAAATCAGTGTGCACAAACTGTCCTTCGGCAACAAATGGGGCACTGTTGGTGCGGGCATTTTCCTTATCTGCCTGGGCCCGATTCTCTTCTTTGGTTTGCCGTTGTTCTGGTCGAAACAGGGGGCGGTAATGCAGGTAGAACTTCGTACGAGTTCCTATTTAACCTACCTGCCGCTATTCCTGGGAGCGATCGCCATTTTGGTGGGAATGGCGCAGTTGTTGCAGGTATGGCGCAATTGGCCTCAGACCGTGACCATCTATGAAAAGGGATTGGAATATGTCGATCGCAAGGGGCTGCGGCGGGTTTTCTGGGAAGATGTGGAGGAATTAACGTGCCATATCATCCGTCGCACCTATTATTATTTCATTACCGTCGGCACAAGTTATTATGTCGCCGTAAAGACTCGGGATGGCGCAACCATCACCTTCGACGGTCGATTTCAAAAAATAAAAAAAATGGGAGACCTGATGCAGGAGCGCGCGGCATCCATGCAACTCCCCGGCTATTTGGCCAAATTGGAGTCCGGCGGGGATATTCAATTCGGCCCGCTGAAGGTTACCAAGGCCGCCGTAATACAAGGCGATAAACTCCTGGAGTGGGAAAAGGTGGACAAGTTCGAGCTGCGCAACCGGGTTTTGTCCATTGCCGCTAAAGGAGAAAAATGGGGAACCTGGGCTCGGTTGAACACCAACGAAATATCAAATCCCGTGCTCTTATGCATGATCGCTAAAAAGTACATGGGGTCTTAACGCAAGACGGCGTCGATCCGCGAATCCATAGACCAATGGAGCGAGAGCCGGCAACTTTCGATCCCCAATGCCGCCCGTGAATTTTCGGCCGGCAGGGAATATTCGCGCCCGGCTTGACCTTTCGGGCCGGGAACGCGGAATGAACTGCCGCGCAGCTATGTGCGCGATATCGAAGGACCAAAATAAAATTAGAAACGTGGCAGGCTGCGGGGATTCAGCCCGAAAAACCGAGGCGGTCTTCAGACTGCCTCGGTTTAGTAATTAATTAAATCTGCGGCATTGGCGTTGAAGGGGTCGGGAAAAAACGGTGGACCTTATCGAACCATAATTTTCCAAAGCCTGAAGTGGTAAGAAAACGAATAGGCAATGAGGGTTCCGTGGATTAAGAGCACGCCTGTCTCCACGCGTCCAAGTCACGGTGTTTGAGGATCGCCTGGATCCCAAGCGCCTTCGCCTGCGGACAGAATTCCTCCAGCGTGATTCCCGTATCGGTATATTCCGCATCCAAGACAAGTTTCCCGATTCGCAGGAACGGCAGCAACATTTCGCACCAGCCCTGGTCGAAGCAATCCTCCGTCAGCGCGAAATCGAAATCCGCCAGGAGGTCCTGCGCCTGTTCCGCGTCATTTTTTAGGGCGATCGCCAGGCCGCGGGCGTGGGCTTCCAACGCCAGCCAGCGGTTGAATCGCAGCTGGTCTTCGGCGGCAAGTGGAAATCCGGTTTCGTTCTGGTAACCGTCGAGATTGTCGGGCTCGATCCCGTCGAAGCCTTTGGCTTTGCACAGGTCCATCCGCGCCCGCAGGATCCCCTCCAGCAGATCGATCCGGCGGATGTCGAGCCATTGCTCGCCCTCCCAACCCTGGTAATCCTTCCCGAGGATTTCCGCCGGGAATTCCGCGGCGTCCGGACGCCAATCCTCCCAGCTACCCGCGCTGATGTAGCAAACCGCGCGCCGGCCTTCCCGGTGAAGGGATGCGACGACTTCCGCGCTCGTGTCGAAGGCATCCAGGTCGTAAACATCCACATCGAACGAGGTATCGACCTCGTCCCCGGCGAGCTGCCATTGCCAGGTCGTTCCCGTCCTGGGTTGCCACCGGCCGTGATCCGCGCCGGAAGCGGAGGAGGTTTCCGAGGAGAGGTTCTCAACCTCGCCAGACGGGACGGGCGTATGTACCGGTGGAGAGACAAAGAGACACCCGGCGGCGAGAAGGAAAAACGGGAAAATCCATTTGAGTGTGCGCATTGGCG
>JBAVFZ010000172.1:0-12840 GCA_049684495.1 Anaerolineales bacterium | reverse complement strand
CAGGGACAACGGCGACGCGCACCTCAAGCGCCAGGTAATGGGGCGCGAAGTGGTGGTTGCGGTTACCAACGGCAAGCTGGATTTCGGCCCGTGGGAGCAGATCTTTTACGGCGAGTTCGATGGGGGCCGGCGGAAGCGGGTGCTGGTAAAAATCATCGGGGAATGATAGAAGATGGCAATCGACAGCCCGGCGCAAGCCGGGCTTTGTGTTTCCGGGCAGGGCTTCCGTCCTGCGAGAAGGCGAATCGGCGGATGTTTTTCTAACAGGTTGTTGAAAAAGGCATCGAAGGTGGTCGAGTAGCGGTTTTTGCGTATCGAGACCACCGGAAATTTGTAGCGGTCTCGATACGCCCGCAAAGAGCGCGGGCTACTCGACCGGCTTTTTCAACACCCTGCTAAGCGAATTCCCCGATCAGCCCGTTCCATTCTTCGTCGGTCAACCCGATCCGGCTTTTTACCAGTGGCTCGCCTTGCAGCGAAGATTCCTCCTCGGTGAAGGTCGGCTCATCAATTTCGTAAATCACGCCGATCGGCAGTTTGTCTTCGCGCAGCGCCTGCCGGATCGCCGCATCGCGGTCGGCGGGGTTGTGCCCTTCGGTTTCCATTTTAACGACCCGTGGACGGTACGACTCATACGTATCGACCTTGTTCCAGGTCACGCACGGGGAGAGGACATCCACCAGCGAAAAACCCTTGTGTGCGAGCGCCCGCCGGAACACTTCCGCCAGGTGGACCGGCTCGCCGGAAAAGCCGCGCCCGACGAATGTCGCTCCGCCGACCACGGCCAGGGCCAGCGGATTAAGCGCGCACTCCGGATTCCCCGCCGGCGTGGATTTGGTCTTGTGGCCCCGATTGGAAGTGGGCGAGGCTTGGCCGGTCGTCAGGCCGTAGATCCGGTTGTCCATCACGATGTACGTGAGGTCGAGGTTGCGCCGCAGCGCGTGAAGGAAATGCCCGGCGCCGATCCCGTAGCCGTCTCCGTCGCCGCCGGTGACGACGACCTTCAGGTCCTTGTTCGCCATCTTGATCCCCTGCGCCACGGGCAGGGCCCGGCCGTGCAGGGTGTGGATCCCGTAGGCGCTCATGAAGTGCGGCAAATCGGAAGAGCAGCCGATGCCGGAGACGATGACCAGGTTGCTTCGGTCGATCGAGAGCGCGGCGCACGCATTTAGCAGCGCGTTCAGCACCCCGTAATCGCCGCAACCGGGGCACCAGGTCTGGCGCACGCGGGATTTGTATTCGGCGGCTGTGCTCATCGGAACACCACCGGAAGGTCGAGTTCGGAGGAAATCAGCGTCTGAACCGGCGGCGCGCCTTTTTCCAGAACGGCTTCGAGCGCCGATTTCAGCGGACCGATCGAGAACGGTTCGCCGTCGTATTTGTGCACGGCAAACGGGATGGATACGCCGGTCTCCTGGCGGATCAGGCGGGCCAGCAGCCCGCCGTAGTTGTTCTCCACGCATACGATCCGTTTCGCGCCCTGCAAATACGGCAGCGCTTTTTGCGACGGGAACGGCCAGAGCGTTCGGAACTGGATCAGGTTGGCCGGATGGCCGCCGTCGGTCAGCGCCCGGCGCGCTTCTTCAAGAATATGGAACGTGGAACCCCAGCCGACGATCGTGAGCTCGGCATCTTCCGGCCCTTCACGGAGAAATCCGCGCGCCTCCGTATCGCGCAGGACTCCCTCCATCTTGCGCATCCTTTTTTGCATCATCTTGGTACGCATAGTGGGATTGGTGTACCAGTCGGAGACCAGCACGCCCTGTTCGTTGTGCGCGTCGGAGGGGGCGATGTGCATCCCGCCCGGTGTGCCCGGCAGCGCGCGTGGAGAGACGCCGCTTGGCGTATCGCGGTAGCGGAGATATTCCCCTTCCACTTCGCCCACCACCTCGCCGCGTTCTACCGGAACGTGCGGGTTGAGGCTTTCCGGCTCGATGATGACGGTCCGTTCCGAAAGGTACAGGTCCATCATCACGATCACCGGCATCTGGTATATCTCGGCCAGGTTGTGGGCTTCGATCACGGTGTAGTAAGTGTCGACCGGGTCGAGCGCGGCCAGGACCGCTTTTGGATATTCGCCCTGCGAAGCACCCAGCGCCTGGAACAGGTCGCCCTGTTCGGTTTTAGTTGCCAGGCCGGTCGAAGGCCCGCCGCGCTGGGAGAGGACCGCCACCACCGGCACCTCGAGCATCCCGGCCAGGCCGATCGCCTCGGTCATCAGCGCAAAGCCGCCGCCGGAGGTGCCGACCATGGCACGAACACCGGCGTAGCCGGCGCCGATCGCCATGTTGATCGCGGCCAGCTCGTCCTCGGCCTGCTTCATCAGCATCCCGTAGCGGGAGGCGCGCGGCGCCAGCCAATGCAGGATCGAGGAAGCGGGCGTCATCGGGTAGGCCGAGTAGAACTTGCACCCGCCCGCCACGGCGCCCAGCGCGGCGGCCTGGTTCCCGGTGATCACGATCCGCTGTTTGCCGTCACCCGCCAGGCCGGTATCCCGCGGCGGAGAAAAATGCTTCTCCGTGAATTCCCATCCCCTGCGGGCGGCGGTCACGTTGGAGTCGGAGAGTTCCGCCTTGCGCTTCCCGAATTGGGCGCGGATCGATCCTTCGAAAATATCCCAGGGGAATTTTAATAGGAACATGAGCGCCCCGAGCAGAACCGTGTTCTGCATCACGGGATTGCGGGGGAGGTCCGCGGTGAGCTCTCCGACGGGAATGCCGAACAGGGCGGCGGCGGAAGGGGCGGCCGGAAGCTTGACGGTATCGGCGTTAAACAAGGCCACGCCATCCGGCCCGGCCGAACGGCGGTGGTGATCCAGTACGCTTTGGTTGAGCGCGATGAGGAAATCCCAATCCCCGCCCTGGGAGAGAACGGGGTGCCTTCCGGCTTGGATCTGTAGCAGCACCTCGCCGCCGCGGATCACCGACTGGTAGGAGTTGTGGGCGAAGGCGCCGAGGCCGGTCCGGGCGGCGGCTCGCATGAACACGTCGCCGGCCGAGGCGATGCCTTCCCCCGCCTCGCCGCCGATCCAAATCGTGGCTTCCCGTCGGTTGTCCATTTTTTCCGATTAACGTCTGTGTCTCGATGCCTGTCCACTATGATCTTAGTCCGGGAGCGGCGTCAAATCATGGCAAAGTGTTGGGAAATATCGGTGATGAACGGATGACCCATCAAGCCGTATAATCCGAAATCGCAAGGATTTTTCCGCGGTTGGCGCCCGCCGTCCGGTGTGCCGCCTTTTAATTTTTCGGATATACTCGGCGGACGCCGCCCGATTTTCCGCAAATCCCCGACCAGGCGATCTTTCGAACGGAGGACACGATGGCTGATTCATACCTGAATAGTCTGCTGGGAAAACAGGAGAACATCCTGCTGGTTGCCCGCCAGCATTGGCTGGTTTTGCTGAGCGAGATCATCAGCGAAATACTGCTTACGCTGGTGGTGCTCGTCCTGTTCATCGTGCTGTCGATCTTCATCGGGCCGCTCGCGCTCCTGGGCCTGCTCATTCTCATCGCTCCGGCGATCAGCCTGACCCGGGACATCCTGCTTTGGGCAAACCGGAAATACATCATCACCTCGCGCCGCGTGATCCAGATCTCGGGCGTGATCAGCAAGAACGTCGCCGATTCCTCGCTGGAAAAGGTGAACGACGTCAAGTTGGAACAATCGTTTTTCGGACGGCTGCTCGGGTACGGGGATCTTGAAATTCTCACCGCCAGCGAACTGGGGGTGAACAAGATCCAGCGCATCGCCGATCCGATCCGCTACAAGATCGCGATGGTTAACGCCAAGGCCCAACTGGAATCGGGGGAGGGCGTCCATGCGGCGGGAAACGACGCCCCGGCGCTGATTTCCCAGCTGGATGGCCTGCGCCAAAAGGGGGTGATTTCGGAGCAGGAATTCCAGGAGAAGAAAGCGAAATTGCTTTCGAAAATCTGATCCGCCCGGCCCGGATGGAGACGACGCTTCCGGAATGCCTATTCACGGAAACGGTCTCCATCCGGCGCCAAAAGGATATATTCGGATTACATCCCGCCACGGTCTGCGGGATTATGGGGGGCGCAAAATACCGGCGCCCTTGACGGGGGAAGGCGTGCCGACCGGTCTTCGCCCGGTTCATGGTTCGTTTCTGAAAGGGGACTGAGATGGATAACAAGAACCTGCACCGCGCTGTTGCGATTCCTCCTTTGCTTCTCCTCGTTATTTCCCTATTCTCCTTCTCGCTGGCGTGTTCGCTTTCCGGCGGCGGCGAGGAGGCGACGCCGGCCGGAAATGCCGCGGCCACCGTCGAGATTCCCGCCGACCGCGGACCCGCCCCGACTCCGCTGCTGACCGGGCCGGTATCGATCGGCCAACCGTTCCTGATCTGCGATACCGCGGTGACGGTGGTCGGATGGGATAACGTCGCGCCCGGAGAATATTTCGAACCCAAGGCGGGCAACCGGTTCATCGCCGCGGAAGCCGTGCTGGTCAACCTCGGCAAGGAGGCGGTCGAGACCGGTTGGTACACATTTACGCTGCTGGACGCATACGATGAGGCGATTCCGGAAGGGGTTTTCCCCGTGACGCTGGCAAAGGGAACGATTCTGTCGGGCGGGCTGGCGGCGGGGGAACGGACCCGGGCAAAGATCGGGTATGAGGTTCCGGAAGCGGAACAGGACTTTTCCCTGAAGGCGGGCTGCATGAATAACGACGATGGCTCGAAGGAAGAGATCATCGTCAAACTGGGGTCCACGCCGAGTTCGGCCAAAGCCCCGGGTTTGTTCGCGGGCGAATTGGTCGACGACCCGTTGTCGATCGGGACGAGCGCGATGGTCAACTCGGTGGAAATCACCGTGAAAGAAGTCATCCCGTTCCCGGATAAATACCTGGATCCCGACAGCGATCCGCGGGTAAGCCCGCCGATGAGCTGGATGAAATACATCATCGTCGACCTCGTGCTGGAGAACAAGGGGGACGAGGATGTGGATTTGAGCCGGATTACCGATTTTTACGCGCGGGATCCCGAAGGATGGCGGTATCTCACGATCAGCTGGGCGTCGCAGGCTTTAGACGATCCCATCGACGACTCCATTAAGATTGAGGCGGGCGATGAGGTCGGCGGGCAGGTGGCGCTGCAGGTGCCCAAAGATCCCGGCCATCTGTTCTTCGTTTTCGAAAACGGGTACGGCCCGGCGGCCCAGCGCGCGTTTTTCCGGATGATGTAGGCTTCACCATACATTTCTTGCCGCAGAACCCGCCCTGGTCGGGCTGGGCCAGGGATGCAAAAACCGCCAAGTGATGGATAAATCCATTTGGTGGTTTTTATTCTTCCATTTTACGCAAACGGTAATCCTATAACCAGGGTGTTGAAAAAGGCCGAGAAGGTCATTGCGAGGAGCGAAGCGACGAAGCAATCCCCTTATTTTTCCGAAGAGGAAGATTGCTTCGCTCCCTCCGGTCGCGCGCAATGACACCTGTTTATTCCTTTTTCATCACCCTGTTAATTGGTAAATGGAAGAAAAAACGCTACTGCTCCCCCGCCGTTTATCAGAAAATCATAACAAGGAACAACAATCCGGTTATTGAGGTCCGGTACAACTGTATCGATGATATGGGAATCCAGATTAAAAATTAATAGCTTCATTATCGGCGGTAGACTTTGGGGTAACTTCTATTCTGTTCATGACCTAGTTTATAATTATCCCGCTTCTCCATGACGCAATGGAAAACCCCGTGAACCGTCCCCTGCGGATAGCCATCGTCATCGCGCGCCTGAACGTCGGCGGGCCGGCCACGCATGTCATCGAACTGGCGGCGGGGCTGCCCCGCGACCGGTTCACGGTGCGGTTAATCGCCGGCCGCGAGGGCCGGGGCGAAGCCGGAATGCATTACCTGGCGGAGGCAAAAGGAATCCGGCCGGAAAGCGTCGCGTCCCTTTCACCCCACCTCGGGCCGGGGGATATCATCGCCTTCTTCCACCTGCTGCGCATCTTCCGCGAATGGAAACCGGATGTGGTCCACACCCATACCGCCAAGGCCGGGGCCGTGGGGCGCGCCGCCGCCCGTTGCGCGGGGGTGCCGGTAATCATCCACACCTTCCACGGCCATGTCCTACGCGGCTATTTTCCCCGGCCGCTGGAACGCCTCTTCCGCGGGATTGAACGCGCCCTGACCCGGATCACCGACCGATTAGTTACCCTGAGCCCGGCGCTGAAAACCGATCTGGTCGAGATGGGCATCGCCGGGCAGGAGAAGATCGAAGTCGTCCCGCTCGGAATGGACCTTGCGCCCCTCCTCGGGTGCGATGCGCGGCGCGGCGAACTGCGCGCGGAGTTGGGTTTCCCAAGCGAATACCCACTGGTGGGAATCGTCGGCCGCCTCGTCCCGATCAAGAATCACCGCCTTTTCCTGGAGGCGGCGCGAAGCATGGTAGACTCGGGAAGTTCGGCCCGGTTTATCGCCATCGGAGACGGGGAATTGCGCGATTTCCTGCGGAATCTCGCATCGGAGATGGGAATCGCGGATCGGATCCGGTTCCTGGGCTGGCGGAAAGACATGGTCCCGATATACGCCGGATTGGACCTTCTGGCGCTCACGTCGGATAACGAAGGCACGCCGGTGGCGCTGATCGAAGGCATGGCCGCGGGGGTGCCGGTGGTGGCCACCGCGGTGGGGGGGGTGCCGGACATCGTCCGGGACGGGATCACCGGCCGGCTGGTGCCGCCGGGAGATCCGGACGCGATGCGCCGGGCATGGGACGCGGCGCTTTCGGAAAAGGAAACGACAAACCGGATGAGCAGAGAAGCCCGGCGGGAAGTGGAAGAGCGGTTCGGGCGTGAACGGATGCTCTCCGCGATGTCTGCACTGTATGAGGAATTGACCGACCTAAAAACGGGCGCGTCGCGCCCGCGGTGATCCTGCGGATGGATTTATACCTTCCACTCATCATCCTCTCGTTCCTAGCCGCTTTTATCGCCACCCCGCTTATCGGGCGGGTGGCGACCCATACGGGATTTATCGACGAGCCCAAGCCGCATAAAATGCATGTCCGCCCGATGCCGTTGCTCGGCGGATTGGCGATCTACCTCGCCCTGTGCGTCGCCCTGTTCCAGGTGGATTTCTCGACCGAATGGGTGCCGATGCTGGCGGTGGCGGCCGGCGCGACGATGCTCATGCTCGTCGGCCTGTGGGACGACCGGCGCGGGATTGCCCCGCGCGCCAAGCTGCTGGCGCAGGTGGCCGCGGCGATTCTGGTGACCGCCGCCGGGGTGCGGGTGGAACTCACCCCGTGGCCGGTGGTGGACATCGCCATTAGCCTATTGTGGTTCGTCGGAATCACCAACGCGGTCAACCTGATGGACAACATGGACGGGCTGGCGGCGGGCACTTCGGCCGTCTCGGCGCTCTTCTTCACGATCCTGGCCGCTTCGGCCGGGCAGGGGCTGGTGGCCAGCCTCGCGGCATCGGTGACCGGCGCCTCGCTGGGATTTCTCTACTACAATATTTCCCCCGCGATGATCTTCATGGGGGATACCGGTTCGCTGCTACTTGGGTTCCTGTTGGCGGTGATCGGGGTGAGATATTCTCCGAGCGAACTGCCGCTCGGGTCGACCTGGATGGTGCCGATCGTCATCATGGGGTTGCCGATCTTCGACACCACGCTGGTCACCTTCTCGCGCATCCTGAACCGGCGGCCGGTTTCGCTGGGCGGGACGGACCATACGTCCCACCGGCTGGCCAGGCTCGGGCTGGGCAACCACCGCGCCGTCTTTTCCATGTACCTGGCGGCGGGGATTCTGGGGATCCTCGCCATTTTCATGACCCATTCGTCGCCGGGCCTGGCGACCGTCATATTCTGCGGGATTTTGGCCGCCGGGCTGATCGCGCTCGTCATCCTGGAACGGATGCCGCCGATCCCGCCCAACAATCCCATGCTGGTGATCCTGGCCGAGGATGAGCAGGGGATCGCGGCGATCGCCGCGGCGCGCAGGCTGTCTTCGAATGTGGTGGTGGCCATTTCGCCGCGAACCGACAAATCGATGTTCCCGCGGTACCTGCGCGCGATGGCCTCGGAGCCGGAGGCGTTCGCCCGCTGGCTGGATAAAAGCGCCGGTGCGGCCCTCGGGCCGGCAACCGAATGGGAAAAAATCTTCCGCCTGGCCGGACGGATCCTGACGTGTCCGGACGGCCCCGCGTCGGAAAAACTCCACAACCTGCTGCGGACGGCGGACCTGATCATTGCCTGCCGCGGGGGCGGATGGTCCGCGGAAATCTCCGCGGCGGCGGCGCACGGCCGATGGCTCGCCGCTCCCGGTACGGAGATTTCCGGCGCCACCCCCCTGGCGGAGGATATCTGGAACGATACCAACAGCTTGGCCCGGGCGCTGGAACAAGCGATCCTCGGAGCCCGTCGAAAGGAAAAAATAAAATGACGCATACGCTCATCACCGGCGGCGCCGGATTCATCGGCAGCCATCTGGCCGAAGCGCTGCTGGCGCGCGGCGATCAGGTGACGGTCATCGACGACCTGTCCACGGGTCGTTTTGAGAATATCGAACCGATGACCGCCAATAAAAATTTTCGCTTCGCGCTCGAAACGATCACCAACGAAACGGTAATGGACCGTCTGGGGAGCGAATGTGACCGCATCCTGCACCTGGCGGCCGCCGTGGGAGTCCAATTAATCGTCAACGACCCGGTCCGCACGATCGAGACCAACGTGATGGGCAGCGAAGCGGTTTTGCGAGTCGCGCGCCGGTACCGGCGCAAAGTGTTCCTGGCGTCGACCTCCGAAGTATACGGAAAAAACAACAAGGTTCCCTTCTGCGAAGAAGACGACGGGGTCTTCGGCGCGACGACCGTCACCCGCTGGGCGTATGCCACATCGAAAGCGCTGGATGAGTTCCTGGCCCTGGCTTACCACCGCTCGCAGCACCTGCCGGTGGTGATCGGCCGGTTCTTCAACACCGTCGGCCCGCGGCAAAGCGCGCAATATGGCATGGTCATTCCGCGGTTCGTCAGCCAGGCGTTGAAGGGGGATCCCATCACCGTGTACGATGACGGCGCGCAGTCCCGCTGCTTCTGCAATGTGCGCGACGTCGTCCGGGCGATCCTGCTCCTGATCGAAAACCCCGCCGCGGACGGGCAGGTATTCAACATCGGCTCCACCGAAGAGATTTCCATGCTGGCGTTGGCCCAGATGGTCAAGAAGCGCACCGGCTCCGCCTCCGAAATCACGTTCATCCCCTACCAACAGGCTTACGACGGCGGGTTCGAGGATATGCGCCAGCGCATTCCCGATATCCAGAAGATTCGGCGGGTGACCGGATGGCAGCCGGAGATTTCACTCGCAAAAACCATGGACGAAATCATCGAATTTTTCCACCGGCAGCCCAAGGCGTAACCCGTTCCCTTTATGGCGACCTCCTCTTCCATTCCCCGTTCCGGCCTGACCCTGTCCGAACGGCAGGCATTGCTGCTGGCGGGGGATCTGGTATGCGTGATTGGCGCCGTCCTGATCTCCTGGGGGGTATGGATCTGGATCGACGGGGCGCTTGGGGATCCGATCGGTTTCCTTCGGTCGAAGGATGCGCTGACGCCGTTCCTGCTGCTCGGGCCGTTGTGGTTTTTCCTCATCTTCCACTTGTACGACCCGCACGTCGCCTTCCACCGGGAACGCACGATGTTCGGCCTGGCCCTCGCCACCGGCACCTCCCTGATCCCGTATCTGGGCATGTATTTTTTCGCCGCTCCCGGGACTCTGCCCCGCGTCGCCATTCTGGTTTTCCTCTTTTCGGTCACCACGCTGGAATTCGGCTGGCGGATGCTGGCGATCCGGTTGTTCACGCTCCCCATGCTCCAGCGGCCGGTGTTGATCATCGGGGCGGGGCGCGCCGGCGCGATGATGCTTCACGTGCTGACCAAGGAGGTTCCGGGGCACTTCCGCGTTCGCGGGATGATCGATGACGACCCGGAAAAACACGGCGGCAAAGTGGAGGAAGTTCCGGTCCTGGGCGGTTGGCAGATCCTGGAAGCGACGATCAAGGAGCAGGGGATCTCGGTCCTGATCCTCGCGATCACCGGACGGATCCGCCCGGAGCTCTTCCAGGCGATTCTCGATTGCCAGGAGCGCGGCGTGGAAGTGATCCGCATGCCCGCGTTGTACGAATCCCTCCTCGGGCGCGTCCCGATCGGCTATCTCAGCGCGGATTGGCTGCTGACCTCGTTCCTCGACAGCGTCCAACTGTACGATCTTTACAGCCCGCTCAAGCGGTTGATCGATATTCTCGCCGCGCTCACCGGGCTGGTATTTTTTGTCGTCACCTTTCCGGTGGCCGCCCTGTTGATCCGTCTGGACAGCCCCGGACCGATTCTCTTCCGGCAGGAACGGTCGGGGAAGGGCGGGCATTCGATCTGGATCTGGAAATACCGGACGATGGTGCACGACGCCGAATCCGACGGCGAAGCGCGCTGGGCATCGCCGGCGGATCCGCGCGTGACGCGGATCGGCAAATGGATGCGGCGCACGCGGATGGATGAATTTCCGCAGTTCTGGAATGTCCTGAGCGGGGACATGAGCCTGATCGGCCCGCGGCCCGAACGGCCGGAGTTGATCGCGCAATTGGAGAAACAAATTCCCTTCTACCGCGCCCGCCTGCTGGTCCAGCCGGGCCTGACCGGGTGGTCGCAGGTGAATTTTGGATACGTGCGGACGGTCGAAGACACCGCGCTCAAGCTGGAATACGATCTGTATTACATCCGCCACCGCTCCCTGGTGCTCGATTTGAAAATTTTCCTCCGGACGCTCGGAACGTTTGTCCGGTTCCAGGGATCCTGATGACCTGCGCCGCGCCGGCGCCGGCCGGTCGCGAAATCCCCCCGCCGTTATTATGAATCCGCATCCATCCGAATCCGGTCCGCGGCCCGCGCGTTTTCCGCAGGATGTTCCCCAAATCACCCGCCTGATCGAAACCGGCTTTGGCCATGTGCTGGATTATTCATCGCGCCGGATGCTGCGCGATGTGTGCGCGCTCGCCGAAAGGGGCGAACTGGCATGGAACCTTTCGCACCGGATCGGGTTGATCCAGCCCGACGAATGGGTGCTCGCGTCCGTATGGGACGATGCGGGAAGGATCACGGGCAACATCACCATCACCCGCCGCGTTCCGGAGCGCGCCGCCTGGCTGATCGCGAACGTGACGGTTCATCCGGAATCCCGCCGGCGGGGGATCGCGCGGGCATTGGTCCGGCATGCGCTGGATCTGATCCGCCGCGAGGGCGGACGGAAGGTCTATCTTCAGGTGGATGCGGTCAATGAATCCGCGGTGCGGATGTACCGGGAGATCGGATTTACGGAAATCGGCGGACGGATCGCCTGGGTTCGCCCGCGGGAGGAGCGGAAGGGTCCGCAACCCGCCGGGGAAGCGGCCAGCCCCTGTTTCTTCGCGCTGCGGAAAACTGCCGAGTGGGCCGAAGAACTCGCGCTGTGGAGGGACGTCAGCCCGCACGGCACGGCATGGAACACGCCGCTTACGGAAGAGGCGCTCCGGCCGTCGCTCCGGAAAAGGTTGGAATGGTTCCTGGCGGGCGAGACGGAAAAACATTTCCTCGCCCGGTGCGGCGGCCGCGTGGAGGCCGCGCTTTCGGCCTTCAGCCGTTATTCGGGTTGGGAAGGTGCGCTGATCCAGCGCGAAGGGACTCAGGGAAGGGTTGAGGCGGGATTGCTGGAAGCGGCCTGGAAGTTTTTTCCGCGGGACCAGAGCCTGTTGCTCGAGACGACCCCGGAGGCCTCCGCCGAAACCCTGGTAAAACTCGGGTTCCAGAAACGTCGTACATTTATCTGGATGCGATATACTTTTAATGGAGGTGCCTTATGACCCGTTTTCTCGTTCGATTGGGCATCAATGTGGTTGCGATGTATGCGGCCATCCGGCTGGTGCCGGAAATCTATAATGCCTTCCGTCCGGGGCAGGGATTGGTTGTGGAATCCACCAACTGGGTGACGGTGGTCGTCCTGGCGCTGATCTTGGGGTTGGTTAACTCGCTCCTGGCGCCGCTCCTGAAGTTCCTGACCTGCCCGTTCATCCTGATCACCCTCGGCCTGTTCACGCTGCTGATCAACACCTTCCTCTTCTGGCTGACCGGACAGATCGGCGGATTGTTCGGCTTCGGGTTCCAGGCGGATTTTCTGGCCGCCTTCCTGGGCGCGCTGATCGTGACAATCGTCAATATGATCCTTTCGGGGGTCTTCAAGGATTATTTGAAGAAAACCGATTGATCCGTTCGGCGTAAACTTCCGGGGCGTTCCCGAACTCCATCGCAAGACGATTGGAGGAAGCGGGAGCGCCCCTTTTTTTAAACGTGGGAAAACAAATCTAACCGCGAAGGCGCAAAGAACGCAAGAAATTCTTCTACTATTTCCATTTATCGCGGTCGGCTAATATTCAAACCCTCTCATCCCTCTCCTCCTTCTCGGGAGGGTTTAACCGCGCAATTCGTATTCTCCGATTCGGAGGGAGAGGAGGGATGGGATGGCATTCGATCGGGAGAAAGAAAAATCCCGGATTATGGGATTTGTTTTTTAACCGGCAGGAGGACGCCATCCGGAATGCATGGTCCCAATTATAGGTGTACAGTTATCATGGGTGTCGTTGCTTGAAATACCCCGGCCTTATATTTTTGAAACGTTTACTTTTTCACAGCTTCACGCGATAAGGAGTGTCGAAGATGATTCGCATCACCGGCCCCACTTCACCGACGAATACGGTCGCACGCTGCTGCTGCGGGGAGTAAACCTGGGCGGCAGCACGAAGGTGCCCTTCCGGCCCGACGGCGCCACCTGCCGGCGCGAAGGCTTTC
>JBAVFZ010000171.1:0-3157 GCA_049684495.1 Anaerolineales bacterium | reverse complement strand
TTATGGACGTGTGCATCCTCAGCTTCGCCTGCCTGTTCCTTTTCAACAAAATCAAGCTCCCATTCTGACGCAGCGTCAGTCCCTCGAACGATTTTCGGAAGGTTTCCCCGTGGATATCAGACCCTCTCCCATCGCCGGCACTTGGTACTCCGGAAATCCCGATTCTCTCGCCCAACAATTGGATGGTTTTTTACAGACCGACCAGCCCGCGGCACCCGCGGGCGAACTGGTGGGGGTTGTCGTTCCGCATGCGGGGCACCGCTATTCGGGCGCAGTCGCCGGAACCGCATTCCGGTTGATGCGCGGATTGGCTCCTGAGATCGTCGCGGTCGTCTCGCCGATGCACACGTTGGCTCCGGACCGGCTGGTGACCAGCGGCCATGAGGCTTATCAAACGCCGCTGGGAACAATTCCCGTGGATACCGAGGCCGTCCGGGCGCTCAATGCCGCGCTGGAAAAGCGCTCCGGCCCGCAGTTGTTTCCGCTTCGCAACGACCGCGAGCATTCGCTGGAGATCGAGCTGCCTTTCCTCCAGCGCGTGCTCGGCGAATTCCGTTTGCTGCCGGTGATGATCCTCGATCAGCGCGAATCCACCGCCCAGGATCTCGGAGCGGCACTGGCCGAAGTGCTGGCCGGAAAGAGGGCGCTGCTGGTCGGGAGCAGCGACCTCTCGCATTTCTATCCGGATTTGACCGCGCGGGGGTTGGATGCGGAGATGATGCGGCGGATTGCCGCGTTCGATCCCGCGGCGGTGATCCACGCCGAGGATGAGAATGCCGCCTTCGCCTGCGGGCGCGCGGCCATCGCCGCGGTTTTATGGGCCGCCAAGGGGCTCGGCGCCAACCTCGTCACCCCGCTCGCCTATGCCAACTCCGGTGATGTGACCGGAGACAAATCCTCCGTCGTCGGGTACGGCGCGGCGGCCATCTGGCGTCACGCCGCCGCATGACGACTTTCCTCGAAATAGCTCCCCTGGCTCCTTCCGCCAAATCGGTCTTCCATTACCATCTGCCCGACGGCATGGAGAATTTGCGTCCGGGGAATCTGGTCGTCGTTCCCTTCGGTTCGCAAAAAGTCCAGGGAGTTGTCCTGGGCGCCGTCCTGCATCCGGAGGTCCCGGAAACCCGCGCGGTGGAAGCCCTGCTCGATCCGCTGCCCGTGCTCACGCCCTTCCAAATGCATCTGGCAAAATGGATGGCGTCCTATTACCGGGCGACGCTGGATTCCTGCCTTTCGGCGATGCTTCCGCCGGGTCTGGCCCGGCATGCCGAAGGGTTGTACGAACTCGCGGATGAAGCCTTCCGGGCGGAGCGGCCGGTGGCGCAGCGGTTGGTGAAGCTCCTGCGCGAACGCGGGGCGCTCCGGACCGGCCAACTGCGCGCCGCCTTCGGCCCGCTGGAATGGGAACGCGAAGCCGAACGTCTTGTGCGCTCGGGTATCCTGCGCCGGCGCAGCGTCCTGCCGCCGCCGTCGGTCCGGCCGAAAAAAATCCGGATGGTCCAGCTGGCCGTCTCCCGCCGCGAGGCGGAAGCGGTCATCGCTTCGCTTCAATCGGATTCTATTTCCGCATCCCGCAAGACCGCGGCCCGGCGCCGCGCGCGCGTCCTGGAAGCCATCCTCGGCGAGGGCAAGCCGCTCGCGGTGGAATGGGTTTATGCGTCGTCGAATGCCAAGCTTGAGGATGTGAAATGGCTGGCGGAAGCCGGGTGGGTGGACCTCGTATACGAAGAAATGATGCGCGATCCGCTATCGGGAAAAAGTTTTACCGCCGCCGAACCGCCGCCCCTGACCGGCGAACAGGAAGCCGCGTTACGCCTGATGGCGGCGGCGCTCGAGCAGCGTCGCGCCGAGCGATTCCTCCTTTTCGGGATCACCGGTTCGGGAAAAACCGAGGTGTATCTGCGGGCGGCGGAAGAAACGGTGGCGCGCGGCCGTCCGGCGATCGTGCTGGTTCCGGAGATCGCGCTCACGCCGCAGATGGTCCAGCGTTTCGGATCGCGCTTCCCGGGCCGGCTCGGGCTGGTGCACAGCAGGCTTTCCCAGGGCGAGCGCTACGACGTCTGGCGGAGGGCCCGCGCCGGGAACCTGGATGTGGTGCTCGGACCGCGCAGCGCTTTGTTTTCGCCGCTGCCGAACGTCGGATTGATCGTGTTGGACGAGGAACACGATGCCTCTTACAAAGCCGGTTCCGCGCCCTTCTACCACGCCCGGGAGACAGCCTGGGAATATGCGCGCGCGCTTCAGGCGGTTTGCATCCTCGGATCGGCCACCCCGGACCTGGTCACATATCATCTCGCGCAAAGCGGGAAGATCACACTGGCCCGGCTGACCCGCAGGGTTGCGCTGGCGATGCCCGCCGGCCGGACCCCGGAGCTGCCGCCGGTGCAGATCGTCGATATGCGCCAGGAACTGCGCGCGGGGAATCGGTCGATGTTCAGCCGGCCGCTCCTCTCCGCGCTCAAGGACTGCCTGGACCGGAAGGAACAGGCCATCCTGTTCCTCAACCGGCGCGGCGTGGCATCCGCCGTCGTGTGCCGTTCCTGCGGTAAACCGGTGGAGTGTCCGCGCTGCTCGCTCCCGCTCACCAGCCACGGCGAGACCCTCCTGTGCCATCATTGCGGCTACCGGCGCGGGATCCCCGTCCGCTGTCCGGTCTGCGCGAGTCCGACGATCCGCCCGCTGGGAACGGGTACGCGCCAGGTCGAGGCCGAAGTGCAACGGCTCTTTCCCGGCGCACGCACGCTGCGCTGGGATCGGGATGCGGTGGAGGAGGCGGGCGAGCACGACATCCTTCTCGAACATTTCGCCTCGCACCGCGCGGATGTCCTGATCGGGACTCAAATGATTGCCAAGGGGTTGGACCTTCCACATGTCACGCTGGTCGGCATCGTCCTGGCCGAGCTCGGCCTGCTCCTGCCGGATTACCGGTCGCCGGAGCGGATCTTCCAGGTGCTCGGGCAGGTGGCGGGGCGCGCCGGACGCGCGGCCGAGCCCGGCAAGGTGGTTCTGCAGACGTATCTTCCGGAGCATTACGCGTTGACGTGCGCCGCGGCGCATGATTTCCCCGCCTTCGCGCGGATCGAGGAGGAGCACCGCCGAGCGCTCGGCTATCCTCCCTTCCAAAACCTGGTCCGTTTGGTTTTCGTACATACCAATG
>JBAVFZ010000170.1:0-9529 GCA_049684495.1 Anaerolineales bacterium | reverse complement strand
CCCGGCGTGATCCTGGCCGGGGTCCAAGGCATGGGGGATTGGAATCTCCAAGAATATTATTGGATGCCGGCCTCAAACACGCCGGCATGACGAGCACAGGTCACCCCGGCGTGATCCTGGCCGGGATCCAGGGAGCGTATTTTGGATATAGGCTTCAATTGATGGATGCCGGCCAAGTACATGCCGGCATGACGATCATTCTATTGAGGGATGCCGGCCACAAACACGCCGGCATGACGAGCACAGGTCATCCCGGTGTGATCCTGGCCGGGGTCCAGATCAAACACTTCAGGATCCACTCCGTCTGCTCCTGGATGCCGGCTTAGTACACGCCGGCATGACGAGCACAGGTCATCCCGGCAGGCATGATCCCTTCCCTCGCCATGCTCGAGACGGGCTGCCTGCGGCAAGCCAGTCCCGGCGATTTGTGCCGGGGGGACAAGCTGCTTGACCATAAAGACCGCTTATTTTCCCTGCGTGCTTTTGTCAGGCCTTAATAGCTTTTTCGCGGAGCGGAAATGGAATAATCTGTTCGTCCGCCGCGCGGGGAGTGATTTTCCACGACCGCACGTGCATCCATTCATTTAGTTGCGCGATGCGCGCGACGACATTCTTGAATTCCGTATAGAAAAGCGAAGAGAGGATCAGGTAGCTTACGAACCAGCCCTTCCGGCGGCGGATCTGCGCGTCGCCCAGCCAATACGCGAACAGGGTCTGGCCCGGTCCGACGCTCAACGTGAAAAGCGTCGTCATCACAAAGACCGGGATCAACCAATCAATTTTCCCCAGTCCGCCGAACTTCAACGCCCAGAAAGCGATCAGCGGGAACATCTGGTCCGCGATCCACGGGTACACTTCGCGCCATTCCAGAAGCCAGAAGATTCCGGCTTTCTGGCGGCCGGAAAGCGACGGGGAACGAATCGACTCCCAGAACCGGCGCAGGGATACCTGGTACCAGCCTTGCGCCCAGCGCACCCGCTGATCCCATAAATGGCGGAGCGTGACCGGCGCCAATTCGCGGGAAATGATACCCGGATCGCAGACGATCTTCCTTCCGTAGGAGGCGATGCGGATGGAGGAATCGATATCCTCGGTGAGCATCTTGCTGTACAGCCGGGTCTGGCGCAGGACTTCGGTCCGCCAGTAGCCGTTCGATCCGCCGAAAACGGCGAAATCGTGCAGGCGCGCACGGCCGGGATGACTGACGGCGTAGATCGCCTCGAACTCGACCGCCACCATGCGCGCAACCCACGATGAATCGCCGTTGCGGACCACGCAATGGCCCTGGACGACGTCCGCGCCGTTCGAAAGCCAGCGCCACGCGCGGGTGAACGCATCCGGCTCCGGCAGATGGTCGGCGTCGAATATCCCCACGAACTCGCCTTTGACTTCCATCAGCGCGGCATTGATATTCTGCGGTTTGGAGGTGCTGCCGTTAACGCGCAGCGGAAGGAAGCGCTTATCGCGGGCGGCCAGTTCGTTCAGATCCTGCTCGATGGGCATGGGCCGCGGGCTGTTGTAGGCGAGGATGATCTGGAGCGGCGCGGGATACTCGATGCGCAGGAACGCCTGCAACGTCTCGAGCAGGGTCGCCGACTCGTTGGGCAGGTAGGCGGCGATGATCGCCGTGGCGGGAGGATACGGGGAACCGGGTTCGGCGGGCGGATCGATCCGGCGCAGCGCGATCCATCCCTCGAGCCAGATGAAGAAGGCCGTCGCCCCCAGCGCGATCACCACGGCGATGTAGACGATGCGGCTGATGTCGAGGCCGATCGCATCCAGTCCGAGATAGGCGAAGAAGGGCAGGACCCAGCTTAACAGGAGGACCACCGCCATCTGGAACGGGATCAGCAGGCGGCCGCGAAAGGTTTCCCACTTCCCCGCCCGGACCGGAGCGGCTCCCGGTACGGCGCGTTCCATCGAAGGGTCGTATTCCGTGGGGGTAAGATCCAGCTGCAATGCGGCGTGCTCGAGAGCCTGTTCAACCTGGTGGCGGATCCGGTCGGCGGAAGAGCCGGCGCCGAAGCCCACGAATCCGGATATGGGCGTGAGACGGAAGGAATGGCCGCCGGCCTGAAATGTCCGCGATGCCATCCTGCAGCCGAATGCTTCCAGGCGCGCGCAGGTCTGTTCGGGCTTAATGTGCGGCAGCAATATCAGGAAGTGCCCGGAGGAGTCACGCCCGATTAAATCCAAACGCCGGCCCGATTGCTGAAAATCGGATGCGACCTGCGAGGCAATGTCGGTGTCTGCACCCAGTGCTTGCCGGATGCGCTCGGCTTCCGGAAAGGCGAGGTGCGCCAGGCTGGCGGTGCTCCCGTCGAGGTTCACGCGATCGACCTCGCGCCGAAGTTCTTCCATGAACCGTGCTTCCGAAAGCAATCCGGTTGCGGAGCCCGGCGGGGCGTCTTCTTCCGGGAGGGCGGGGCGCGCAATTTTGGCGCGCACCCTTGCCAGCAGTTCCGTCTTGTGAAAGGGCTTGGTCAGGTAGTCGTCCGCCCCCAGGTCCAATCCCTCGGCGACGTCGTCCACAGTCGATTTGGCGCTGAACAGGATCACCGGCAGTGTACGGGTGCGGGTATCGGCCCGCACGCGCCGAAGCAGCGCAAACCCGTCCAGGCCCGGCAGCATGATGTCCGTCAGCAGCAGATCCGGCCGGACATCCGTCAGGGATTTCCATCCCAGCTCACCGTCCGCGGCGAGCACGACGTCGTAGCCGGCCCGGGCCAGCATCATTTGCGTTAATAGGCGGGTGTCGGCATCGTCATCCACCACCAGAATTCGCGGCGTTTTTTCCGGCATATCGATATCGCTTTTCAATGATCGCATCGCGCGAAGCAGATGGAACGAGTGCGCGGCCTCGGTGGCATGATCAATTTCCGGACTACTCCGGTCCGGCATGATTGATTCTAGGTTTCCATGGGAGAACACACAGTAAAGAGGACAATAATTCCATCCTCCGCCCCGTATTCGCAGGATTTAGCGGAGAAAGGATGCCACAAAATGGCGAAGTAAAACTGCTCGCATTTGCACTTTATGTAGTTTTACTTTCGAAGCGAAGTCCAGGATCAAGGAGAAGCACTACAGGATTCCTTCCAGAGACCGCCGGATGCCGGCGCCTCCGCTTTACACCCATCCGCATTCGTGAATCAAGGTCGAATGGGGATGCTCCCCTCACTCGTGAATTCTTCGCATCGGAAACCCCCGCTCCGTGATCGCGCAGCCTTCAAAATCAATCCAAACCTTCGCACTTCGCGGCGGCGGGATCACCGATGTTCATCGTTCGGGGGGCGGGCGCGAGGGCGGGCTAATTACCCGACGGTATGACCAGCGCATATCATCCCCGTTCCTGCCCTCGTAGAGCATCCCTGTTCGAGCTTTTTCCATGATCAGGGAAGCTCGCGGAGCGATGGTGATCCAAACCGGTACCCGGCGGAGCACGCCCCGGATCACTCCACCGGAACCAGGGAGCGGGCGATTTTCGTTCGTACCTTCGCCAGGAACTCCGCTTTTTGGAACGGCTTGGTCAGGTAATCGTCCGCGCCCAGGTCGTATCCCCTGGAGACATCGTCGATGGTCGATTTGGCGCTCAGCAGGATCACCGGCAGCGTGCTGGTCCGGGGATCCGCGCGAACGCGTTTAAGTAGCTTGAATCCATCCAGCCCCGGCATCATGATGTCCGTCAGAAGCAAATCCGGCCGGGATTCCATCAGGGATTTCCATCCCGCTTCGCCGTCTTTGGCGAGGGTGATGTCGTATCCGGCTCCGGCGAGCATCATTTTCAGCAATTGGCGGGTGTCCGTGTCATCATCCACAACGAGGATTCGTAAGTTCGTTCCCATTTTTTCCGGCATGGATCGGGATCTCTTTTCAAAGGCCGCGTTGCGGGATTTCGGGCTGGTTGGGGCGCGGCCCTGATTACGCGCAGTATTCGGCGGGCCATCCGGTCCGATACAAGTTATTCTACGTCCCCGGCTGAGGATACCGCGTAAATAAAACAATAATTTTTCGTATCTGCTCAGGCCGGGAAAAGCGTACACGGATTACACGGAGAAGAGCCGATTGCACGGATTCTAAAAAAATAATTCGGTGTTTTCGGCTCTTTTCGGTGTACAAGAAAGAGAAATCAGGCTGGGAAAATACAATATTTCCTCCTTTCTGAAGGGAGGGGATATATTTGGGGGATGGCCCTCATTTTTGTCGCCATTATCCCGGTGTGAGCATGGCCTGTCCTCGCGAAGCATAATTGCTCGCATCTGTACTTTGAGCGGTTTAGGTCGCGAAGCGAGGGCAAGGATCCAGAATGCATGGGACAGGAAGCTCTCACTCGGATTCCCGGATAACCGCTACGAGCTCGCGGGCCTGACGGGTAAAGGGCAACCCGGCGTGATCAAAGCCGGGATCCAGGGCCATTAATATTGGCACTCCCTTTTTCTCTCCGGATGCCGGCCAAGCACACGCTGGCCCTCGCTTCGTATTCTCGCAGGTTTCAAAATCAACCCAAACCTGCGAACTGCGCGAGGGCAGGCATGATCCCCACCCTCGCGATGCCCGGGACAGACTGCCTACGGCGAGCCGGTCCCGGCGATTTATACCGGGGGGACAGGCTCATTGGGCATGCTGACCGTTCATCTTCCCGAGGGGAGATATAATACGGCCCGCCGCAGATTAACGCGGATAAACTGCGGAATAAGAAAACCATTCTCCAGGAGAAGTCCTCATGCGCTTCGGCAAGTTCGACGACAAACGCAGGGAGTACGTCATCACCCGGCCCGACACGCCCCTGCCGTGGATCAACTACCTCGGCTGTGAAGCCTACTTTGGAATAATATCCAACACCGCCGGGGGGTATTCCTTTTATAAAGACGCGCGCCTGCGGCGGATCACCCGCTACCGCTACAACAATGCCCCCTTCGACATGGGCGGGCGCTATATTTACCTGCGCGACTCAAAGAGCGGTGAATTCTGGTCGCCGTCGTGGATGCCCACCCGCCATGCGGCCGAGCGGTACTCCTGCCGGCACGGGATGGGGTACACGACCATCGGCTCCGCGTACGAAGGGATCGAAGCCCACACCCGCTACTTCGTGCCGATGGGCGAGAACCTGGAAATCTGGCAGCTCACCGTCACCAACCGCCGCAAGAAGGCCGCGCGGCTTTCGGTATTCTCCTCGATCGAGTTCTGCCTGTGGGATGCGTGGGACGACCAGACCAACTTCCAGCGCAACTTCAACACCGGCCAGGTCGAGGTCGACGACGGGGTGATATACCACAAAACGGAATACCGGGAACGGCGGGACCACTTTGCCTTTTTCGCCTGCTCGGAGAAACTCGCCGGGTTCGACACGCAGCGCGACACCTTCCTCGGCGCCTACCGCGGCTGGGATAACCCGGTGGTCGTGGAAAGCGGCCGCTCGGCGAACTCGATCGCCCACGGCTGGGCGCCGATGGGATCCCACCACGTCAAGATCAGCCTGCGGCCCGGGGAAACCAAGCAGGTCGTTTTCATCCTTGGGTATCAGGAGAATCCGAAAGACCGGAAGTTCGAGCCCGCGGATTCCCAAACGGTCAACAAGGAAAGCGCCAAAACGGCGATCGCGAAGTATCGCGACGTGCGGAACGTCGAAGCGGCCTTCCATTCCCTGCAGCAATATTGGGAGGAAACCCTCTCGGTCGTCCAGGTCGATACGCCCGACCTGCATACCAACCGGATGGTGAACATCTGGAACGCCTACCAGTGCATGGCCACCTTCAACATATCGCGCTCGGCCTCGTTCTACGAATCCGGAGTCGGGCGCGGATTGGGTTTCCGCGATTCCAACCAGGACCTGCTGGGATTTGTCCAAATGGTCCCGGCCCGGGCCCGGGAACGGATCCTGGACCTGGCGGCGACGCAGCTCAAAAGCGGCGGAGCGTTCCACCAGTATCAGCCGCTGACCAAGCGCGGCAACAACGACGTCGGCAGCAATTTCAACGACGATCCGTTGTGGCTGATCCTGGGCGTCAACACTTATATAAAAGAAACGGGGGATACGTCGATCCTGGACGAGAAGGTGCAGTACGAGAACGAACCGGGAAGCGAGCAGCCGCTCTACGACCATCTCCAGCGCTCGCTCCAGTACACCCTCGACCGCCTCGGGCCGCACAAGCTGCCGCTGATCGGCCGCGCGGACTGGAACGACTGCCTGAACCTGAACTGCTTTTCCGATACGCCGGGCCAATCCTTCCAGACGACGACCAACAAGGAAGGCAAGACGGCCGAGTCGGTTTTCATCGGCGGCTTGTTCGTGCTGGCGGCGAACGAGATGGCGGACCTGGCGGAAACTCTGGACCGCCGCGGGGACGCCAAACGCTACCGCTGGGAAGCCGAGCGGATGAAGGAAACCGTTCAAAAGCACGGATGGGACGGCGAGTGGTTCGTCCGGGCCTACGACGATTTCGGCCGCAAGGTGGGTTCGAAGGAATGTCCGGAGGGCCAGATCTTCATCGAGAGCCAGGGCATGTGCGTGATGGCCGGGATCGGGCTCGCGGACGGGATGGCGCAGAAAACGCTGGAGTCGGTCAACACCCGGCTCGCGACCAAGCACGGGATCGTCCTCAACCAGCCGGCCTTCACCCATTACTACATCGAGTACGGGGAAATTTCCTCGTACCCGCCGGGGTACAAGGAAAACGCGGGGATCTTTTGCCACAACAATCCGTGGATCATCATCGCCGAGACGATGCTCGGGAACGGCGACCGGGCGCACGATTATTACACCCGGATCAACCCTTCCGCGCGCGAGGGGATCGGGGAGATTCACCGCTGCGAGCCGTACGTCTACCCGCAGATGATCGCCGGGCGCGACGCGCCGACGCACGGCGAGGCAAAAAACTCCTGGCTGACCGGAACCGCGGCCTGGAATTTCTACGCGATCACGCAATACATCCTGGGGATCCGACCGACGCTCAAGGGGCTGCAGATCGCACCCGTGATCCCGTCGCGCTGGGCCGGATTCTCGGCGACCCGCAAATACCGGGGAGTCACCTACCGGATATCGGTCAAGCGCAGCGGGAAGGGCAACTCGGTTTCCCTTACGGTGGACGGCCAAACGGTGCCGGGGAACGTCATCCCGCTGCCGGCGCCGGGCACGGCCGAAGTGGCGGTCGAGGCGACGGTCTACTAGCAGGGTGTTGAAAAAGACCAAGGAGGTCATTGCGAGGAGCGAAGCGACGAAGCAATCTCCCCATTTTCCCGAAGAAGGAGATTGCTTCGCTCCCTCCGGTCGCTCGCAATGACGCCTGTCCATTTTTCCGTCCGCGGCAGTCCGGGATTGACACTGCCTATCGGCGCGGCTAGAATTACCGGGTTATCTGGTCCCCGAACGGCATGCGGATCCGCGGCCGCCGGTTAACACCTTCAACGATCCCAACGCCAACGGCAGATTGCGTGAAAAGAGAGCGCAGACAGCCCTCCGAAGGCATTTTGCCGCTGGTATACCGATAGGAGATTGCTATGGCACAAGGAACACAAGGAAAATCCATCAGTTCCCTGATGACCGAAAACCGGAAATTTCCCGCTCCCGATTCGGTCAAGAAAACCGCTTACGTCAAATCGTTCGATGAATACCAGAAAATGTGGGAACAATCGATCAACGATCCGGACGGCTTCTGGCTGAAGCAGGCCGAGGCGCTGACCTGGTTCAAGAAGCCGACCAAGAGCCTCGAATACGTCTGGAACACCAAAGCCCGGGACGTCCATCACACCTGGTTCGCCGACGGCGAACTGAACGTCTCTTACAACTGCCTCGACCGGCACCTGGGCACCCCGACCGCCAAAAAGACGGCGATCATCTTCCAGGGCGACGACGACTCGCGGATGAGGAAAATCACCTACGAGGAGCTTCACAAGGAAGTCTGCAAATTCGCCAACGTCCTGAAATCGAAGGGGATCAAGAAGGGCGACCGCATCACCATCTACATGCCGATGGTCCCGGAGCTGGCGATCGCGATGCTGGGGTGCACCCGGATCGGCGCGATCCACAACGTCATCTTCGGCGGCTTCTCGGCCGACGCGATCAGCGACCGCGTGAACGACTCGGAGTGCAAGCTGATCATCACCACCAACGTCTCGCTGCGCGGCGGCAAGCACATCAAGCTCAAGACCATCGCCGACGAGGCGATGAAGAAGACCCCGAGCATCGAGGGCTGCATCGTCGCGATGATCACCGACGATCCGTGCGAGATGCAGGCGGGCCGGGATACCTTCTGGAACGAGGAAATGGCCAAGGCGTCCGACCAATGCGAGCCGGAGAAAATGAAGGCCGAGGATCCGCTGTTCATCCTCTACACCTCGGGTTCCACCGGCAAGCCCAAAGGCGTGGTCCACACCACCGCCGGGTACCTGCTGCACGTGGCCTTCTCGCACAAGTACGTCTTCAACATTCACGACGACGACGTCTACTGGTGCACGGCCGACATCGGCTGGGTCACCGGGCACAGCTACATCGTCTACGGCCCGCTGGCCAACGGCGCGACCACGATCATCTTCGAAGGCATCCCGACCTATCCGGACTCCGGGCGCTTCTGGCAGGTAGTCGACAAATTCGGCGTCACCGTGTTCTACACCGCCCCGACCGCGATCCGTTCGCTGATGCGCGCGGGCGAGGAATGGCCGGCCAAGTACAAGCTCGACACCCTGCGGGTGCTGGGCAGCGTGGGCGAGCCGATCAACCCCGAGGCCTGGATCTGGTATTACGAGAAGATCGGCCGCGGCCGCTGCCCGATCGTGGATACGTATTGGCAGACGGAGAACGGCGGGTTCCTGATCACACCGCTGCCGGGCGCGATGACGACCAAGCCGGGCAGCGCCAACCGCCCGTGGTTCGGCATCGATCCGGTGGTGTTGCGCGACGACGGGACGCAGTGCGACGCGAACGAGGGCGGCAAGCTGTGCATCCGCCGGCCCTGGCCGGGGATGATGCGCACCATGTGGGGCGATCACAACCGGTTCATCGACACCTACTTCACCATGTACGAGAACATGTATTTCACCGGGGACGGCTGCCGCGTGGACGAAGACGGCGATTACTGGCTGATGGGCCGGATCGACGACGTGGTTAACGTCTCGGGCCACCGGATCGGCACGGCCGAGGTGGAAAGCGCGCTGGTGGCGTACCCGAAAGTGGCCGAAGCCGCGGTCTGCCCGATGCCGCACGACATCAAGGGCCAGGCGCTGTACGCCTTTGTCACGCTGAAAGAGGGTTTCGCCGAGAGCGAGGAACTCAAGAAGGAACTGATTGCCTGGGTGCGCAAGGAAATCGGGCCGATCGCCACGCCCGACGTCATCCAGTTCGCCGAGGGCCTGCCCAAGACGCGCTCCGGAAAGATTATGCGCCGGATCCTGCGCAAGATCGCCGAGAACCAGACGGACAACCTCGGCGACATCACCACCCTGGCCGACCCCAGCATCGTCGAAAAGCTGGTGAAGGGGCGGGGCGGATAAGCCGCACGCATTTCGGTCGATCCACGGCCGGACGCAGAAGCAAAGG
>JBAVFZ010000169.1:0-2733 GCA_049684495.1 Anaerolineales bacterium | reverse complement strand
TGATCGTCATGCCCGCGTGTACTTAGCGGGCATCCACTCCTGAAAACCCTGGATTCCCGCCAAGACCACCCTTGCTCCGTTTTCGCGCAGGTTCTGAGTGCAAAACCGAACCTGCGCACTCTGCGAGGGCGGGCGCGGGAATGACGGCCAAACCAGGCAAGGTAACACCCAAGGCAACGATTCTTCCACTTTGTGGACAGCCCCGCGGGCTTCGTGGATCGAGACGGTATAATCCGTCCAAGCGGCAATCCTGCATGCCTCTCGGAGGGAGAAATCCCATGGCAAAGACCATCTACCTGATCGACGTAACCAACCGCGACGGCGTGCAGACGGCGAAGCTCGGCTTGGCCAAACTCGAAAAGACGATGATCAATTATTATCTGAACGAACTGGGCGTCTTCCAGAGCGAATGCGGATTCCCCACCACCCGCCATGAGAGCCATTACCTCAACGCCAACATGGAACTCGTCGAGCAGGGCCTGCTGAAGCCGATCATTCTCTCCGGATGGATGCGGGCGGTCGGCTCAGATGTGGAACTGGGTTTCAAACTTACCCGCGTGCGGGATATCAACCTTTCGATCTCCACTTCCGAACAGATGACTCAGGGCAAGTTCCAGGGTAGGAAGACCCGCGAGGATGTTTTGCGGGAAATGGTCGACGCCCTGCGGCGGGCCCGGGAGCTCGGCGCCGGGATCATCGGTGTCAACGCGGAAGACGCCTCGCGGACCGATATGCCGTTCCTCGTCCGCTTCGGCCGCGCCGCAAAGGAAAACGGAGCCGACCGCCTCCGCTATTGCGATACCCTCGGCTACGACAACCCCTTCTCGATCTACGAACGGGTCAAACAGCTTGCCGTCGAGACGGGCATGCCGATCGAGCTGCACTGCCACAACGACCTGGGGATGGCCGTGGCCTGCTCCCTGGCCGGCGCCAAAGGCGCGGTCGACGGCGGCGTGGACGCCTACATCAACACTTGCGTGAACGGCATCGGCGAACGGGCGGGGAACGCCGATTTACTCTCGGTCATTCTGGCCGTAAGCAAATCGGCCGGTTTCGCCGAACGCTACACCCTTCAAAGCGGCATCCATCTCTCCAAAATCTGGCGGCTCGCCAAATACGCTTCCTACGCTTTCGGCGTGCCGATCCCGATCAATCAGCCCGGTGTCGGCGACAACGCCTTCGCGCACGCTTCCGGGATCCACGCCGACGGGGTGTTGAAGGACGAGCATAACTACGAGTTGTATCATTTCGAAGAACTCGGACGGGGCGAACCGGAAATCATCGAAACCGGCCGCCAGATCTGCATGGGCGAGTACAGCGGCATCAAGGGATTCCGAAACGTCTACGAGAAGATGGAAATCGAATTCCACAGCGATGACGAAGCCCGGGAAATCCTGGAGCTTGTGCGCTACGCCAACGTGCTGAAACAAAAGCCGCTCGTCGCCGATGAATTGCGGTTTATCGCACAGCATCCGCGGCAGGTGAAGCAGCTTCTGACGGTGACCCCTTGACGCGAAAGGTTTATTAGCCCCTATGAATGGTTTGGGAAAACTGCTTCCGGAGGGCTGTTGCGATTAGGCGATAAAGATTAGCCACAAAGAGCACAAAAAGCACAAACAAATTCGCTTAACTAAAGGAATATTTTTCTTCCTTGTGATCTTTGTGCTTTTTGCGGCTAATATTCTTCCCTGTTTTTCTCGTCATGCGAGACGGATTCATTTTCCATGCTTTGTCATCCCCCTTTACCGACGACTTCCCGGTTGTATAATCCCCGGATATGTCCGACATGAATAATTGGCGCACCGCCCTCGATCGCACCCGGCGCGCGGCATTTGGCCGGCTTTCCGCACTGCTCGGGGCGTCCGAACTCACTCCCGCGGTCTGGGAGGAGATGGAAAGCCTCCTCCTCCAGGCGGATCTCGGACCGCAGCTGACGCAGCAGATACTCATGTTGCTTCGGCAAAAATCGGCCGCGGAAGGAATAATCCGCCGGGCGGAGCTGGATCGCGGTCTGCGGGAATTTCTCGGCGCGCGGCTTGGAAACGCCGAGCCGGTGGCATTCGCGGAGAAGCCGTCGGTCCTGCTGGTGGCGGGTGTGAACGGATCCGGCAAGACGACCAGCATCGCCAAGCTGGCGCACCGCTTTCAGCGCGAAGGCAAACGGGTGCTGCTGGCGGCGGCGGATACCTTCCGCGCGGCGGCTACCGACCAGCTTGAAGTGTGGGCCGGCCGCCTGGGGATGGAGGTAATCGCCGGTACGCCGGGCTCCGATCCGGGCGCAGTCGCCCACGATGCGGCGCAGGCCGCGCTTTCCCGGAATATGGATCTGTTGATTGTCGATACGGCCGGCCGGCAGCATACCAGCTACAATTTGATGGAAGAGTTGAAAAAGGTGCGCCGGGTGCTCGGCAAGGTCGTGCCCGGCGCGCCGCACCACACCTGGCTGGTGCTGGATGCCTCGACCGGGCAGAACGCGCTTTCACAAGCGGCGAGCTTCCGCGCAGCGGTCGCCGCGGACGGCGTGATCCTGACCAAGCTCGACGGCTCGTCCAAGGGCGGATTTATCTTCCGGGTGCGGAGCGAACTGGGGCTGCCGATTCTGTTTGTCGGATTGGGAGAAAAGCTCGAGGATCTGGCGCCCTTTGATCCCCAGGCGTTTCTGGATGGAATTCTTGCTCCATCGTAACTTTTGCTGCAGCTGGCGCTTTTTTCGTTTTTGTACACGGATTACCC
>JBAVFZ010000168.1:0-9114 GCA_049684495.1 Anaerolineales bacterium | reverse complement strand
ATCCAATCGCTTTCCATCCAAGGGCCATGGTCCGTGACTTGGCAACCGGATGTCGGCCGATAAATCAGCAAGGTTTTCTGGCCGGTGGAATTGCGCCGGAAACCATGGAGCAACTGTCGTCTTGTCGACCGACCTTCCGGCGCAAGAATATCCAAAAGGAGCAATCCATGAAATTGAGAAATTTATTTTTTCTGCTTTGCATCTCAACCGGAGTCCTTTCCGGCTGCCAACCCTTATCGGGAGCGGCAACTCCCACAGTGCAGGATTCCATTTCCATCGTCCTTCCTGCGAAAACGCAAAGCCTCGTTATCCCGGCGACCGTTACCGCCACTACCACCCCGGTCCGGCAGCCGCTATCAGTCTCGCAAAAAAGCTGTGAATCATTGCAGGGTCCACTTCCTGTATTGCCAAACATCTTATTGCTGCCAACCGAACGCCCGATCCATCAAACGCTGGGAGGCGGTCTGGTTCAAAGCACAGAATTTTCGATTGAATTATTGCTCTACTGCGATGTCGTCTTCCAACCCACGGAACCGGCCACCGGTTTTCATAGTGACATCGGGGGATTGGCGGTGTTTTACGATTGGCGGTATGACGCCCCGTATCTGGGTGGTCCGCTCGAGTTCTATGGCGGCCTTGTTCCGGACGTGCGCTGGATCGGCGGTCGCGGCGGCGACCCATTAAGACAGGGATCCATGTCGCCGGGATTCTCAATGGGAATTGCCCTGGATCCCGGCAACTATCCTGGCTTTTCAAAAACCAATACCCTGCTATTTGATTTTATTATCCTTACCGAGCACCGATTGTCGGGTGCCGAACTTTCCTTCGATGGTCAGCCGGGGCCGGACGGATTGATAATAAGCAACGTCCGGATTATTCCCTTGCCCGAGACAACTCTGAAATCCCTGCGCGGCACATTGAAAACCCCAAGTTCCTAGATATTGTCCGATTATTAATGAATCCATTTACTGGTTGGAGAATGGAAGAATGGACAGGCTGTGGGTTCTCCTGTCCATTCTTCCTTGCTAACTAGTGGAAGATCATAGGAGGATTATTTGATGATTATCTCCAATGGTCCGGCCACTTCTTCCCTTAGCATGTTGGTAATATCGGTCCAAAGCTTGGCGACAATATTGGGATCTTTTACGTCTCGAATGCCGGCGGCAAAACAATAATCCCCCGCCGGATCCGTCCGGACTTTCACTCCATATTGCTGCAACTCATCCTTGATTTTGTTATAGTCGGCACCCTGTACGCAATCGGGTGTATCGAGGGAAATTTTGTCGATGGAAAAGGACATTTGGCCCGGTTGCAACTCTGCATGATCTGGAAGACGCGAAAAGACCACTGCGAAACATCTCTCCCGAGAGGCCAGGACACCCGGTTCCTTGTAGTTGGGAATCGTCCAATAATCCATGGGGATCTTTTGGCTGCCCACATTGAGAACGGCACTAAAAACCCATGTCCTCGTATCCGGCAGCGTGATGCAGGCGTCCACTTTTCCTAGGGTGGCGCTGAAATCCGCCCTCTTGATCCGCATTTTCAGCCCACTCGCCACTTCCGCGACGCTGGTCGGGAAAGAAGAGATATTGGGGTCGGCCTGGACCGGAAAATCCAGTGGATAAACACCGATTTGGGGAACATGGACAAGCCGGTTGTCCTCCGTTACAAAATCGATATCGCCAATTTTTATTTTCACCTGGGTCGGCTTGTTCCCCTCGCTCTGGAAATCAGAGTAGATGAACTGGGTCACCAAGAACCTATGCTTGCCATCGGGCCGGCAATCCTTGAAGTCGGAATCGCCGCTCTGGATTTCTTGCGCGGATGCAGTGACAATGGAAGTCCCCCCCACAGGGCACGCCGTCAGATCCCCATACGAAGTGAGAATGCTGCCGTCGACGCTATATTCGACGGCCACATGATCATCCGAATAGGCAGCGCTGATCAGATTGACCGAGATGTCATTTACTCTGTTCTTTGCCGGCGAAGTTTCTTGACCGATTCCCCAAACGCCAATGGCTCCAATGGAGGCGAAGGCGATAAGGAGGGCAAGGATCGGGAAAAGCAATTTATTTTTCATGGGATTATCCTCTCTGGTTTTGCCTGGTTAGCCCGAATATGCGGCGGTGGGATTATAGTTGCACGGAAATCCGGAACCACCGCTACCGCTGCAGTAGGAGCCATTCAGGCCGCCAACCGCCCAGGCGAGGTACCAGCCATTGACCATATTGGTCCAATAGGGAACGTAATCACTGGCAGGCAATGGATTACCCTGGTAGTACACTGAAGTCCAATAGCCTACGTTCGTCGCCATGGCCTTCAAGCCGATTTGCTTGGTATTGGCGTTGTTGGCGTGCACATAACCCCGGGCCCAGTTGGAATGGCAATAACCGCTGTACCGGAGCTGAAGCCAGAGAGTCCCATTGGTTCCACTGGGGTATATCCCGGGGTAGTACGCCACCGTTGTATCGGCTGAGCAGATATGGGCCCCATCACTGGAATAGGTGGTTTGTGGATCGAGTTGATAGCATCCTTGTCCGTCACACTTGGTGACCGCGAAGGCCGTTTTCGTGGAAAGTAAAAGGACGACAACTATCAGTGCCAGTACCGTCGAACCCGCGAAATATTTTCTTGTATGTTTCATGGTACTCCTCTCGTTGAATTAAGTTGCCCCTGTTCCCTTATGCTCCTTTGTTACTTGATGCTGTTCTGCGAAATTTGGCCTTCCGTTTCGTGGAAGTCCCCGCTGGTCATCGACCATGATGTAGGCTCCCTCCCTGCCATGCCATTGCCCCGGTTATTGTCACCAATGCTCTCGGGGTTGTGGCTCTTTGGTCGCCATTGTTTATCGTGCATGCTCCTGGCAGAAACGGATCAAGCGAGAGCAAATGCATGCAATCGCAATCGGAAATGGCACAAGATTGCAAATATTCCCTTCAATTTTCCTCTTTCCTCCTTTATTTTGGCGATGAGAATATTCGGGCTGATGATTCGCTAATTAACGTGCGTGAATAAACTATTCGTTTGTTTGCAGGTCAAATAATCCGAGTTGCAATCAATTACTTATAATTGCAGCTTAGCATCATCATGGAAGACTGCTCCATAGTCAATAGGTCCTTGGGAGATCCGTTTATTTCCAAATAAACGCCAATTATTCGATGATCTTACTAAAGGATATTGTGCTTGTCCTTAAGCTTATCTGCATCATAGGGTGTTTGTATGTATAATAATGGTAAATCATTGATATTAAGCAAATAATAAATAGGTATACCGGTCAATTTTCAAACATGGTCTATCTAGGCTTTATCCTCCCGCAATGAAGGCACACGCACGACCTTACGGGAAGTGCTGCTTTTTGAGGCATCCTCCGGTACGGTTCATCCCCCAAACGAAACGCGGATGGTGATAAATCTATCGGACGCGATTCTTTATGGCTGGAAACATACTGGAAAAGCGGATCTTGATATCAATTTTTTATGCGGATTTAGCAAACGCTTACCGCAAGGCTTCAAGGGAGAGCAGCTGCAGCCTGGTGTGCTCCGAGATGAGCAGGTATACGTGCGTGCCGGCGCACCGCAATTTGGCATATGAGTATATATACCCACTAATACCTCTTAGCGGTTATATAGATAATTATTATCGAAATATTTAACTATTGTAAAATCAAAAAAAAGTCACAAATTGTCCGTAATAGTACTCGTACAATATAAGCGCAAAAGATGAAAACCAAAGGCGAACTACCGTTTGGTCTTGTTGATAAAATCTTTCTCGGTTATAGAATAAATATTCGTCTATATTAATGCTATTATTCAGTTACAGTAGTGTCCAAAATAGAACCGGCTAACCGGTAGAAACCTCCGTTGGATTAGGATGGAAGTGTCTGAAACAACCATCAAATCCAGCGGAGGGACAAATGATACAGCCAACCAGCCTTTTTGCGCAAATCCTCTCTTTGGTCAAGAAGACCAATTTTCAACAAATTGTGGAAGAGCATAAGGCGGAATACGGTGCCAAGGGCTTCTCCTCTTGGGCACAATTCGCTTCGATGTTGTTCGGACAATTTGCGAAGTGCGAATCTTTCCGCGAGCTCTGCCACGGCTTGCACACTCTCAACGGAAAACTCATACATCTCGCTATGGAAAAAGCCCCTTCGATATCCACTCTGGCGTATGCCAACGAACATCGGCCGTGGGAGGTCTATCGCGATGTGTTTTTTTGTGCACGAACGCAGTGCGAAGACATCGCCAGGTTGCAGAAAAGGAAATTCCGGTTTCGCAATAAGGTGGAAAGTATGGATGCCACGTGGATCCCGGTTTGTCTTTCCGTATTCGACAAGGCGCATTACCGCCACTCCAAAGGTGCCGTCAAACTGTATATGCTGCTCAGCCATCAGGGATATTTGCCCAAATGGGCCGCCATAACCACCGGGAAAATTCATGAGGTAAAAATCCTGAAAACGCTTGTTTTTGAGGCCAATACGATTGTGGTGATCGACCGGGGATATACCGAGTATAAGCTGTTCGCCGAGTGGACACGTCAAAAGGTGTATTTCGTCACCCGGATGAAAGACAACGCCACGTATCGGATCACCGAAAGGCGGGAAGTTCCCGAGGGCGGAAATGTCCGTTGCGATCAGACAATACGATATACAGGATATTTATCCCAAGAAAAATGCGACGTCCCACTTCGACGGATTTCATATTGGGATCCGGAGACCAGGAAGCGATTGGTGTTTCTGACCAACATTTTCAATTTGGCGGCCAGTACGATTGCCTTGACATACAAAGATCGTTGGCAAATCGAGACCTTCTTCCGAGTCCTCAAGCAATTGCTTCCCGTGCAAACCTTTCTTGGCATCCGTGAGAACGCCGTTCAAACCCAAATCTGGATTGCCTTGACTGCCATCCTGTTGTTGAAATTCTTGCAGATGAAGTCCCGGTTCCAATGGCATCTTTCGAATCTGCCGGTGATGATCCGATTGAATTTGCTTCAGTATTTCAATCTTTGGCTATGGTTATCGAAACCGTTTGGAGAACCCATGATCCGACGGAAAGACTTATATGCCAGACCTCTCTTCGTTGGATGTCTTGGACAGCAGAAGGGGGCCTTTCCCGGGATACCAAAGGTGACGAGCAAGAAATGGCTAGTTTTTATGATAATCTTGAGGATTATTTCAACTGTTCAAATTTGTTTTCGACAGCAATGTATATAATATGTGAATTTATTATAACAATTCCAGCAATTTCATTTTTTCCCTTGTTTTTCAGGCTTCTTGACAAAAAATCCACCGATGATACAATTAGTTCAATAATACATTTGATACTTTCAATGGAATCTTCCGTACATCCGGAATAGGAGAAATCCCATGGACAACATTCAACAGTTCCTGCCACTGATCATCCCGCTCGTCATCATCCAATTGGTGCTGATGGCCGCGGCGCTCCTCGATCTGCGCGGACGGGAAAAGACGCGCGGTCCGAAATGGATGTGGGTCCTCATCATCATCTTCGGGGAATTGGTCGGCCCGATCGTGTATTTCGCGGCCGGCCGGCTGGAAGAATAAGATGGCCCTCTCAAACCGCCGGCCGGAAAACCGAACGCCGCCCCCCGCGCCGGAATCACCGGAAACGGCGGCGATCTTCTGCCGCGGACTCACCAAAACGTATGGAGAGGTCCGGGCCCTGGACGGATTGGACCTGGCCGTCCCGCGCGGATCTGTGTTCGGGTTCCTCGGCCGCAACGGCGCGGGAAAAACAACCACCATGCGCCTGCTGGCCGGGCTGGCCTCGCCCACGGCCGGCCGGGCCTGGATCGACGGCATGGAAACCACCGGGGCGAACCGCCTGGCGCGGACGCGCTTCGGCTACCTGCCCCAGGCCCCGGCCTTCTATTCCTGGATGAACGCCCGCGAGTATCTGGATTACGTCGGCAAAATCCAGGAACTGCCCGCGGACGTGCGCAAGCGGCAGATCGAAGAGCTGCTCGCGCTCTCGGATCTGAAGGAAGCCTCCCGCCGCCGGATCGGCGGATTTTCCGGCGGCATGCTGCAGCGGCTGGGCCTCGCGCAGGCCCTGATCGGGGATCCGCCGGTCCTCTTGCTCGACGAGCCCACCAGCTCGCTGGATCCGGCCGGACGGTATGAAGTGCTGGATATGATCACCCGGATCAGCGGGTCGCGGACGGTGTTCTTCTCGAGCCACATCCTCAACGACATCGAGCGGGTCTGCGACTCGCTGGCGGTCCTGCACAAGGGGCGCCTGCTGCTCGTGTCCGGCGTGGAGGAACTGCTCGAGCAGTATCCGGTGGACGCGGTCGAGATCGAACTGGATCCGGCCGGCGGAGATCCGGAAACCGGCGCGCCGGCGGAATTCATGGCCGCGCTGCGGGGAATTCCATGGGTGGCGTCCGTCAAAACGGAAGGCCGCCTGGTTCGGGTTATGGTTCAAAACGTCCCCGACGGCAAGCGCGAGCTTGTGCCGCTGATCGCAAAATTCGGACTAACCGTCAATCGGTATGAGTGGATCCGGCCGTCGCTGGAAGATATCTTCCTGCAAATGAGTTCGTAGACTGGAAGGGCAATCCGGTATGTTGACAATCCTTTACGGCGTTTCCGTTTTCCTGATGATCATCGTTCCGGTTCTCCTCGCGACGGGGCTGCGCCGGATTTCGAGCGCAGCCTGGCTGTTGTTCGGCGTTGGAAGCCTGACGTTTGTCCTTTCGCAGGTCATCCATCTGCCGCTCAACGCATGGCTCGCGGATATCGGCCTGCTGCCCGAAACCGCTTCCACCGATCTGCCGATCGTGCAAACGGCATTGATCGCCGGGCTGACCGCCGGGTTGTGCGAGGAGTTGGTCCGCGCCGCCGGGTTCGCCGTATTGCGCAGGCTCCGACCCGCGTGGATGCGGCTGCAGGACTCCGTCATGCTCGGGCTGGGCCACGGCGGGATCGAATCGATGATCTTCGGCGGCGTGCTCACCGCCGCGACCGCCAGCTCCCTGCTGCCCCTGATCGGCGCCGACCTCAGCGCGTTGGGATTAACGCCGGACCAGCTGGCCAATCTGCAAGCGCAGATCGATTCCCTCGCGGCCAATCCTTGGAACAGCGCCTACCCGCTGCTCGAGCGGATCATCGCCATTTCCGCCCATGTCGTTTTCTCGCTGATGGTTTGGAAAGCGTTCACCGGCGGCGGGCTGCGCCGCAATTGGTTTTACATCCCCCTGGCCGTCCTGTACCATGCCGGAGTGGATTTTGCCGCGGTGTATGGAATGCAATCCCTCCGGAGCCAGCTATTGCTGTTCGAGTTGAGTTTCGTCGGGATGCTCGTCCCGGGGTATGTCTGGGCGGCCTGGCAGATCCGGCATGCAAGGCGGATGAATGCTCCCGCGGCCGCGGCTCCTCAGTGCGCACCGCAAAGCACGATCCGGAGCGAATTGGCCGTCTACCGGACGGCTGTCGGCAAAGAACTGGTCCAGTTATGGCGGACGAAACGGATGCTGGTGACCGGCGCGGTCTTCCTGGTCTTCGGGATGGGTTCGCCGCTCATCGCCAAGATCATTCCGGATGTCTTCAAATCCGTGGCGGGGATGGAGCAGTTCGCTTCGCTCATCCCCGTACCCAGCGCCGCCGACGCGATGGACCAATACCTCAAGAACCTCTCGCAGTTCGGTTTTCTGCTGGCCGTATTACTGGCCATGGGCACGGTGGTCGGCGAGAAGGAACACGGCGTAGCGCCGATGATCCTGAGCAAGCCGATGCCGCGCTGGGCTTTCATCGCCGGCAAGTTCACCGCCCAATGTGTGATGTACCTTGCCTGCTTCGTGCTCTCGGGAGCCGGCGCCTACTACTACACGTGGATCCTCTTCGGCCCCCTGGAACCGGGCGCTTTCCTTTTGGTGAATGTTCTTTTGCTGATTTGGATTCTAACTTTTGTCGGACTCGCGGTTCTCGGGAGCACGCTCGGGAAAACGACGGTTAGCGCCGGTGGGATCGGGATTGTGCTTTCGGTGGCGTTGATGCTGGCCGGCTCCATCCCCCAATACGGCGTGTTGTTCCCCGAGGGCCTCCTGGGCTGGGCCGGGCAGGCCGCTCATACCGCCGCGGGCAAAGCCGCATCGTCCGCGGTTTCCTCCGCGCTGGCCGGGGAGGTGTATGTCAATGGCGGCGCTTTAGCATCGGCGGTGGTTTTAATTGTGATGAGTTTGGTTCTTTCCGTGGGTTTTTTCGAGCAACAGGAATTGTAAATTAACGTATACTCTAAAAGAGCAGGAGGAATACATGGAATCCCCAACCCCCGCAACCGCCCAAAAAATGAACCTTCCCCGCTTCTTGCTTGCGTTGTTAATCAATCCCCGGCGGGCGTTTACGCAATTGGAGCAGACAAGTCGGCCGCATTTCCTGTGGGCGGCCGCCGCCATGCTGGTGGTCATCTGGCTGGTCGCAATCGTGACCCTTCCGGTCACGCAGCGCGAGGCGGCGGCCGGGATCGACACCGCGCTGGAGCAGACGGGGAAGAATATGTCCGAGGTGCAACGTGCCAGCTTGGAACAAACCAGGGAGTTTGCCACCAATCCGGTCTTCCTCCTCGCCAGCCAGGGCCTCGTGGAAACCATCGCTTATCCGTTTCTCTGGGCTTCCGCGGCGGGCGTGCTGTACCTGTTGAGTCTGGCTTTTGGCGGGCAAGCCCGGTTCGGATCCGTCCTCTCGATGACGGTGTGGGCTTCCATCGCGGAAATTCTGGGAAAGATCATGCTGGCGATTGGAACGATCGCCTCTGGCGCCACCGTCCGGCCCGGGCTATCCTATCTCGTTTCGGTGAAGGACGTCTCATCGTTGACGCCCGTTACGGCGGCGCTCGTGCAAATCCTTTCCAAGGTTACGATCTTTGAAATATGGTATCTCGTCCTGATCGGCATCGGCATCGGCGTGTGCGCCAAAATTACCCGGCCCAAGAGCGCCGTGATCACCATACTGTATTGGTTGATCTCGCTCATTCCGCCCGTCGCCATGGCCGTCGGCAGCGCCCTGATCGCTTCGGCGACGTTCGGATAGGAAGCGGGAATGTCCTCACCCCCAACCCCTGCACCCCTTCCCCCTCTCCTGGCATAAGCCAGGAG
>JBAVFZ010000167.1:0-1945 GCA_049684495.1 Anaerolineales bacterium | reverse complement strand
GGCCAATTGACCGAACTGCGCGCCGCCGATCTGCGTTTTACCCCCGCCGAGGCCGCCGAATTTCTCAATCAAATGATGGGCTTGAATCTCTCCGAGGAAAACATCGCCGCGCTGGAAACCCGCACCGAAGGCTGGATTGCCGGCCTGCAATTGGCCGCGCTTTCCATGCAGGGACGTCCGGACGCCGCCAGCTTCATCCAATCCTTCACCGGCAACCACCATTTCGTGCTGGACTATCTGCTGGAAGAAGTCCTGGAACGCCAGCCCGAACGCGTGCGCAATTTCCTGCTGCAAACCGCCATTCTCGACCGCTTGAGCGGTTCCCTGTGTGACGCCGTGACCGCCCAGGATGGCGGCAGGGGAATGTTGGAAACCCTGGAGCGCGGCAACCTGTTTGTCGTCCCGCTCGACGACCGGCGCGAGTGGTATCGCTATCACCGCCTTTTCGCCGATGTGCTACGGGCGCACCTGATCGAGGCGCAACCGGAGCGGGTCCCGGGCCTGCATCAGCGGGCAAGCGCGTGGTATGAACGGAACGGATTCCCGTCCGATGCCATCCGCCACGCCCTGGCCGCCGGGGATTTCACGCGCGCCGCGGGATTGATCGAACTGACCTGGCCGGCAGCCGAGGAGGGAAGTATCCAGCCGGTTGCCTGGCTTGGCTGGGTGAAGACGCTGCCGGATGAGCTCGTCCACATCCGGCCTGTGCTCAATGTTTGGTATGCCTATGCATTGCTGGGCAGGGGTGAGTTGGAAGCCGCCGAAGTTCGATTCAAGGACACGGAACAATGGTTGAAACCGGCGGATGCGATAGAAGCGCAACCGGAAACCACATCCGCTGAGACGGGTCCGGAGAGCAATCGCGGGATGATCGTTGCGGACAAAGAACAATTGAAATCCCTGCCGGCGGCAATTGCCGTCGGCCGCGCCTATATCGCCCAGGCATTCGGTAATATTCCGGACGCGGTCCGGTACGCCGGCCGGGCACTCGAGTTCCCCGAAGCAGATCCTTTCAGGCACAGCCAGGCATCCATGCTCCTGGGGATGGCCCACTGGGCAGGCGGGAACCTGGAAGCCGCCGACCGGGTCTTCGCCAATTACACGATGAAACTGCGGGCGGCCGGGAACATCCCGGATGCCATCGGCACAACCGCTGTTCTGGCGGATATCCGGCTAGGATTGGGGCGCCTCCGCGAGGCCATCCGCGCCGTCGAGCAGTGTTTGGATTTTGTAATGGCTCAGGGTGACCCGATTCCTTTCGATACAGCCGACCTGCATCGGGAGTTGAGTGAACTTTATCTTGAACAGGGAAATCCTGAGGCCGCCGCTCACCATTTACAGATAGGCAGGGAACTTGGGGAAAAAGCGGAATGGCCCGTTCTGCGATACCGTTTGTGTATTGCCCGGGCCCGGTTCAATGAAGCGCAGGATGACATGGATGGGGCTCTCGCGATATTGGATGAAGCGGAACGCCTGTATATCCGGTCACCCTTGCCCGACTTCTTTCCCGCATCCGCCATGAAAGCCCGGATATGGGTCAGGCAGGGCAGATTGGTTGAAGCTCTGGGCTGGGCACGCGAGCGGAGCTTGGCTGTGGATGATGAGCTCAGCTACCTGCGCGAATTTGAACACATCACATTGGCCGGAGTTCTCGTCGCCCGGTATAAGAATAACCCGGCAGATGGCTCCATTCACGAGGCCATCGGGCTGCTGGAGCGCCTCCTGAAGGCGGCGGAAGCCGGCGGACGGATAGGCAGCGTGATCGGGATTTTGGCGTTGCTGGCGCTTGCTCATGCGGCACAAGGCGAGATTCCCCCGGCTCTCGTGTCTCTGGAGCGTGCTTTGACCCTGGCTAAGCCGGAGGGTTACGTCCGGCTCTTTGTGGGCGAAGGCGAAGCGATGCGATTGTTGATTGAAAAACAATCGCTCAATCGGGACCATCCGC
>JBAVFZ010000166.1:0-2442 GCA_049684495.1 Anaerolineales bacterium | reverse complement strand
CCATATCCCAGCACGGGAAATTGATAATTTACCGTAAGTGTTATGAATAGGCAGGTGACCGGGACAACCAGAGTTACATAGGCCGCGGGAAGACCGATAACCGGCCGAAAAGCCCGCTTGTTCAGCCATTCGCCCGCGATGATAAGCAACAGGAACAAAACGAAGAGGGTCGCGACCGTGCCTATGTATGCGCCGATCGCGCCTCTGCGGGATACCCACTCGCCGCCCAGGAAAAAAACCACGATCGGGAGAGCCGCTGCCACGAGAAACCCGATCAGGCTCAGGAAATAATTCGTGTTGCGATTCCGGGCTCCGAGGAACGGGAAGCCGCCGGATGGACTGGTTTTCCCGTCAGACATTCGGCATTCCTTTTCCTATCGACCGGTTAATTATATGCCGCATCCCTTTTCGGGATTTTATGCGAGAGCGGCCTCAATCCGTCCCACCCGCTGCATGGGATGGGATGGTCGTAACAGAATGGAGTATCCGAGGAGTAATAGGGCAACAAGGAAATAATGGCGGAAGAATGAAGGATGCACAGCCCGTCCCGATCTTCACGAAAAAATGCATCCGATCTCCTTTCTTTTTTTGATCTCCCTTTAAAAAATTACTGAAAGAAGTAATGGTAAAATTTGTGAAATGTAAAAATCCCTGCTCAGCCGCAAGTTGGGAAAATAATTATGAGAAAAGCTTTGGTGAATTTCGGATACGGATTATTATCCGCGTGCGGGGCGCTGTGGGTTCTCATCCCCACCAGCCCTCTGAATATGCCCCTGACCAACCGCGATTCCGGGGCTTTTCTATATGCGGGCTGGCGGATCTTGAACGGCGCGGTTCCCTACCGGGACGTATGGGATCATAAACCGCCCGTGATCTTCTTCATTAATGCGCTGGGGCTGGCGCTTGCGGATAATTCCCGGTGGGGCGTCTGGATCCTTGAATTTATTTCGCTCCTGCTTGCCTCGCTGATCTGCATTGCCATCCTGAAGAAACTGCTCGGACCCCTTCCGGCACTGGCGGCGCTTTTCCTCTGGCTCTTCACTCTGGTATTTTTAATCCAAGGCGGAAATTACACGACGGAATATGCTCTCCCGATGCAATTTCTTGCCTTGTGGCTGGTGCTGGATATCGACAAGCCCGGTTTTTCCCCGTGGCGCTGGTTTTTCCTGGGTTTGATCGGCGCCATCGCGTTCTTCACCAAACAGACATCCGTCGGCATTTGGATCGCGATAATCGTCTATTGGATTTACCAAAGAATGGCTTCTCCTTCAAAAACGCAGGTCGTGAAGGAACTGCTTCTTCTCGCAGCGGGGAGTTCGGTGGTTTTCGCGGGCATAGGGATCTATTTCGGCAGCCAGGGAGCGCTTTCGCATTTTTGGAGCGCGGCTTTTGCGTATAATTTTTCTTATGTTTCCGGCGCCGGTGATTTTATATCCCGGTTGAAGCCCATCTTCACCGGAATAGGCTCGCTGACCAAACCCGGGCTTCTGCAGTTTGGCATGATCGGCGCCCTCACGGTCCTCATCCTGATCTTTGCCGGGAAGAAAAACGGGCCGAAGATCCACCCCCTGCTTCTCATCGGGTTATTGGATCTTCCCATCGAATTCATCCTGCTGTCCGCCTCGGGAAGAACCTACGAGCATTATTATATGGTTCTGCTTCCGGCGTTGGCCTTGTTCTCGGGATGGCTTTTCCAGTTTTTCCTTTCGGCTTTCTCCGATCGGGAAAAGGGCGGCGTTTCCAAATATATCCTTGCCGCGGGCACCGTTCTGGTTTTTCTCTGGGCATCTCTCGGAGGGTATCATTACCAATTCATCGGCTACCGGAACGCAACCTATGCGCCCCTGATTTCCTATATAGCCGCCCATACCGGTCCGGATGATTATGTCCTTGTCTGGGGGAATGAATCCATGATTAATTTCTATGCCGAGCGGCAATCCCCCACGCGGTTTGTTTATCTTTACCCGCTTTATCAAAGCGGATATACGAACGAACGCCTCGTAGAGGAGTTCTTAAAAGGCGTCCTTCTCAACCATCCGAAATTGATTGTCAATCTGAAGGATTCCGGGTCGCCCTTCCTGGAATTCCCGTTATCCAGCGATTCCATACAAGCGGCACTGGAGGATATCCGTTCGGCCTATGTCATCCTGGAGGAGACTCCGGATTGGGTGATATACGGCATTGCTCCGTAGAAACGCGTACTATGAGTGAGGAACGGAGTGCTTTCCTTCATTCCTCGCCGAGGAACAGAGGATTGACTCTGATAAATTTCATTTTTGTTTTTATCCAAGGATGGAATTATCACTCTCTTCCCCGGGCATGAATGCCCTCTCTATGACACAATTCCCCCGCTAAGATGCGCGGGGGCACAACTTACGTCTCCAAACAGCCCTTGCAGCCTGCCCTCGGCGGCGATCTTACGCCGGGGGAGAGCTTTGTGCC
>JBAVFZ010000165.1:0-2451 GCA_049684495.1 Anaerolineales bacterium | reverse complement strand
GTCCGAGCCCGACAATGGTAATCTGATTTGCCATTGAGCACCTCCAAAACCAATTCACCGCAGAGGCGCAGAGGACGCAGAGAAACCGCTAAGGCTTTTTATTTTTTCCTCTGCGCTCTCTGCGTCTCTGCGGTGAAAGATTTATTTCTTTTCTAGGATCACCTCCGCCATCTTCGCATGCAGCGCGGGGTTGGCCGCGATGATCGAGGGCGTCTCGCTCAGGTAATCGCTCTCCCCGTCGATCGCGGTCACGCGCGCGCCGGCCTCCTCGGCGATCAGCCCGCCGGCGGCCACGTCCCATGGCGAAAGCCGCAACTCCCAATACCCGTCGAACCGCCCGGCCGCGATGTAGGATAGATCCAGCGCCGCCGATCCCAACCGCCGCACTCCCCGGCTGCGCACCGCAAAACGCCCATAGTGATCCAGGTTGTTATCCGGGTTCGTCCAGGCGTCGTAGGGAAACCCCGTCACGAGCAAACTCTTGCCGAGCTCGATGGTTTTCGAAACATGCAGCCGCGTCGTCCCGCAATACGCGCCCTTCCCGCGTTCCGCCCAAAAGCATTCCTTGCGGGTCGGGTCGTAGACCACGCCCATCACCGCCCGGCCGCCGCGGCACAGCGCGATCGACACGCTGAAGATCGGCAGGGTGTGCGCGAAATTGACCGTCCCGTCGAGCGGATCGACCATCCAGATCGGATCCCCGCCGGCTCCGGCCTGCCCCCGCGAAGCGGGGGTCCGGCCGCTCTCTTCGGAAAGGATGCGGTGCCCCGGGTAGGCTTTGCGGATCCGGCCGAGGATGAGATCCTCCGAGCGGCGGTCGAATTCCGTCACCAGGTCTATCTCCCGCCGTTTGTGTTCGATCCGCACGCCGGTGCCGAATCCCTGCATCAGGATCCGGCCGGCGGCCTTCGCCGTGCGGATCGCAAATTGCGTTTCCGCGCTTGGTTTCTTCAACACTTCACCTCTGCTGAAATTCATTGAGAATATCGCGGTAAAATTTTGGGCGATACCTTGCTCAAGAGTTGTCGTCATTCCCGCGCCGGCCCTCGCAAAGTGCGCAGGTTCGGTTTTATTCTTTGAACCTGCGCGAATACGGAGCGAGGGTGCTCTCAGCGGGAATCCAGGGGTTGCGGAAGTGGATGCCCGCTAAGTACACCCACGCTTCGCGAGGGCAGGCGCGGGCATGACGGTCACATCCGCGCCCGAAGGATCGTCCCCTTCACTCCTTTATCCAGCGGCTGACTGTTTCCAGGTGGCTCGTCTGCGGGAACATGTCGATCGGCGCGAGGTCGGTCAGCCGGTATCCGGCGCGGGCAAGGATGCGCGCATCCCGCGCGAGCGTCGACATCTCGCACGAAACCATCACGATCCGTCCGGGCGCCGCCGAGAGGAGCGCCCGCATCGCCGGCGCGCTCAATCCGCTCCGCGGCGGATCGACCACCGCGAGGTCCGCCCGCGCCGTGATCGCCCCGAGCGCCGCTTCGGCGGGCGCGAGATACAACTCGACCGTGTCGAACGAATCCAGATTGACCTCGAAATCCGCCGCCGCGGACGGGGATTCTTCGATCCCGATCACCCGCCCCGCGCGCTCGGCCAGGAACGCGCTGAAGAGGCCCGTCCCGCAGTAAACATCCAGCGCGGTTTCACCTCGCGCCGGATCGGCCAGTTCCAGCACCGTCTTCACCATCACCGGTATCTGGGCCGTGTGGACCTGGAAAAAGCTCCCCGCCGAGACCGTGAACGCGCGCCCGAGGATCTCATATCGCAGCGGCCCGCCCGCCAGATAGGTTGCTTCTCCCTGCTCATCCAGCCAGGCGGCGGAGATGGTGGATTCGATGCTCACTTCGGGGATCTGACCGGCCCCGCCCTCGAAGACGATCATCTCGTCGTCGTCTCCGGCGCGAAACCCGATCTGCCGCACTCCCGGGCCGGGTTCCCAATCCAGGTTGTTCCACAATTCCCACAACCTCGGTTCGGGCAGATGGCATTCCTCGATCGGGAGGATCTCCTGCGAGCCGGCGCGGAAAAAACCGAGCCTGCTTCCCGCCGGCGTGCCCTGAATGTGGTTGCGGTAATTCCATTCGTTCGGGGAAACGATCACCGGCCGGACGGGCGCTTCGGGCAGGCCCCCCAGGCGGAGCAGTTGTTCGCGCAGGATCGCCTCCTTCACGCGCATTTGGCTCGCGTACGTCAGATGCTGGAACTGGCACCCGCCGCACGCGCCGAAATGCCGGCAGCGCGGCGCGATCCGGTCCGGCGCGGGTTCGATCACCTCGAGCAGCCGCGCGCGGATGAATCCCTTGAAGGATCCAACCGGTTCCACCCGGATCCGCTCTCCGGGCGCGGCGAACGGCACGAATACCGGCCGGCCATCGGGCGCGCGGCCCATCGCATCCCCGCCATGCACGATTTTTTCAATGGTGATTTCCATATCAATGAATGCCGTTTGAC
>JBAVFZ010000164.1:0-1683 GCA_049684495.1 Anaerolineales bacterium | reverse complement strand
GCTGTGCGCCCAGAAAATATATGAAAATATGTACGGGCGCACAGCCGTGCGCCCCTACGAATAACGCATGCGAATTCTGAAACCGTTCCTCTTGCCGCTGGCGGCGTTCCTCATCATTACCGGATTGATCGTCTGGGCGGACAGCCTTCCCTCCTTGATAGGTTGGCCCGGCTGGGAACCCGCGGCGTGCTACCCCGGATGCTTCTGCGAGGCATTCCGCGCAGGCGGGTTCGCCCAGCCCTTGAGCGCATACTCCAATTTGTTTTACATCCTCGCCGGGCTGTTGATCCTCGCCACGCGCGATCTGCCGGCGCACGACGCCCGCGCGAATCGGATGACCGCCGCGCGCGGCTACATCACCGGCTTCGGCGGAGCGGTCGTGGCGATCGGCCTCACCTCGCTGTTCTTCCACGTCACACTCACCAACATCGGCCGCTGGCTGGATTACATGGGCATGTACGCGTTCACCGGCTACGCGCTCACCTACAGCCTGGAACGCCTCCGCCGCAGGGACGACGCGGCCTTTGTGATCGCATATGGCCTGTTGCTCGCAACGCTCGGCGGATTGTGGTTCGCCGCGCCCGAATACCGGCGCCCGCTGCTGGGGGGATTGATCCTCGGCGTAACTCTGGTCGAGGCGGCCGCCCATGGAATGCGCCGGCCGCTGCGGATCCGGACGCGTTACCTGCTTGCGGCGCTCGCGTGCTTCTTCGCCGCGTACTGGATCAACATGGCGGATGAAGCCGGGACGCTGTGCGTGCCCGCAAGCCTTTGGCAGTGGCACGCGGTCTGGCATTTTCTGACGGCGGCATCGACAGTGCTTTTGTATGTGTATTACCGGTCGGAGGACGAAGGGCCGCGGTGACCGCGTCCCTTACTTTTCTTTTTATCGATAAAGGCACATAATCCATAATGGTAACGGGCAAACAGCCTCTGCCCCTCCGCGCGCCCTATGTGGCTTTGAATAGGAGCCTCCATGCCGCACATCCGCGAACGCGACGCCGCCTGGGACGGGATTTCCGGACCGTGGGATGTTCTCATCATCGGCGGGGGAATCGTCGGAGCGGGCATACTCCGCGAAGCCGCGCACGAGGGCCTGCGCGCGCTCCTGGTCGAAGCGGGGGATTTCGCCTCCGGCACCTCGAGCCGCTCCTCGAAAATGGTCCACGGCGGCCTGCGCTACCTCAACACCGGGCAGGTCATGCTGACCGTGGATTCGGTCCGCGAGCGCCAGCGGCTGCTCAAGGAAGGCCGCGGGCTGATCGACCCGCTCAAAATCCTCCTCCCTACCTATACAAGCGAGTTGCCGCCCGGCTGGGTGATCGGGATCGGGCTGATGGTCTACGACGCGATCGCCGGCAAGTGGATGCACGGCCACCTGACGGCCGCCGCGGTCGAAAAGATCTGCCCGTTTGTGGCGCAGGAAGGATTATCGGGCGGGTACCGCTTCTTCGACGCCCAGACCGACGATGCGCGCCTCGTCCTGCGCGTGCTGCAGGAAGGCGTGCGCGCCGGCGGGCGGGCGATCCATTACGCGCGGGTCGAAGGCTTGCTGCGCGGGCGGGATATGCGGGTGCGCGGAGCCCAAATCCGCGATGTCGTAAACAACCGCACGGCCGAAGCGCGCGCGGCGGTCGTGATCAACGCCACCGGCGCGTGGGCCGACGACCTGCGCGCGCAGGT
>JBAVFZ010000163.1:0-2455 GCA_049684495.1 Anaerolineales bacterium | reverse complement strand
TCGCTGTTCTGGTTTCCGCCGGCCTGATCTTCTCCATCCTCCGCGTGTTCCAAAAGAAGGCGGGTTCTACTTGGATCCTCTTGTTGATTTGGACCGCCTCGCTGCTGATCGGCATCCTCGCCGGCATCCCGATCCTCTGGCAGCGCTATTACCTTCCGTTGATTCCAGCCGGCACCGCCCTCTCCGCCGTCGCCATCGGCTCGATTTGGACAAGGATCAGAAAGACATAGACAGGATTGACAGGATTTGATCGTCATGCCCGCGTGTACCTAGCGGGCATCCACTCCAGAAAACCCTGGATTCCCGCTTAGAACACGCGGGAATGACGACCAAACCAAAGCAAAGTAGCACCCAAGAAAAACATTATTCCACTTGTAGGGCATGCCGAGCAATTGCAGAAAAAATAAAAAGAAAATCCTGTCAATCGTGATCTCAAATCCTGTAAATCCTGTCCATTAAATTTTTCCGCCCCGAAAATCCTCTCGGGGCGGTTGGTTTATTCGCTGATGTAATCCCGTAGTTTGCGGCGGTGGCTCGGATGGCGCAGGCGGCTGAGCGCCTGGGCTTCGATCTGCCGCACCCGTTCCCGGGTGACGCCCATCTTCCGGCCGACTTCTTCCAGAGTGTACGATTGTCCGTCGAGCAGGCCGTAGCGCAATTGAAGGATGCGGACCTCGCGCGGCGGCAGCGTGCTCAGGACCTCTTCCAGCTGTTCGCGCAGCAGATTGCGCGTGGCGGCTTCGGCCGGAGCGGGGCTTTCCTCGTCCTCGATGAAATCCCCGAGCACCGAGTCTTCCTCTTCGTCGGTCGGCGTTTCCAGCGACAGCGGCCGCCGGGCCACCTGGATCATATTCTCGACTTTCTTCGACGTCACCCCGAGCGCATCGCCCAGCTCGTCCGGGGATGGATCGCGCCCGAGCTCCTGCGTCAGCTGGTGCGAAACCCGCAGCAGTTTGTTGATCTGGTCGCCCATGTGCACCGGAACGCGGATCGTGCGCCCCTGGTCGGCGATCGCCCGGGTCACCGCCTGCCGGATCCACCAGGTGGCGTACGTGGAAAATTTGTGGCCGCGCCGGTAATCGAACTTTTTCGCCGCCCGGATCAGGCCGATGTTCCCCTCCTGGATCAGGTCCAGGAACGGAACCCCGCGGCCCATGTACTTCTTGGCGACGCTGATCACCAGCCGCGAGTTGGCCGTGATCAGATGTTCGCGGGCGGACCATCCGTCTTCGATCCCGCCCTGGAGCTGGCCCCGGCGCCGCAAATCCGTGACCCCGCGGGCGAGCGATTCGCGCGCCAGCTTCCCGCGCTCGATCCGCTTCGCGAGGGTCACTTCCTCGACCGCCGTCAGCAGCGGAACGCGGCCCACTTCCTTGAGGTACAACCCGATCGTATCGTCGGCGTCGATCGCCGAGAGGTAGGTATCGTCTTCGAGCAGTTCCCCGGAAAGGGGGATCTCCTCCTCGACCTCCGCCAATTCCTCGTCGCCGGGTTCCGGTTGTTCGGATTCGCTGGTGTCGAAGATCTCCACGCCCGCGCTAAGCAGCGAGGAGTAGGCATCCTCGAGCTGGTCGATGTCGCGTTCGGCTTCCGGGAAGTAGCGCAGGATGTCGTCGATCGTGACGAACCCCTTTTCCCGCCCCTGTTCGGTCAGCGCGGCGATGGAGGGATGTTCTTCGTCGATCGGGAGCATGTCGTCGAGCGGGAGGACGGGGATGGCGGGGGCTGCGGCATTTTTGCCGCCGGCCTTGTCCGCGTTTGCGCTGGCGAGGCGTTTCCCGAGGATCGACGCGGCTTCCTGGCGCGCCAAGGCCTTCCGTACCGGAGATGCCTTGCCACCGCTGGTTGTCAGCGGATGGGTTCGGATCGGCGGTTTACGGGTTGGGATTTTGGATTTCTTACTGGGTGCGCGCGGATTTCCCGCTTTCTTTCCTTTGGCAACCATACTCCACCAGCATACAACGGAAAAATATGGGGTGCAATAGCCGGGCCTGATTCTTCCCCAAAATTAAGGTTTTACTCGAAAAAACCGCCAGTCCATCTCCTAATGCATCCGTGAGATGGACTGGCGGGGTGGTTCGGGAATCAGGTCGCTTTCTCAGGGTGTCGGAGTCAGGGTCACGCTCGGAACAGGCGTTTCCGGGGTCAGCGTCACGCTTGGCGTGTTGGTGATGGTCGGCGTCAGCGTGACGGTCGGCGTGATGGTCGGGGTGGCGGTGACGGTCGGCGTGATGGTGAAGGTCGGCGTCGCCGTGGCCGGCAGCGGCTTGTTGGTCAGGAAATCGATCACGGGCGATAGGAACGAGCTGCGCACGCCGACGATGTTCTTGGCGCCTTCCATCCGGACGTAGTATCCGGTGCCGGTGGGAGTCGGGGCGCCGATTTCCATGACAAACGTTTTCGCGTCCGCGGTCTTGACCGTCAGCTTGTATAACGGCTTGTCGAGGTCGTATTC
>JBAVFZ010000162.1:0-5731 GCA_049684495.1 Anaerolineales bacterium | reverse complement strand
CAAGCGAACTGCGCTTGACGGGGGAGGATAGAAGAGGGGGTTACTTCTTCGTCACCGGGAATTGGATCTCGGCCACCGTCTCCGGATCATTCGGATTGGCTCCCTCTCCCCCGGCTTTGGCCTCGCGCAGGTACATCTCGCGCACCGGGCCGATGCATTCATATCCGTTCGACTCGATCCATTTCGTGATGAAGCCGTACGCTCCGCCGATGGTTACGAACGGGCCATGGTGGACCACGCAGGCGGCCTGCGGCACCGCCGGCAGGGTGTGGAATTTCACATTCCCCGCGTCCGGATACTCCCGCGCCACCGCCTCGCCTACCTCGGCGTCGATGTCCGGCTCCTCGGAGTAATACAAGGTCAGGCAGGCGCCGGCGGTCTGAATCTGTTTTTCGGATAAATACTTCCCGAGCTCGCGCCATAGCGGGAATTGCTCCGGGTAAGAGGGGATCCTCCCGCGCACGCCCGCCACCTTCCGCGGATCCAATTTCTAGAGAATCACTTCATAGTTCGGCATGATTTGCTCCTCATCCATTTGCCGCAGCCGGGCCCGGACCCGTTCCAGGCGGTGGAACTCCTCGTCAACACGCTCCGCAAGCTCCGTTTCCTTCAACCGCAGCATTCCCATCAGCTGATCGGTAGTGGGCTCATCCTGCAACAGCCGGGCGATCTCCTCAAGCGTCAGCCCCAGGTCCTTGAGCGCCAGGATCCGATGCGGGCGGGGAAGCTGGTCGAAGCCGTAGTAGCGGTAGCCGGTGGTTCCGGTCCACATCACTCGGTTTGAGCAGGCCGAGGTCGTCGTAGTACCGCAGGGTCTGGACCGAAACCCGCGCGATGCGGCTGAAATCTCCTATGCGTATCATGGTCACTCCTCCCGCTTCGCGAGAGCGGGCGCGCAGAGGGCAGGGCGCATCCGACGCCCGGAGGAAGATCTTCGGAGGCACTATATTCCCTATGGTTACTATAGAGTCAAGAGGGTTCTTTCGGATAGCACCCCTCGATGATCGCCCCGGTTATCGGGCATACGGGGGATGATGAAGGAGAGGGGTTTACGAGGTGCTTTTTTCCCGCATCGCCCGAAAATTCAATCCGACGCCCATCCCCATGAACGGGGCGAACCATACCAGCGGGGCCACCCGGTAATCCCATACGAAAGCCATCCATATATGCAGGAGCATGGCCGGGACGACAAGGATCAGGATCGTCCCGAGAAGCCGTGGAAAGCCCGGGCGGCTGAACCAAGGATAGGCGGGGGAGAGATAAAATGCCGCGGTCAGGAGAAAGATGCCGATGAATGCCGGCAGAACAAAAACGGAATCCGCGGCGGATGTGGAAATGCCGATCACAATGGCGCCGGCGATGAAGGCCAGGAGGAAAAAAACAATCATTATCCAAAACCGGGGTTTGCGGGGAGAATTCATGGTGCCTCCATTCCATAGACGGGTTGGGATGATTGTACAATATTCCGGGCTAATCCAAATTTTATTCCACGAAGAGCACGAAGGGCAAAAAGAAAAATCAAAAAATGAAGAAATTAACACCCGCGGGTCTTGCCTTTCCTTTTTCCTTCGTGCTCTTGGCGTATTCCTCGCCCCGGGATATCGGCGTTGTTCGCTTAATGGATGGTTTGCGGGGTTGGTATCGGGCCGATGTAAACGGTGTTGAGGATGGCCGCCGGACGGCCGTCTTCGCACCGGTAAAACCGGACTTCGTAAAAACCGGCGAGCGCCTTGAGCGCGACCTTCTCGCCGGGCGAGAGGATGCCGTCCTCGGGGATGGTCAGGTTCATCGGAATCTCTCCGGCCAACGGGCGGACGGCAACCCGGCATAGGTAATTTGCGGATTGATTAAGAAAAACCTTCCAATACTCGTAATCGAGAAAGATATTGCTGAAGGGGGAATCCGGCCCGATGGGGATATCCTCTTTGTTGAAGAGGATCCCTCCCATCGAATCCTTCATCTGCACATCAAAAAAACCCGCGGTTATGGTCAGGGTGAACTTGCCTTCGGGCGCGATGAAACTCCCGGCCAGCCGGTCGGCGCCCCATTCGGTTTCTCCTTTTTTCCGGATGAAGACGTCCACGACATACAAGAAGGTGTTGTTTTGAACGGTGAAGGTAATCACCGGCAAAGGCGGCGCATCCCTCACCGGAAGGATCGAAAGATCTCCGCTTTTGGTGGAACCCCCGCCGAACGCCCAGCATTCCGTTCCGTCGGATGTCCGGATGAAATAATATTCCTCCCATTCCGGCGCCGCCTTCGCCAGCAGGGTGAGGATTTCCCCGTCCGCGATGTCCGCCATTTGTTCGTAGAGGATCGCGTGCGGTCCCTTCATGCAACGCAGATCCCCGCCGGCGGCCATGGTGGCCGGTGCGATGGTCGCGGGTCCCTCCGGTTTGGGGGGAAACGTATAGACTGGAGTTAAACTCATAATTGATTCCGGAGTCGGCGATGAAGCGGTTGAGTCCGATAATCCGGTTTGGCCGTTAACAGGGGTCACGGCACCTTGGAGGGTGGGAATCGGCCCGGCGTCCGCCGCAAAGGTGCAAGCGGACCCGAGGGTCATAACGGCCGGGATAACCAATAGCCGTAAGAAACAAACCTGTTTCGTCAAATTAGCGGCCTGACTTCCGTGTGCCTAATGGGCGACGTAGGTTGCCGTGGCGGGTCCGATGTAGGCCGAGCTTTCCACATACATAAGCTCGCCGGAGCCGCATTCGTAAAACCGCATTACAAAAATGCCGGCGGGACCTTCCAGCGTGACTGTCTCGCCGGGAGATATCCTGCCGTCCCCCGGGATCGTAAAGTCAAACCGGAAACTTTCGTCGAGGTTTACAACCTCGCCCCGGCACATCGGGTTGGCGGTCCCGTTGCGGACGATTACCGTATACCGGCCGTTGAGGACGACGACACTCGAGCTCGGCTCCGGTCCGATGGGAACGTCGTGGACTTCATAGAGAATTCCGCTGTGACTGTCCATGATCCGGACATCGTAGAAGCCCGCGGTAAGGGGTACCCCGTAGGTTTCTCCCCCGTTAATCGTGTGCCCCGCAAGCAGATTGGTGCCCCAGACGGTTTCCGCCTGAGGGCGGATGCGAAGGGTGGAGACGGGAAGATGTGTCCTGTTCTCGATGGTAAAGGTGATCGCGGGCAACGGCGGCGCTTCACGAACCGGAAGAGTCGAGAGGTCGCCGCTCTTGGTGGAACTGCCGCCGAACACCCAGCATTCCGTTCCGCCGGATTTCCGGACGTAATAATATTCTTCCCACTCCGGGGCAGCCTTTGCCAGCAGGGTGACGGTCTCCCCTTCATTGATCCGGGCCACCCAATTGTAGAGGATCCAGTGCGGGCCGGTGACGCAGCTCAGGTCCTGCCCGGCAGTCATGGTGACCGGTGCGGTCGTGGCGGTGGAGGTCGGCTCGGGGGTGATGGCCTCGGTCGCCGTCAGGGTCAATATCGATCCGGGAGTCGGCGAGGAGAGCACCGATTCCGGGGAACCGCCCCGACTTTCTCCCGGGGCTACGATCACTTGCGGGGTGGGCGTCGGCCCGGCGGCCGCCTCGAGAATGCAGGCGTAGCTCAGGATCATAAAGGCGGATGGAACGAGCAGGCGCATCGGCCGGATTGTGGTTGGACTCATTTTCTCCTCATCAGGAATAGTATGGCATAAAGAACAATCCAATGTCCATCGCGCGGAAACCGGTTGGATGAATTCCGGAAGTTTTCCGGAGGTTCAGGACGGAATACTTAGGAGTTGATGTCAACCCCGCCGATTATTTTTCTTGGTGTCGTCCCGATTTCGGATCTCATAAACCGACTGAGAATTGAGGCCTTGCGGTCGCAAGAGCGGCGCACAACGAAAAATATCCCGTCCCGCTACCCCCCGAGTATATTGTAGGGACCGCCGCCGGCGGGACCGAAATAGACGCTGCTGAATCCATGATGAAATTCACCGGTGCAGCGGTACGAAATGGTGGTATATACCCCGGCTGGAGCTTCCAGGGTGACGTTTTCTCCGGGGGAGATCCTTCCGTCCCCCGGGATCGTGAGATCCGCGCTGTAGCCGCTGGCGGTGTGTTCAATATTGACCCGGCAAATGTCGACCGAGGCCGCGCTGTGAAACACGACCGAGTACCGGCCGCCGAGGACGACCGTGCTGGAGCCCGGCTCCGCTCCGATGGGGATGTCGTACGCTTCATAGATCGTCCCATCGTGATAATCCATGATCCGGATATCGTAAAACCCGGCTGTGAAAGTGAGGCTGTAGGTTTCCTTCGCCTGCACGGGATGCGCCGCGAGCAAATTCGTCCCCCAGACGGTTTCGTCTTTCAGGCGCATGCGGAGCGAGGTGATGCGCAGATACGTATCGTTCCGGAGGGTGAAGGTGATCACCGGCAGGGGCGGCGCTTCGCGCTCGGGCAACGTGGACGGATTCCCGCTGACCGTGGAGCTGCCGCCGAAAGCCCAGCATTCCGTCCCGTCGGATTTGCGGGCGTAAAAGTAATCCGGCCATTCGGGTGTCGAGCGCGCGAGCAAGATGACAATCTCCCCGTCGGCGATCCTGGCCACCCACTCGTAGAGAATCCAGTGCGGGCCGGTGACGCAGCTCAGATCCTGCCCGGCGGTCATGGTGACCGGTGCGGTCGTGGCGGTGGAGGTCGGCTCGGGGGTGATGGTCTCGGTCGCCGTCAGGGTCAATATCGATTCAGGAGTCGGCGAGGGGAGCGCCGATTCCGGGGAACCGCCCGGGCTGTCCCCCGGGACTACGATCACTTGCGGGGTGGGGGTCGGCCCGGCGGCTGTTTCGAGGATGCAGGCGCTGCCCAGCAGACTAGCCGTCAGGAATAAAAACCATTGGAAGGATTTCATGCTTCTTCGGTTCATGGATTTCTTCCTTCCTTCTATACGAAAAACGGGATTTGCTTTCTGCATCGGATAGATCCCCGGATACTTATGGGATGTTGAAGCCTTCTATGGCCGGTCCGACGTAATGCGTGGTGATAACACCGGCCAGCGGGCCCGTGCAGCGGTATACGGCCACGTCATAAAAACCGGGAACAAGTTGGAACCAGGCTTTTGCTCCGGTCGCGACATGCCCGTCCGCCGTGGAGTGGAGGGTTGTCCAAGTGCTGCCTCCTTGCGGCCGGAAGGAAAATGTGCAAACGTCGAATGGGTGATTGTTCCGGACGTAGAATTCGTATTCGTCGTCGAGAAGCGTGTAGCGGTAAGCCGGTTCGGAGCCGATCGCCCGGTCCTGCTCTTCATACAGCGCGAAGAAAGCCTCATCCAGGATTTTTACGTCGTAAAAACCCGCGGTAAGGGTCAGGCTGATCTTATCCCCGGGATACAGGATCGCGCCAAGGCGGTTGGCGCCCCAGTTGGTTTCGTCCATTCCGCGGATGAACACCACGGGAACGCGCAGGCCGGTCTTATTCTCGATGGTGTATTCAACTTCCGGCAAGGGCGGCGCTTCCCGGACCGGCAGGCCGGCGGCGTTTCCGCTGATCGTCGAGCTGCCGCCGAAGACCCAGCATTCCTCCCCGCCGGCAGTCCGGGCGAAAAAGTAATCCGGCCATTCCGGCGGAGACTTCGCCAGCAGGGGAACGGTCTGTCCCTCCTCAACTTTTGCCACCCATTCGTAAAGAATCCAATGCGGTCCGGTGACGCAGCTGAGATCCTGGCCGGCCGTCAGGGTCACCGGAGCAGTCGTCGCGGTGGAGGTGGGTTGGGG
>JBAVFZ010000161.1:0-11471 GCA_049684495.1 Anaerolineales bacterium | reverse complement strand
ATCATAACCGTCACGGCCCTGGTCATGCTGGTCCTGGATGTGATTATGTTCTATCTGGCGACCAAGGTGTTCCAACGCGAATCGATCCTCACCCGGTGGAGATAATGTCATGAAGAATATCCGTTTTGCTTTTTTCCTGGCCGCCCTGTCCGGGATGCTCATAGCCCTTCCTGTTCTGGCGCAGGATGAATCCCTTACCCTGAGTCTCTCGCGGGATTGGGGGTACGGGGGATTCGGCGGCGATATCCAGGGGACGTTTTCCTTCCACGTGCGCGGACCCGCGAACCTTTTGCGCGTGGAATTCTTTATCGATGATTTGAAAATCGGCGAGGATGAGAAGGCGCCGTTCGATCTGCAGTTTGTGACCGATAGCTATCCGCTCGGAGCGCACGAGCTGTATGCGCTCGGATACACCGACGACGGGAAAACCCTCCGTTCAAATTCGGTAAATCCCACTTTCGTCCCGGCATCGGAGGGCGGGGCGGCGGCGCTGAAAATCGTCATTCCGCTGTTGGTGGTGATTTTCGGCGCGATGATCATCTCCGCGGTCATCCCCATCCTTACAGGCCGCAAGACCATCCCCCTAGCGGCGGGGACGCAGCGCAAGTACACCTTCGGCGGCGGGGTCTGCCCGAAATGCGGGCGGCCGTTCGCTTTCCAACTGCTTTCCATGAACATGCTCACCGGCAAACTCACCCGCTGCCCGTACTGCGGCCGGTGGAGCATCGTCCGCGGAGCGTCGATCCAGCAATTGCGCGCCGCCGAACAGGCGGAACTGGAAACCGAGAAGGGGCAGATACCGGAAGCGACCGAGGAAGAAAAGTTGAAGAAGGCGTTGGACGATTCCAAATACCAGGGTCTGTAAGTCTATAGAAGCGGAAAAGGATATTCCATGCGTAAATTCTTCGAAGAATTAATCCGGATTGCATTGTTTGGGGTGATACTGTTCCTCCTATGGCGGGTGATTCACCTTCCCGCTTCACCGGTCATCGATTATTGCCTTCTCCTCGGCGGGATATTGCTGGTGTTTCCGGTCGTGTGGGCGGGCCGGATGCTCCTGAACCGGCTGCCCGCGGCGTCCCTCACCGCGTGGATCGTGACGATCGTCCATTATCTATTAATGACTCTGTTCGGCGCGGCGATCCTCCGGGCCATCGCCTCTTACCCGGATTGGCCCGGTCCGATCCTCCCCATCCCGGTTGAAATCGGTTTGGCCCTTGTCCTCCTCACTGGCGCAGGATTGCTGCTCACAGTGATCAACCTTGCGCTCAAAGGACTCGGCGCGCCGTTTGCGATTGCGCTCAGCCGCAAGCTGGCATCGGATTGGATGTACGCCTGGACTCGCAATCCGATGGCGCTCTGCCTGCTGGCGTTCCTCCTCGCGCTCGGGATCTGGTATCGATCCGTCCTGTTCGTCTTGTGGATTCTGTTCCTCGTCGCGCCGGCCTGGCTGGCGTTCCTGAAGGTGTTCGAAGAACGGGAACTGGAGATCCGCTTCGGAGCTTCCTATCTGGAATATAGATCCAGAACCCCGATGCTTTTCCCGCGCAAACCGAAAAAATAGATCGTATCTTGGAGGATTTCGAATGCTCAATTTCAGACGAGTGTGTGCCGAATATCCCTGAACGTTTTCTGACCTAACCCCCTCACCCAACATCCATCCCTTTGCTTTGGAACAGCCCTGGCCACCCTCTCCCCCTGCTCCCTTCGCTCCGCTCAGGGACAGGCCTTAAGGGAATGGGGAGAGGGAAGCGAGAGGGGGATAGGTAAATTGGCGACCATCTTCCAAGCGCAACAATTTAAGATCGCCAACAGTAGCATTTTCGGTTTGCTCGATAGTATGATTATCCTGTTATGCAGAAAGGACTGTTCCGAATGGGATCATCGTCCGGTCGTATCCAACTAACATTTATGGCGGTCTGCCTTTTCGCGGCCGTTGTACTTTCCTCCTGCAGGCTGACATCTTCAGCGAATACTCCGATTGGATCATTCCCCATGGTCGAACGTATGGTCGTGGTCGGGGGCGTGGAACGATCGTACCTCCTGTACGTCCCTGAAATAATCCGCGATGCTCCGGCCGTTCCCGTGGTCCTTGTCTTCCACGGCGGCCTGGGCCGGCCGGAAAATATGCCGGATGTCACGCGGTTCAACACCCTTGCGGATGCCGAAGGATTTGCCGTCGCATATCCGCGCGGAACGTCGCGGGTGGAAGGCGTCGAATTGGATACGTGGAACGGCGGATTGTGCTGCGGCTGGGCGCAGGTTAATAACGTCGACGACGTCGGTTTTATCCGGACGCTGCTCGACGATCTTTCCGGCGTGGTGGCCGTCGATCCGCGCAGAATATTCGCCGCCGGCCTCTCGAATGGCGCTATCTTTTCCTACCGGCTGGCGTGCGAGATGGCGGACCGGATCGCCGCGATCGGGCCGGTATCCGGGACTCAGAACGTCTCCGAGTGCCATCCTTCGCAGCCGGTGTCCGTCATCCATTTTCATGGAACGGCGGATCGCATGGTACCGCTCGAGGGTGGATACGGCGAAGGCGCAAGCGGATTCTCCTTCGCCCCGGTCAAGGATTCGATTGGTTTTTGGATTGAGGCCGACCGTTGTTCGGCAATGGCGGATCGGGAACAAACCGGCTCGGTCACCCATGAGGCACATTCCGATTGTGCCGATGGCGCCGCGGTCGAGTCGTACATCATCGAGGGGGGCACTCACGGCTGGCCGGGCGGCAGCCGGTACGCACCGGGTGCGGAGGATCCCTCGAACGCGATCGACGCGACGGCGGTAATGTGGGAGTTCTTCAAGGCGCATCCCAAACCGTAAACGGCCCAAGAAAAAATATTTTTACCGCAGAGACGCGGAGAACGCAGAGAAATTATGTGGATCTCTTTGCGTCCTCTGCGTCTCTGCGGTAAAAATCCCGGAAAACATCTCCTATCGAATCGATGCTCAGGATTTATCCTCTATCGGTGTAAAATACCTCGTAGAATCATTTCGGCAACCATGTCAACCAACCACCTCCCTCCTTCAAGGCTATCCCGCTTCGAGCTTTTCGCCGACCTGCCCGCGGAAGAAATAACCGCGCTCGAATCGGCGTTGGAGGAAAAGCGCCTCCCGCAGGGCAAGGATGTTTTCCGCGAAGGCGAAAAAGCCCGCTATGTCTACTTCCTTCTGGAAGGCCGGATCAGCATCTGGTACCGGCGCGGCGACGAGGAGGAGCAGGTAAAGGTACTGGATCCCGGTGAGATGTTCGGCGAGGAAGCGGTTCTCGGAACGGGGCTCCGGCTGGCGTCTGCTTCTGTGGAAACGGATTCGCTCGTTTTGCGGATTTCCCACCCCGTCCTGCGCGAACGGCTGCGCAGCCTGCCGCAGACGGCGGGGGTGCTGCGAACCGCGGCCCGCGGGCGGCGGCTGGTGCGCGGCCGCTCCTTCAGCTGGCTGACCCCCGACGAAACGGTGTACCTTGCGACGCGTAAAACCAATCTTCTTCTCGTTCCGAGTTTGGTGTTGCCGGTCTTATTGGGATTGCTCAGCCTGGGCGGGATGGCCGTCATACCCCAACAGGGTTGGCCGGACGCCGCCTACTGGATAGCCGGCGCGGGATTGCTCGTGGCGATTGCTTACGGCGCCTGGTCGGCGATGGACTGGGGCAACGATTTCTACCTGGTCACCAACCGCCGGGTGGTGGCGTTGCGGCGCGTGCCGCTCATCTACGACGACCGGCAGGAAGCGCCGCTGGATATGATCCAATCCGTCGCGTCCGCCAGCACTATGAACCAGCGCGCGTTCGGGTACGGGGACGTGGTCGTGCGCACCTACACCCGTCCGATCACTTTTGAATCGATCCCGGATCCGAAGGCTGCCGCGCGGCTGATCGAAACGATCTGGAAGCGCCGGCAGGTCCGCGAGGAACAGGATGACCGCGCGGAGATCGGCCGCCTCCTCGCGAGCCGGTTGAATCAAAAAGAATCACGCGAAGAGAGCCTGGAAGAAACCGAAATCCCGGCGATTGCGGCGGATAATTCCACGGCACCCGCCGCGCCCGTGACGTCGCTGGGCGGGATGCAAACCCGCGTCGAACAGGGCGGCGTGGTCACCTACCGCAAGCACCGCTTCTTCCTGATCCGGAACATGTTCCTGCCGGTTCTGCTCGTCCTCACCGCCATCCCGCTCGGCATCCTGGTCTTCTCCGGAATGCTTCCCCTGGACCGGCTGTTCGGTGTCAGTCTTGTGATCGGCGTCCTCGCGGCCGGCCTGGGCTGGAGCGCGTACGAATACCTGGATTGGGCCAACGATCTCTACCAGGTCACGCCCGAGCAGATCCTCGCGCTCCACCGCAAGCCGCTCGGGGACGAAGAACGGCGCGCGGCAGGTCTGGAAAACATCCTCAGCCTGGAATACGACCGGCCGTCGCTCCTGGCGCGGCTGTTCAATTTCGGAACGGTCAAGGCCAGCGTCGGTCAGGTCGATTTCACCTTCGACGAAGTCGGCGACCCGGTCCACGTCCAGGAGGATATTTTCCGGCGGATGGAATTCAAGAAGCGCCGCGCGGCGGATTCGCAGCGGCGGCAGCGGCGCGGGGAAATCGCGGACTGGATCGAAACTTATCACAACCTGACCCGCAAGGATGCGGGCGGGGCGGAAACCAAGGAGCAGGAATGACCGTTCGGGAAATCCTTTCCGAGCCCAATCCGGTGCTTCGGAAAAAAGCGAAGAAGGTGGAAAAAGTCACGTCTGAAATCCGCCGCCTTCTCGACGATATGGTCGAGACGATGCGCGCCGCGCCGGGCGTGGGCCTGGCGGCGACGCAGGTTGGTGTCGGCCGGCGGGTGATCACGGTCGAATACGCGGAGGAGCCGGCGGCGGAAGATCCGGAGAAGGAACCCGTGGAGGGAGAAGCCCCGCCCCCGCCCAAGCCGGTGCTTTATATTCTGATTAATCCCGAAATCACCCGGGCCTCGCGGGAGAAAATCGCCGGGATCGAAGCCTGCCTTTCGGTTCCGGGCTTTGCCGGCGAAGTCGAGCGGCATGCGGAAGTGGTCGTCAAGGGGTTCAACGCCAAAGGCGCATCGGTGCGGATAAAAGCCAAGGGCTGGCTGGCGCGCATCTTCCAGCATGAGGTCGACCACCTGGACGGAATTTTATATGTGGACCGCGCCGATAAAGTGTGGGAGATCCGGCCGGAGGACCCGAGCGACAATGTGTAAATAGGTGGTCGAGTAGCCTTGCACTGAACTTTGTGCAAGGCGTATCGAGACCACCGCCCATTTGTTGATGGTCTCGATACGCTCCATACGGCTTCGCCGTATGGAGCTACTCGACCGGCTTTATTTTCAACAAGCCTACTCGACCGGCTTAATTAATTTCCACACCGCCACCCAATCAATCTTAATATGCCCCTCCGTCTCGTCGGCGGGCTCGTAGCCGTCGAGGGTCGTCGTAGCCTCGAGCACCCAGTGCATGGGCGTGTTCGGAATCCGGTCCATTGTCGCGCCGATGACCCTGCCGTCTAGAATGAACACCACCGAATCCTTTTTCCATTCGATGACCGCGGTATGCCATTCCCCGCTGAGCCGGACCCCGGAGGAGAAACCGGCCGCATCGTTGCCGGCTGTGGCATCCCGCCGGTGCATGTAGGCTTCGATGAGGGAATCGAGGTTGCCTTCCGGGAAATCAATCTCCCCATCGCGCGGCCAGGTTTCGCTATCCGGCCAGAGCAGCCAGGCTACCTTGTACCCGTGGAGAGCATCCGACCGAAAACGTACGGCGTACCGGCCATACAACTGGCCGAGGCTTCCATCGCGTCCGTGAATCAGCGGAACGGGCGCCGCCGCCAGATGCATGCTTTTTTGCGAGTGCAAGTGGATATCCATGACGCCGTCGGCAACCGAAAGGACCTGCGATGGGCTGTATAACCCGTTGGCCTGATCGGTCCAGCCTTCCAGAAACGCCCACCACCGATCCCGGTAGGATTCCGGCAGGCCGCCGCAGATCATGGGCTCGATGGTGCAATCGGACCACTCGCCGAGGTCCACCGGATCCGTGAAATCATCGGTGAAGATCTGGCGCCAGCCGGGCAGATCCCCGACGGGCATGCATTCCCCGCTCGGGCAGGTGTTTTCCGGTGAGGGCGTGGGCAAAGGCGAGGGCGAGGGGGATGGCCCGGGATGTTTGGCAGTGCATCCCACAAGAAATATTACAGGTGCGATGAATGATACCTTCTTCATACGGTTCATCGAATATCCCATCATAGATGCCGGACCACTGTTCTGAAAAGAGCGAGACTGTGGTTTGTGCAACTCTCCCCCTCACCCTAGCCCTCTCCCAGCGTTACCAATTAGTTTCCGACTATTGAAAATGGCAGTATCGCCGATAGCGTCACAAACGCCGGGAGAGGGGAAAATATTTACTCCCTTCTCCCGGCATCAGCAGGGAGAAGGGCTGGGGATGAGGGAGGGCACCGAACGCGGCAACTCGCTCCATCTTATTTCCCCGCCATAAATCCCTTCAAATCAAACGCCTCATCCAATATTCGATCCACCACCTGCGTAACATCCCGCTTGGAAGCAATCAGCTGCTTGACGAGCGGTACGGCAAGCGCATCGTTGAGAAGAATCGCGCCGACCACAACGCCGTCGCGAACGACGATTTTCCTGTAAGTCCCCGCCTTCTCGTCCAGCGCCCTGCGCACCGTGAGCCCCGCATCCTCCACGGTTGCCTCCCCGAGGCTCGTCAGGTCCATACCCAGCAGTTTGAGCGTCGCCGAGGGCAGCGTCCCGGCATAAGGCGCCTGCTCCGTGCCGGCCATGGCCTGCGACGCGACGCGCGCCTGCTCGATCGCGGGTATGACCTGCCCGTATATGCGCCCGTCGAATTCCGCCGCGTCGCCCGCCGCATAGATGGCTTCGGCGCTTGTCCGCATCGACGGGTCGACGACGATTCCCTTTTTCACTTCGATCCCGGCGTCCCGCGCCAGTTCCACGCGCGGTACGATCCCGGCCGAGAACAGGATCAATTCGCCGGGCAGCTCGCGCCCGTCCTCCAGCCGGATTCCCGCCGCGGCGGAATCCCCCGTCACCGCCGCCGTGCGCGCTCCGGTGATGACCGTCAATCCCATCGATTCCAAGCGCGCTTGAAGGAATTGCGCCCCTTCCCGGTCCAACTGGCGCGGAAGAAGATGGGGCGCGATCTCGACCACTGTCACTTCCCGCTTCAGGGCGGACAGCGCATGCGCCGTCTCCAGGCCCAGCAGCCCGCCGCCGACGACGACCATCCGGCAGCTGCGCGACGCGTGCATCCGTATCGCGGCCGCATCCCCAAGCGTGCGGAGCACGAACACACCCGGCAGGCTCACGCCCGGGATGCCGGGGACGTAGCATTTGGAGCCGGTGGCCAGCAGCAGCCGGTCGTAGGAAAGCGCTTCGCCCGCGGCGAGCGTCAGGGTATGCGCTTTCGGTTGGATTTTGGAAACGGTTGTGTCCGTGCGGAGGTCGATCTTTTGCGTGGGGTACCATTCCATCGGGCGGTAATGCAGGGCGGCGGGCTCCAGTGTGCCCGCCAGATACTCCCACAATTTAGGACGGTAATAATACGGCGAGGGCTCGTCCCCGAGAAGAATGACGCCGCCCGACGGGTCCAGGCGGCGCAGATTCTGCGCGGCTGTGGCTCCGGCGACCCCCCCGCCGACGATCACATAGCGGGTCATGAAATCCCGTTCAGGTTAATTTCTGGAACATGCTTTTATCCACGCCGCACTGCGGGCAAACCCAGTTGTCGGGGATGTCTTCGAAGGCCGTCCCCGGAGCAATCCCGTGGTCCGGATCGCCCTTTTGCGGATCGTAGATATAACCGCACGCGGTGCATTCCCATTTATCCATTCGAGCCTTCTCCCTAGCCTGAATTTTTTATCGCCTGCGCGAATTTTACCCCGAACGCTTCACCCTCTTCCAGATCCTTGAGCGTGGGATTGCCGGGGAAAACGAGATTATCGAGGATCTCCCATTGCAGGGGCTCGACCAGTTTCTTGAACATCGCCTGCCCGCCTCCGCTCCATCCGTAACCGCCGAAATAAGCGGCCTTTCGCCCAATGATGTGCTTGGCCTCTACCACGGCCAGGGCGGCCGTCATGATCGGAAGCAATTGGCCTTCATAGGTCGGCGCGCCGACCATCACGCCGCGTCCGGCATATAGCGCGGGCAGGATATAGCTGATATGCGTGTGCGCGACATCGAACACCTTAAGCGGAACGCCGGCGCTGGCGATACCGCGCGCGACGGCGTTCATCATGGTTTCCGTCGCACCGTACATCGTGGCGTAGAGCAGGGTGGCTTCCGGCTTCGGACGGTCGATCGCATACCCGCACCACATCTTGTACAGTTCGATGATCCGCTCCGGCCGCTTGCGCCAGATCAGCCCGTGCGAGGGCGCGACCACCGCGATCGGCAGCGCGGCGAGCTTATCGATCGCGCGCAGGACCATGCGGCTGTATTTCGCGACGATGTTGCCGAAATACCGCTCCGCTTCACGTTCGTAGAATTCGACGGACTCGTATTCATCGTCGAAGATCGCGCCGTCCAGCGCGCCGAATCCCCCGAAGCCGTCGCAGGAAAACAACACCTGCCCCGGCGTGACCCACGTCATCATCGTTTCCGGCCAATGCACAAGCGGGGTTTCGTAGAACGTCAGGGTATGAACCCCGAGCGGTATCGTCTCGCCGTCGTGCACGACGCGGATCCGGTCGGTGATGCCGTAGAAGGATTTCAGAAGGTCGCGCGCCTTTTCGGTGCAGACAAAGACCGCCCGCGGCGCGGCCGCCGCGATCTGTTTGATTAAACCGGTGTGGTCCGGTTCCATGTGGTTGAGGACAATGTACTCGAGCGCGGACGGATCCACGAGGCTGTTGATCCGCCGCAGGAGGTCCTCGCCCTTGATCGACTTGGCCAGGTCGATCAGCGCCGGCTTTTCATCCCTGATCAGATAGGCGTTATACGAAACCCCCGCGCCGGAAATCGGCCACATCCCTTCGAACAGGTCGGTCGTCCGGTCGTTGACGCCGATCCAATGAATTCCCGGGGTGATTTCGACGGTTTCGGACATGGGATACCTTCCTGTAGAAAGCCGGTCGAGTAGCCTCGCACAACTTTGTTGTGCAAGGCGTATCGAGACCCGATTATTGAACGATCCACCGGTGGTCTCGATACTCCCCGCGCGGCAAAGCCACGCGGGGCTACTCGACCACCAGAATGATAACTATCCCAAATAATCCCGCAGTGAGCGGCTGCTGCGCGGATGGCGCAGTTTCCGAAGCGCCTTGGCTTCGATCTGGCGCACCCGCTCGCGCGTGACTCCCAGCCGCTGGCCGACTTCTTCGAGGGTATGGTCCCGCCCATCCAGCAATCCAAACCGCAATTCGAGCACCTGCCGCTCGCGTTCGTTCAAATACAGAAGCGCATTGCGGATCTGGTCGCGCAGCAGCTCGCGCGAGGCGGCGTCCAGCGGGGTGACCACGTTCTCGTCCTCGATGAAATCCCCCAGGATGCTGCTCTCCTCCGAGCCGACCGGGGTTTCGAGCGACATCGGCTCCTGCGCCAGCCGCAGGATCCGCTCCACGCGTTCCACCGCCCGCTGCACTTTCAGTTCGAGCGCCGGAGGCAGGGGTTCCGCCGCCGCGCGCAGGCGCAGCAGCTCGGCGGTATCGGGCGTTTCGAGCAGGTCCATCTCGATCGCCAGTTCCTCGCTGGTCGGCTCGCGTTCCAGTTCCTGGACCAGGTGGCGCTGGGCGCGGGTCAGCCGGTTGATGGTTTCCACCATGTGGACGGGGATCCGGATCGTCCGCGCCTGGTCGGCGATCGCCCGGCTGATCGCCTGGCGGATCCACCAGGTGGCGTAGGTGCTGAATTTAAAACCCAGGATCGGGTCGAATTTTTCCACCGCGCGCAGCAGGCCAAGGTTGCCCTCCTGCACCAAATCGAGGAAGGCGATCCCGCGCCCGATATAGCGTTTGGCCACGCTCACCACCAGCCGCAAATTCGCGCGGATCAGCGCCTTGTGCGCCTCCATTTTGCGCTCCTCCACGGCGCGCAATTCGGTTTCCAGGATCCCCGCGGAAGGCAGCCAGGGTTGAAACGCGCGCCGGGGCGGAAGTGTTTTCCGGTTGCGCAGGTAGGTGGCGAGTTTGGATTGGGTCGGGGTCGGCAGCGCGTAAAGCACCACAAAAACATCGAAGGCATTGCGCGCCACTTTGTTCCAGGCCGGATCCCTGCCCCACGGTCCGCGCTCGAGCCACGTTCGCAGGTAGGACGGCCCGGCCTCCTGCCAGGAGGCGCGCAGCGCTCGCGCTTCCTGCACCAGCTTTCCCAGATCGGGCATCGGCTGGCCGAGCCGCTTGACGGTTTCGCGCAGGTGCTTCCAATCGTCGCTCAGGTCGTGATACAGCTCCAGATACAAAAGCCCGGCGCCCGTCAGGCGCACGCCAACCGTTCGGAGGGCGGTCACCCGGTCCCGAACCGCCACCACGCGCCGCTGGGCAAGGATCTGAACCGCGAGCCAGGTTTCCTGGTCCGGGTTGAGGAGGTTGACCTGGCCGATCTCGCGCAGATACATCCGGACGGGATCGTCGGTCAGTTCCAGGCCTTCAAGGATCTCCTCGCCCTCCAGTTCCTCGCCCAGCCCATCATCCTCGAGCGCTTCCAACTCCTCTTCGCTGACCTCCCCCTCGCTCGAATCGGAAATGGAATCTTCCTCGGCGTAGGTCTGGTCTTCGGTTTCAACCTCATCGTCGCCGGCGGTTTCTTCGGCGTCGGCATCCACCGGTTCCAATTCGTCCAACTCCTTCGGCGGTTTTTCCGATTTACGTTTCGGCATCAGGAACCCTCCCCACCCGGCGGGCGGGGCGGCGCGGCGGGAGCCGTCCCGCTGCGCACCCCGTCCGATAATGCCCGTTCGATCCCCCGCAGCGAATCGCTGATCCGATTGATCCGCTCGAGTGAATGATTCCGGGCTTCATGCACATCATGCATCTCCGCCGCTTCCGGCGGATTTTGTTCCACATCCATGAGATAAAACCGCAGATCGGCCAGCTGGCGCTCCAAAGTCCGCTGGCGCAGCCGCAACGCGGCCTCCAGCGCCTCCTCGAAAGTCGGCGCATCCCCCCCATGATACTTCATGAAGGATTCCCTGGCCCCCGCCATCGTTTCCCCCAGGCTTTCTTCGGTCCGCTCGGCGAGGAACTGTTCGGGGTCGTCCTCGAGCAGCGACTGCCGGATCAGATCGATCAGCGCCGACGGACCCGCCCCGCTGAAATCCTCGGGGCCTATTCTGTCCATTTTTAATTCACCGAAGGCGCGGTCGATGCGAAACAGAAGCTCCGGCGCGCGGACGAGGACGCCGAGGTTGTAGGATTCGTGCAGCTCGGCCCGCCCGCCGCCGGAGGCCGCGCCGCCTGCCTTCTCCGCGGGCCGGGGTCCCTC
>JBAVFZ010000160.1:0-36092 GCA_049684495.1 Anaerolineales bacterium | reverse complement strand
CTGCTCGTCCTGCTGGACCTTCCGCACGGCGCCAACGACCTGAAGGAGCTGGCGGTTGATCTTAAATGCCCGGCCAATATTGTCGACGATTCCTTCAAGCGGAACATGTGGCTGCACAAAGCCGTATTGAAGGCCATCGCCGACAACGGCGGCAACATCCCGAAGAATTTGCTCGATTGATCATTCGCCGGAGAAAAAATTCATGAGCTCCCGGGCGGGCGGCTGTTGCCGCTACCCGCCCGGGAGCTCTTTTTTTCTTCCATGGAATCCCCCTCTCATTGGTTTCCCGTAATGGAAACCGACATAATTCCCAGGCGTCCGACCTCATCGATCGAGGCGCCAATATTCCGTTAACACTCACGGAGTAGGATATAGCCATCCGGCGGCCTGCCTTCCCTGAGGATATAATCGTATCCATGCCAGCCCCGCAGCCCGCTGGCCGTGGAGGAATACCGACTTATGATGCGATTTGACCGGTTTACCGAACGCGCGCAGGATGCCGCCCAGCGGGCGGCCGAGATCATCCAGCGCTACGGGCACAACCAAATCGATACCGAGCACCTCCTGCTGGCGCTTTTGGAGCAGCCGGACGGTGTGACGCCCCAGATCCTGGAAAAACTGAATGTGAATGTGGATTTGCTTTCCCAGCGGCTGGATGCCGTTCTGCGCAGCAGCCCGAAAGCCAGCATCTACGGGCAGGGAACCGGGCAAATCTTCATCACCCCGCGGGTCAAGCGGGTGATCGACCTGGCCAACGAGGAAGCCAATCGCTTGAAGGACGAGTACATTTCCACCGAGCACGTTTTCCTCGCCATTATCACGGCCGAGCACAACACCAATGCGGGCCGGATCCTGGCCGAAAGCGGCATCACCAAGGAACGGGTGATGGAAATCATCCGGGAGATCCGCGGCGGCCAGCGGGTGACCGATCCGCAGGCGGAGAGCCGCTACCGGACGCTGGAAAAATATTCCCGCGACCTGACCCAGATGGCGAAGGAAGGCAAGCTCGACCCGGTGATCGGCCGGGACGATGAGATTCTGCGGGTGGTGCAGATCCTTTCGCGGCGTACGAAAAACAACCCGGTGCTGATCGGAGAGGCGGGGGTGGGCAAGACCGCCATCGTGGAAGGGCTGGCCCAGAAGATCGCCACCGGCGATGTGCCGGAGATCCTGATCGGCAAACGCGTGGTGGCCCTGGATCTGAGCGGCATGATCGCCGGCTCGCGGTTCCGGGGCGAATTCGAGGAACGGCTGAAGGCGGCGATCGAGGAAATCCAGCGCGCGGCCGGAGAGGTGATCCTCTTCATCGATGAGTTGCACACCGTGGTCGGGGCGGGGGCGGCCCAGGGCGCGATGGACGCCTCCAACATGCTCAAGCCGGCCCTCGCGCGCGGAGAGCTGCAATGCGTGGGCGCGACCACCCTCGACGAATACCACAAGCACATTGAAAAGGACGCCGCGCTCGAACGGCGGTTCGCCCCGGTCTACGTCGACGAACCGAGCGAAGAAGAAACCGCCGCCATGCTGCGCGGCCTGCGCGACCGCTACGAGGCGCATCACAAGGTGCGGTTCTCGGACGCGGCGCTGGATGCGGCGGTCAAGCTCTCGCACCGCTACGTGGCCGACCGGCGGCTTCCGGATAAGGCGATCGACCTGATGGATGAAGCGGCGGCCAAGGTCAGAGTCGCGCTGTATTCCCTGCCCCCGGAACTCAAGAAGCTCAAGGCGGAACTTACCCGCCTGCAGGGAGAGGAAGAACAGGCCGGGCTGGCGCGCGATTACGAACACGCCGCCCAGAAGAAGGCCGAACGGCTGCGGATCGAGGCCGAGTTCAACGCCAAACGCAACCAGTGGGAATCCGAACACCGCCTGGACGAAGTGGTGGACGAAAACGACATCGCCGAGGTCGTGGCGCAATGGACCGGGATTCCGGTGACGCAGATGCTGGAGGCCGAATCGGAAAAACTGCTGCACATGGAGGAACGGCTGCAGGAGCGGATCATCGGGCAGGACGACGCGATCCACGCCCTGGCGGATGCCATCCGCCGCGCCCGTTCCGGGTTGAAGGACCCGCGCCGGCCGATCGGATCGTTCATCTTCCTCGGATCCTCGGGGGTGGGCAAGACCGAACTCGCCAAAGCCCTGGCCCAATTCCTGTTCGACGACGAAGAAGCGCTGGTCCGGGTGGATATGTCCGAGTATCACGAACAGCACACGGACAGCCGCCTGTTCGGCGCGCCGCCCGGCTACGTGGGCTTCGAGGAAGGCGGCCAGTTGACCGAGTCGGTCCGACGCCGGCCATACCGGGTGGTGCTTTTCGACGAGATCGAAAAGGCGCACCCGGACGTGTGGAACGCGCTGCTGCAGATCCTCGATGACGGCAGGATGACCGACGGCCAGGGCCGGGTGGTGGATTTCCGGAACACCGTCCTGATCATGACCAGCAACCTCGGAACGGAATTTGTAAAGAAATCCGGTACGCTCGGCTTCCTGCGCAAGGGCGAAAACGGCGAAGAAGATGAATCCAACGAGAAAATCGAAAAGGCGTTGAAGAGCACCTTCCGTCCGGAATTCCTGAACCGGATCGACGAGATCATCATCTTCTCGCCGCTCAAGCTGGAGGATATGGAGAAGATCGTCGAACTGCAGATGAAGCAGATCCAGCAGCGGCTCTCCGAACAGGGATTAACCGTGACCTTGAGCGAGGGCGCCCGCAATTGGCTGGCCAGGGAAGGTTACGACCCGGCCTTCGGGGCGCGCCCGCTGCACCGCGCGCTGCAGAAACACATCGAAAGCCCGATCTCGGTCAGGCTTCTGCGCGGGGATTTTAAAAATGGAGATACGATCGTCGCGGATTACGAAGAAGGAAAGGGAATCCAATTCAGCAAGGGAAAATAAATCGGCTGTAGATAATAAACCGAGGTGGTCGGGTAGCGTTCTTTGCGTATCGAGCGTACCGTATTGACGCGGGGTCTCGCCCGCCCTGGTCGGGCTGGGCCAGGGATACGCCCGCAAAAATCGCGGGCTACCCCGGCTCCGCCACGGAAAAGCCGGGGCAGGGCTCGACCACCTTTTTGACGAAAGCCCGTCGTATAATCCTGCGCAATCTTTAATATGAGGCTCGCCGGCGGTTTATGAAAAACCGCCGGCAGGTATACCGGATGAAACCATTTCGGCAACATCAAAACCCAACCCAACGCGCGCCTAAAAAATTCCTTTTAATTATTGGCACGGCGGTTTTATCGGCAATCCTCGCCCCCATCCCGGCCCGCGCCGCGGCGGCCGATCCGGCGGTGGAACGCAACCGCGCCGTGCTGGATTTCCCGAATACCGTCACCTTTCAACTGACCATCACCGCCCCGGCCGAGATCGAACGGATCGTCCTCGAATACGGCGTGGACCGGCTGACCTGCGGGGAGGTGGTGGCCAAAGCGTTCCCGGATTTCTCCCCCGCCACGCGGGTGGAGACGGAATGGACCTGGGACATGCGGCAGTCCGGATCCGAACCCCCCGGCGCGCGGCTCTGGTGGCAGTGGCGCGTGACGGATGCCGAAGGCAGTGAACAATTGATCGACCGGTCGGAGGTCGTCTGGCTGGATTCGACGCATTCCTGGCGATCGCTATCGGGAGGTTCGATCGCCCTGCATTGGTATGGGGGCGGATCCGCGTTCGGCGAAGGCATGCTTAATTCGGCGGCCGGATCGCTCCGGCATATCGACGAACTGATCGATCTCAAACCGGACGGCATGATCGACCTGTACCTGTATGCGAGTTATGAAGACATGCGGGACGCGATTCTGTATGAGCCGGGATGGACCGGCGGGCAATCCTACGGCGAACACAACATCATCATTCTGGGCGTGCCGGAGGGATACGAGGACTGGGCGAAAGCCGCCATCGCCCACGAGTTGATGCACAACGTCGTCGACCGGTTCACTTTTTCCTGCCTGGTCCGGATACCCACCTGGGTGCACGAGGGGCTGGCGATGGTCAGCGAAGGCGGGCCGGACGAGAATGGGATGGCGATGTTGCGGGACGCCATCGACCATAACGACATTTTTCCGCTGCGCAGCCTGGGCGGGGGATTTCCGGAAGATCCGGACAAAGCGGAACTGGCTTATAACCAATCCTACAGTGTCGTCGATTTTCTGATCCGCCGGGGGGACGCCGCGCGGATGCGGTCGCTGCTTGAGCTGCTCGGCTCCGGCACAACGGCCGACGAAGCGCTGCTACAGTTATTCGGCCTCAATGTGGACGGCCTGGATGCGGCCTGGCGTGAATCCGTCGGCGCGGATCCGCTACCGCCGGATGCGCTTGCACCGACACAGACTCCAACCATTGTCCCAACGTACAAACCGCTCTCCATAAATCCGGCGAGTGTCCAGACCGCCGGCACCCCGGGAGGCGTCACGTGGGGATTAATGGAGTACCTGATCCTTTTTTGCATTTGCTGTCTCTGTCTCCTTCCGTTTTTGGGGATCGGCGCAGCGCTTGTGATCGGGATCGCCAGGGGGAAGAGATGAAAACGAATCGCCGTTGGGTTTCATTATCGGCCGCGGCCGCCGTCCTCTCGCTGGCATTCGGCTGGAAGGCGGATGCCGGGCCGCAGGGATATCCGCGGGAAGAGACACTTTACCTGAGCGGCGGCGAAAGCACGGATCCGCGGGAATACGATCCCGCGACGACCCGCAGTTCGGGGGACAAAATGGCTTTCAGCGGGCTGTTTTCCTTTTCCCCGCAATTGGAACTGGTGAATGATTTGGTGGAATCCTATACCGTTCTGGACGGCAGGGTGTTCACGTTCGTACTGCGCGCGAACGCGCGTTTCCACGACGGACGCGCCGTCACGGCTACAGATGTGGTGTATTCGTGGGAGCGCGCGGCGAACCCGGCGACCGATTCCGACACGGTGCTGACCTACCTCGGCGACATCGTCGGGGTGAAGGAAATGAAAGCCGGCCGGGCCGATCACATAACGGGTCTGCGCGTGATCGATGACCGGACCCTGGAAGTGACGATCGACCAGCCCAAGCCTTATTTTCTCGCCAAACTGACCTACCCGACGGCGTTCGTTGTGGACCGGACCAATGTGGAATCCGGATCGGATTGGTACCGACGACCCAACGGCACCGGGCCCTACAAATTGACGAGCTGGGAGAGCATGGCGCAAAAGGTCTACGAGCGCAACGATAACTTTTACCTGGGCGCTCCGGCGATCCGGTACATCGTCATCCGGCTCTACTCGGGTGTGCCCATCCGGCTGTATGAATCCGGCGAGATCGACATCGGCTCGGTGTATTGGTACGACGTGCCGCGGGTGAGCGATCCGGAAAATTCGCTGTATTCCGAATTGACCGGCGGAGCCGATTTGTGCACGCTGTTCATGGTGTTCGACAACACCCGTCCGCCGTTCGACGACGCGAAGATCCGCCAGGCGTTCAGCCTGGCCTTCGACCGGCGGCAGTTCGTGAACATCGTCTACGACGGGGTGGCGCTGCCGGCCACCGGCCTCTACCCGCCCGGAATGCCCGGACGGCGGGAGGGGCTCGACAGCCTGCGGTTCGATCCGGCGGCGGCCAAGGCGCTGCTCGCGGAATCCAAATACGCTCAGGATTTTCCGGTCGTGGTGGTCACCGATACGGGTTACGGAAATGCGCTGAGTTCCGACCTGGCGGCGATGGCCGCGATGTGGAAGCAGAACCTGGGCGTGACGATCCGGGTGGAAAACCTGCAGCCGGAGAAATTCTGGGACGAGATCGAGGCCGGACGGCGGGGACAGATGTGGAGCAGCGGCTGGTGCGCGGATTATCCGGATCCGGAGAACTTCGCCGATATCCTCTTTCACACGCAGGGCAACGTCAACGAGGGCGGGTACTCCAATCCGGATTTGGATGCGATCCTGGAAGACGCCCGGATCGAAGCGGATACGGCGAAACGGATTCTCCTGTACCAGCAGGCGGAGGATATCATCCTGATGGATGTGCCCGTTCTATTCACCATTCATCCCCTTTCCTACGCGCTGGTCAAGCCATTTCTCCAGGGCTACGCGTACACGCCGATCGATATTCCGATCGAGCGGTACCTTTCGATCGACGCATCCAAGTTGTAATCGGATTCCAAGAGAATTTATTTTGCCACAAAGGGCACAGAAAGCACAAAAGAAATAATTTAGTTTGTGCCTCCCATGCCTTTAGTGGTAAATATTATTAAGATGTCATCTGCGACAAGAGCGCTTCCATCGCCGTTAATAATTCGATCCGACCAAGTAATAAATGGAGAAGAATAGCCACAAAGAGCACAAAGCACACAAAGATTTTCCATTTTGAGTCCTTTGTGTGCTTTGTGGCAATCATGATTTCATGCTGCAATCAATGAAACCAGCGCTGAGGCGGAAGCGGTATCTGTCCATCGATCCGACCAATTTAGTAATGGGGAAAAATGGCCACAAAGGGCAAAAAAAAAAGAAATAATTTGTATTGTGCCTTCTGTGCTTTTTGTTGTAAAGATTCTTAAGATGTCATCTGCGACACGAGCGCTTCCATCGCCGTTTCCAATTCGATCCGGCCGCTTTTAACTTCCTCGTCGATATCCCGCAGGCGCCGGTACAAATCCTCCAACGCCCCGAGGCGGAAATTCCGCGCCTGAGAGGCCAGCTTCTGGGCGACGAAGGGGTGCACCTCGAGCGCCGATGCCAGGTGCGCGGCGGGCGTTCCGCCGTCGAGCGCCTCGCGCGCCAGGAGCAGCAGCCGGAACTGGCGGACGATCATCGCGAACACGCCGCCGACGTTGCCCTGCTCCATCGTCTTGCGCAGGAGGCGCATGGCGCGCGCGCCGTCGCGGTTGCCGATACTATCCACCATGTCGAAGATATTCGTATACACGCTTTCGGGGGTGAGGGCGGCGATATCGTCCGGCGTGACCGGACGCGCAAAATTGGCGTGGGTGAGCAGTTTGACGATCTCCTGCGCCAGCAGCCGCAGATCGTCCCCGACGACGGAGGCGAGCATTTGCGCCGCTTGCGGGGTGAATTCCCCGCCTTCGGCCTTCGCCCGCTGGACGATCCAGCCGGGCAGCGCGGATCCTTTCGGCGGGACAAACGCGCGGACATAGGCCAACGCCGGGTTTTCTTCCGCCCATTTCAAAACCGCGTGGGTCGCCGGAAGGGCATGTCTTTCCACCAGAACCAGCGCGGTCGTGGCCGGAATCTCCGGGAGGAAACCGATGAACTCCGCGAGCAGTTCTTTCCGCTCCGAGGAGGAACCGGAAGACGAATCCGCTTCGTCGGATTCCGGGTCGGAGGATTTTCCCTTCCGCGCCGAGAGCCCGGAGAGGAATCCCTCCAGGAGGACAAGCCGGCGGCGCGCCAGGAAGGGGGCGGTCAGGCTGGCGGCGCGCAGCGCAGCGAGCGACAGCCCCTTGGATTCCATCCGCGTGGTATTCATCTCGGCCGTGGCCGGGTCGCCGAGTTTGGCGGTCAGTTGGGACAGAAAATCGCCGATGGCCTGGTCATCTTCCCCGTGCAGGATGTAGACGACCGGCGGAGACGTAGTGGGCATATCCGGGCATTATAAAAGAGAACCGGGGCGGGAGTAAAAATCCCCGCCCCGGTCGCAAGCGTCGATGATCGCTCGATTACTTCTTGCCGAGGAAGCCCAGGAATTTATTCAATGCCGGGCCGGTGATCATCCCTTCCTTCGGCCAAAAGCGTTTTACGAAGGCTTTGTAGAATTCCGGGAACCCGATCCGGTCCTTGGCGATCTCGCGGGCCTGGGCAAGACCCCACTGATCTCCCTTGAGGGCGCCCAATACGATCAGACCCAGACCGATTACGATTCCCCCCCAGATCAGAACCCAGGTCAACGGGACCGGCTGAGGCTTCTTGGCAAATTCCACCAGTTTTTCCTGCCAGGTGAAGAAGCTGATAACGATGCCGACAACGGCGACGGCACCCCCCAGTGCGAGATAAGGATAGAAAACGCGCAGGGAACTCCGGCGCACGTCCTTTGCCGTTTCCATGTAATCCCAATAGAGCGGTTCGATCTCCCGCGCGCTGGGCGGAGCCGGGGGCTTTGCCGCCCGGGAAGCCGTTTTCTTCTTATCGGCTGATTTTGCCGCGCGTTTAATAACCGCCGCGGTGGATTTCGAGGCGGGCGCGGGGGCTTCCGTCTGCGTAATCAGGCCGTTGCAGCTCGGGCAGGATCCATCCGGCCGCGGCCAGATGCGCATGTGACAGTGCGGGCATGTGGTAATGGGCATGGATTACACCGTCTCCAAGGGGGTGTAGAGGTATTTCCGCTTTCGATGTGACGCCGAACGGTTCAGAGGATTTCTTTCAGGGCTTTCACGGGCGCAGCCTTCACCACGCGCCGCTCAGGCTTGGCCGGCACCATCTGCATCTGCTTGGTGAAGGGGTTCATCCGTTCGCGCTCGGCAGTGGCCTTGCGGATCGACACACGGACTTTGATCAATCCCGGGATGGTCACCTCGCCGTGAGACTTCAATTCCTCGGTGACGATTTTCCCCACCGCCTCCAGATAGGCGGCCGCTTCCTTTTTACTCAGGTTCGTGACCTCGGCAAGCTTCCCAATGAATTCCGCCTTGCTCAATCCTTTAGCCATTGATGGAACTCCTTTCTGATATTCAAGGAATGTGGTCGCCCGGGGTTTTCTCCCTCGTTCTGGGTCAAATGTACGCGATTTTCGCAATTCCCGCAAGTGGGAAGAAAGCCGGAGGCGGGGTGGATGGTAGAATCGGCGGCATGCCGTGGGACATCTTCGGCCATGAAGGAGCGGTCGCTCGGTTGCGCAGGGACATCGCCGCCGGGCGCATCGCGCATGCGTACCTTTTCACCGGCGCGGACGGGATCGGCAAGCGGACTCTGGCGCTGCAAATGGCAAAGGCCGTCAACTGCGAATCCCCGCTGGCCCCGGGCGACCCATGCGGCACGTGCCGCACTTGCCGGTTGATCGGCGCGGAAAAGCATCCGGACCTGTTCCTCCTGCAACCGGAGGGAGCCGGCGCCCGAATCCTGGTGGATGCCGCCCGCGAGGTCGTCCACGCGTTGATGCTGAGGCCGACGGAAGCCGTCCGGCGGATCGCCCTGCTTGCGGATTTCCACCGCGCACTCCCCAATGCGGCCAATGCCCTGCTCAAAACCATTGAGGAACCACCCCCCTCCGCAATCCTTATCCTCACAGCGGAAAGCGCCGATGAACTGTTGCCGACGATCACCTCGCGCTGCCGGGTCGTTCCCCTGCGGCCGCTGCCGGAATCCGTCATCGCCCGGGCGCTGCAGGACCGCTGGAAGCTCCCGCCCGAACGGGCGGCGGTGCTTGCGCGGCTTTCGGGAGGACGGCTGGGCTGGGTAATCGACCAGGCTCCATGGGAGGAGGCCGAGGCCGGCCGCGGGGCGTTGTTTGAACAATGGGCGGGGCTTCTGCAGGGGAGCCGCGCGTCACGGTTTGCCGCCGCCCAGAAAGCGGCCAAGGACCGGGACGAACTGCGTTCGGCGCTGGAAGCTTGGGAATCCTTCGGGCACGATCTTCTGTTGCGAACCCTTTCGAAGGATGCCGAGCTTACGAACATCGATTTTCTTCCCCAGATTAACAAACTGGGGGAACGGATTTCGCCGCGCCAGGCGCGCCGGTGGCTGGCCGCGTTGCGCCGGGCGGAAGAGCAGATCGACCGCAACGCCAACGTCAAGCTGGCTTTGGAGGCGGCATTCCTCGATGCGCCGTCTCCGTAGACCGGGGGTTATAGGGGCAATCCGATGGATCGCCCCTAACATCCGCCTTGGTCTTGTTAACGGGGTTCCACCACCAGGCGCAGGGCGGTGCGTTCCTTCCCGTCGATAACGACTTCGACAAAAGAGGGAATACACACCACGCTCAACCCGTCCCCTTCGAGGAATGTCCGCGCTATGGCGCAGGCCTTGACCGCCTGGTTTACCGCGCCGGCTCCGATCGCCTGGACTTCCGCGTGCTTGTATTCGCGGATCACACCGGCGATGGCGCCGGCCACCGCGTTGGTCTTGGATTCGGCGGAAACCTTGATGACTTCCATGGCGGCTCCCTTCCCGGGGTTCAACCTCCCCGACTGGCAGCGACCTTCCGCGCTCCGACGATTGTATAGGAGGCGGGGTCCGCGGCGCAACCGGGAAGTACATAGATCGGATTTACGGGATTGGCAGAATATTAATGGGCGGATGGAAAAATACCGAAGCTGAATTTCATAATAGGTATTTCAAACGAAATTCGCGAATTCTGATATTTGTCCGGGAAATCCGTGATATCCGTTTCCTTGCCCGCCCCCGGATAGGCCGTTATACTGAGGTTAAGGGCGGGAAAACATCCGCCGGAGAGAATCCTTATGAACCGAAAAACCATCCTCCTCAGCGTGTGCCTGCTCTTCACCGTGGCCTGCCTGGGAACCGCGACGCCGGGATCCGAGAATGCCGTGAATACCGAAGTGGCGCGGCAGCTTACCTCGCTGGCCGCCCTGACCCAGGCCGGAGGCACGCCGCTCGGCCCGGCGGAAAACGGCGGCGGTTCGCCGGGAGGACTTCCGACGGTGACGCCGACCGGGTCCCCCCCGCCGTCGGCCACGCCCAGCGTGACTCCGACGATCACGCAAACCCCCTCCTTCACGCCTCCGGCCGAAGATCCGCGACTCACACTTGGATTCCCTTCCTACCGAACGGATTTTGCCGATGCGTACGGCTGGTACCCATACGACGATGCGGGCCACCGCTTCGAGTTGGTCGACCATAAATTTGTCATGACCGCCAAGAACGCAAACTCCTACGACGCATGGACTTTGACCATATGGAAACTGAAGAATTATTATCTTGAGATGACCGCCACACCGGATACCTGCTCCGGCCGCGACCGCTATGGGTTGGTCGTGGGAAGCCCGGGGCCGGGAGAGAATCCCAGTTACCTGTTGAAGGTATCCTGTGACGGATACTACACCTACGGTTTTTTCAACCTCGATATCGACAATAAATTCCACTCCCTGAAGGATTGGACTAAAAGTTCCTACATCCTCGCCGGCGCGAACCAGACCAACCGTGTAGGATTCATGGCGCGAGGTTCGCACCTCTCGCTGTATGCCAACGGGCATCTCCTGACCGACCTGGATGAACCGGCATTCGACGAGGGGTTATTTGGCCTGTTCGTCGGCGCCGTGAACACGGCGAATTTCACCGTCCGCGTCAGCGAAGTCGCCTATTGGGTTCTTCCGTGACGAAAAGTCGGTTCGTTCCCGGTTCAGGCGCCGGATAATGTCACGGACCAGGAATTGGCACGGACGAAAAACGGCAAGCTTTGGGCGGTCGGCGGGACGGCCGGTCCGCCGGATGGATGTGCGGATAGCGGCCGCCGCAGCGCTGCTTGCGGCGACACTGCTATCCGCCTGTACTATTGAATTGGTTACTCCGACGGTCGAGCCCACACCCTCGCCGACCTTCACCCCCGAACTTCCGCTGACCGCGCTGCTGCCCACGATCGAGGAGATCCCAACCGAGTCTCCGACCCTCGCCCCCACCCGGACTCCGGACGCGTTGCGGCCGGCGGAAGCCGAACAGCGGATCTTCTTCGATCCGATGGACGACGCCATCACCGGTTGGAGCCTGATGAAAACGGAAACCGGCACGGTGGATTTTTCCGGCGGGATGCTGGTCTTCACCGTCAATTCCCAGTACACGTCGCTGGTTTCCATTCTGCCGAGAGATTTTCCCGCCGACATCTACATCGATGCGACGGTGCAGTCGCTGCTGTGCGGGGACAAGCTGGATACGTTCGGCATAATCTTTCGCAACGGGCCGGATTACAACTACCGTTTTGCGGTCACCTGCTTCGGCCAGATGCGGTTCGAACGGATCAAGGGATCCGCGGTGGAGGGCGCCGGCGTCTGGAGGGAGACGCTGGGATTGCTCCAGGGCGCGCCCGCTACAAACCGGATCGGGGTGCTCATCCGGGGCCCGGTCTTCCGGTTTTTCGTGGGCGGGATTGAGGTGTTCTCCGGACACGATCCGATGAGCACAACCGGAGGGATTGGGCTCTTCATACAGACCGACAAAGGCACAGTCCTTTCCGTGGGATTTGAAGAAATCTCGGTGTACACGCTGACCGAACCCCCGGACTAGCGACCGGCGCTTCCCCATCACTTTCCTCTTGACAAAACCGCAAATAGCGCTATATTGACAATTAGTTTGCAATACAAATTATTCTGGAACTGGAGGTAGGCATGCCCAACCTGGAGAAAATCCGATTTTTAACGCTCAATTATTCCCGCCTGCAGGGGCTGAAGGCCGTCCCCACGGGCCTGCTGCTCTTCTTCGTGGTGTTGTGGACCAACGGGCAAAAAGGACCGGCCAGGGATCTGACCCTGCCGATCCTCTGGCTTTTTGTCGGGGTCGTTTTATACGGGGGCATCGATTGGTATTATCGCCGGACATACGGGCGGGTCGAACCGACGCGGCGGGCGCTTTGGGCGGATGTAATCCTTTCCACGGTTTTTTCACTCGCCGCAATCGGCGCATTCGCAATCGATGTGAAATTCGGGATGCCCGTATCCCTCTTCGCGCTTGTGTTTGCGTTAAGCCTGTTATTGGATTACTTCCGGATGCTGCGCCTGGCGGGCGTCAAAAGCCTGACCATCTTTCCGGCCGGGCTGTTGTGTATCGGCGATATGGCCCTATCCGCGTTCATCCCGCTTATAGGCGAGCCGGCCCTGGCGGTTTTCGGGTTCCGCTCTCCGCTGTTCCTGGTCTATGCGGTGGATGGGATAATCACCGTGATCTACGGGATAGCGGGGCATCTTTACCTGGTCCGGTCGATGGCGGGCAACACGGAGGTTCCTCATGGAAAGCCCATTTGAAGAACTGGCCGGGTTGGACCGGCTGATCCACGAACCGGCGAGACTTGCGATCCTGACCGCGCTGGCCTCCTGCAAATCGGCGGACTTCCTCTTTCTGCAGCGATTGACCGGGTTGAGCGGGGGCAACTTATCCAGCCATGTCGCCAAGCTGGAGGAGGCGGGATTGGTGAACGTCGAAAAGCAATTCATCGACAAACGGCCGAACACGCGGATTGAAATTTCCGACCAGGGCCGCAGAGCCGTCCGCGAGCATTGGAAGAAGCTGGATCAACTGGGAGAGAAAGCCCGGGAGTGGAAGAAAGAATGACCCTACCCTTCCCCGTCGGCTTCAGCGGTAATGTTCCAAATGCTGATCTTTGTTCCCAAAGCAAATGGAGGAGGATTGGAAGGATGCAGGAAATGAGGAAGATCGCATGAATACCATCGAAGCAATAAATTTGATACGTTCCTTCCACCGACGGAAAGCGGTCCAGGATATTTCCTTCACGGTCGAGGAAGGGGAAATCTTCGGCCTGCTGGGGCCCAACGGCGCGGGAAAGACCACCACGATCCGGATGTTGACCGGCCAATTGCGCCCGACGGCCGGCGCAGCCCGGGTGGCGGGATGCGACGTCGTCCGCGAACGTCCGGCGTTGAAATCGCAGATCGGGGTCGTGTTCGAATATCAGAATCTGTACGAACGGATGACGGGCGGAGAGAACCTGTTGTTCGCCGCCCGGTTGTTCGGCTGCGCTCCCACGCGGGTGCGGGAGATGCTGGAAAAGGTCGGCCTGGCCGACCGGGCCAAGGAACCCATCCGCAATTATTCGAACGGCATGAAACAGCGCCTGCTGATCGCCCGGGCGCTTTTACACCAGCCGAGGATCCTGTTCCTGGACGAACCCACCAAGGGGTTGGATCCGACCGCGTCCCGCCAGATCCGCGATCTGGTGACGGGGCTTGCGGCACAAGGTGTGACGATCCTGCTGACTACGCATTATATGGAGGAGGCCGACCAGCTCTGCCGCCGCGTGGCGTTTCTCAACGAGGGACGCATCGTGGCGATGGACACCCCGCAAAAACTCAAAGTCACGCACGGGCAGCGGCTGGTGCGGACCGTGTTCAAGGACGGCTCGGACCGGACGGTTCGCCTGGACGACCCGGCGGACGGAAGGCAATTGGGTGAATGGGCGGCCCGCGGCGAGATCCTCACCGTCCATTCGGCGGAGGCGACCCTCGAGCAAATCTTCATCCGGTTGACCGGGAAAGGATTGGACGAATGAACGCCCGGACGATACTGGCCATCGCCTGGAAGGATATTCTCGACGCCATCAAGAACCGCTACCTTTTGATGAGCCTGATCCTGCCGATCGGCTTGTCGCTGTTGTTCCAGCTGATTTTCGGCGGCATAGCGAACACCGGCAAGTTCCGGGTGGCAGTTTTTAACCCGGGCGGTTCCCAACTGACGGCGCAGTTCCGAAACCTCGAAACGATCGACCTGGTCGAAGTGAAATCGCTGGCTGAATTGAAAAAAGAAGTCACCGGGGATTCTGTGGGGGGAATTATCATTCCCGCAAATTTCGATGCGGATGTGGCGCTGGGGAACCAGCCGGAGTTGACCATATATCTGAACGTCCGCAAGGGAGGGGGTGAACTCGCGGTCTTCCGGGATATCCTCTACCAGCAGGTCTGGACGATGCGCGAAGGGGACGCGCCGGTCCGGCTCATCTGGACGCAATCCGCCGTGCCGGAGGATAGCATCCCCGATAGCGGCATCCGGAAAGAGGGATTCCGGATGGATTTTTACCTGTTGGTGATGTTCCTGGTCATGTCGCTGACCATGACCGGAAGTTTCGTGGTTCCCCTGCTTCTGGTCGAGGAGAAGGAAAAGCACACTATGGAATTTCTGCTCGTCGCACCGGTCACCCCGGCGGAGATCGCCGCGGGAAAAGCCGTCACCGGGCTGGCCTACTCGCTCCTGAGCGCGACCGTGCTGCTCCTGCTCAATAAGGGGTTATCCGGGAACTGGCCGGTCACGCTGCTTGCGGTGGTGCTTGGAGCGCTGTTCCTGGTGATGGCCGGATTGCTGATGGGGACATTGCTGAATACGATGATGCAGATCAACACCTGGTCGACGATCATTATGATGATTCTGCTGGCACCGAGCTGGCTGAGCGTTCTGCAGCCGCCGGCCCTGATCGATAAAATCATCCACCTTATCCCCACTTTCTATCTGGTGGAGCTGTTGTCGCAATCGCTGACCGGCGCCGTTACCTTTTCCGATGCGGCATGGCGGCTGGGGCTGATTGCCGCCTCCACACTGGTGATGTTTGGGATCGTGATTTGGGTCATGCGGCGCCAGGAGGCGTAGTCCGCGACTTATTAATTGAATAAGCGCAAAAAGCTGGAGTCATTGCGAGAGACCCCTTCGCTATGTTCAGGGCAGGCTCCGGGAGCGAAGCAATCTCCTTCTCGTGTGGAAAACCGGAGATTGCCCTGGAAGTTCACCAGGACAGGCTTCGTCGCTTCGCTCCTCGCAATGACTCTACTCGTTCTTTCGTACGAGCGCCGCGGCTTGCTCGTCGGCGCGGTAGGAAGAACGCACCAAGGGGGAGGATTCGACCCAGCGGAATCCCAATTCCTCCAATCCGACGCGTTTTAACTCGGCGAATTCCTGCGGGGTGTAATAGCGAACGACCGGCAGATGGCGCCGCGAGGGCTGGAGGTATTGGCCGATCGTAAGAATGTCCACCTCCCAGCGGCGCAAATCGCGCATCACCGCAACCGCCTCCTCCATCGTCTCCCCCAAACCCAGCATGATGCCGGATTTGGTGACTTGGACCGGGTCGATCCGTTTGGCGGCCTGCAGGGTGGCCTGCGCCCAGATATACCGGTCCTGGGGCTGGACTTTGCGGAAGAGGCGCGGGACCGTTTCGACGTTGTGGTTGAGGATGTCCGGGCGCGCTTCCAGCACGAGCCGCAGGGCTGCTACGCTGCCTTTAAAATCCGGGATGAGCACTTCGATCGTGGAATCGGGGAGCGTGTCGCGCACGCGGCGAATCGTCTCGGCGAACACCGCCGCGCCGCCGTCGGGCAGTTCGTCGCGGTTGACCGACGTGATCACCACATGGCGCAGGCGCAAATCCGCGGCCGCCCGGGCGACCCGTTCCGGCTCGCCGGGATCGAGTGGCGCGGGGCGTCCGTGCTTGACGTCGCAGAAACCGCAGGCGCGGGTGCAGACATCGCCCAATATTAGGAAGGTTGCGGTGCCCCGGCTCCAGCATTCCCCGAAGTTCGGGCACATCGCCTCTTCGCACACGGTGTGCAGGGAGCCGGCCCGCATCCGCGAACGGAGGGCGTTCACTTTTTCTTCGGGCGGCTTTGTCAGGCGAATCCATTCCGGCCGCCGCACCGGGCGCGGCGGTTCACTTCCATCCGGGTTGCGGATCCGATCGCGGACGGGTTCGGGCATGAAATGTATTCCTCGTCCGGGAGTCTAATGCGCTTTCATAGGCTTGACAATCCACCCTTCCACAAAGGACGCGAAGGAAAAATCTGAAGCACATGCAATTTTATAATATCTTCGTGTTCTTCAGGTTCTCTTCGTGCTCTTCGTGGATTCCGCAAGCCGGGTTGGATTACAATGCTGACATGTCCGATTTCATTACTCTGCGCCCCGCAACGCCGGAAGACGCCGATCCGGCGGCGGCATTGATCTATGAAACCATGGGCAGCCTGGGGGATTATCTTTTTGGACACGCCGCGGACAAGGGAACCATCCGGGTGCTCGCGGCGCTTTTCCGCGAAGGCGGGCACTTCCTTTCGTATCACTATTCCATACTGGCGGAGGCGGAAGGAACCGTCGTCGGCATCGCGCAGGAGATACCCGAGGCGGAGCTGTCGAAGGCAACGCTCCAACTCGTGCGAGCCCTTGTTAAATGTTTTGGATGGGGAGCCGCCCTGCGCCTGGCGTGGAGGGGGTTCCCGCTGGCGTTCGAGGGGGATGCGGAGGCGGGGGAGTATTACGTGAGCACGCTGGCGGTCGCGCCCGCGTATCGCAACCGCGGGATCGGACGCGCACTGCTGGAAGACGCCGAACAGCGGGCGCGGAATTTGGATATTTCCGTCTGTTCCCTGTCCGTGATGCTGCACAATGCGAATGCCTTCCGTTTTTATCAACGGGTGGGATACCGGGTGGACCGCAAGGTGATCAGCAAGCTGCGCGCTCCGGGCGTACAATACTCGGGATTCCACCGGATGGTAAAAACGATCAAGGACCGGCCGGCGGATACGGAAGACGCCGGAATACGATGACCCACATTCTCGTAACCAACGATGACGGGGTTCACGCCATTGGCCTGCCCATTCTGGCGCAGGTCCTGCGGTCCGAAGGGGATGTGACCGTGTGCGTGCCCGAACACAACTGGTCCGCCGGCGGGCATGTGAAGACCATGCACAAACCGCTGCGGGCGTGGAAATCGACACTGGCGGACGGTTCTCCGGCGATCGTCACGAGCGGCGCGCCGTCCGATTGCGTCGCGCTGGCGATGCTCGGGCTGGTAAAAAATACGGTAGACATTGTCGTCTCGGGCGTCAACGCCGGCCCAAACCTGGGATACGACCTCACCTATTCGGGAACCGTCACCGCGGCCATGGAAGCGGCGATTAACGGCGCGGCGGGAATCGCGGTATCGATGTGCGTTCCGGAAGCGGCGGCGGAGAGCGCCTACCGGACCGCCGCGAAGTTCGCCGCGCGCGCCGTCCGGTCCGTGCTGCGGCGGAAGCTGCCGCCGGGGGTCTTGCTGAACATCAACGTCCCGTGCCTGCCGGAGGAAAAAATCCGCGGGGTGCGGGTCACCAAACAGGGTTTGCGGGTGTACCGCGACGAACTCGTCACCCGGATCGACCCGCGCGGGAAACCGTATTACTGGATCGGCGGCGGGCCGCCGGAGGGAATCCTGGAGGAAGAAACGGATTACTGGGCGGTCTCTCAGGGATTCGTCTCCGTCACTCCGGTCCAATTGGATCTCACCGCTTACGACGCGCTGAAATTCATGCGCGAATGGACCTGGGGGGAGGGAGAAAACCATGCTTGAGAAATCGAAAACGGCTTTCATCGGCGCCGGGGTGATGGCGGAAGCGGTCATCCAGGGGCTGCTTAACCGGAAGCTGCTCGAACCTTCGCGCATCACCGCATCGGATGTTCGCCCGGAACGCGGGAAGGAACTTGTGGAGCGTTATGCCATCTCCTTTGCCGCCGACAACCGCGCGGCGATGGAAGGGGCGGACGTGATCGTGCTTTCCGTAAAACCCCAGACCCTTCCACAGGTGATGCCGGCGCTCTCGGGCGGCGTGCCCAAGCGGGCGCTGGTCCTTTCCATTATTGCCGGGGCGAAGATCGCCGCCATTTCCGAAGGACTGGCCCACGCGGCGGTCGTCCGTTCCATGCCGAACACGCCCGCCCGCATCGGCCGGGGGATGACGGTCTGGACGGCGTCCGCCGCCGTCACCGAGGCCCAGCGCGCGCAAGCCCGTGAGATCCTCGGCGCGCTGGGAATGGAAGTATATGTCGGGCAGGAAGAATACCTCGACGCGGCGACCGCGCTTTCCGGATCCGGCCCGGCGTACGTGTTCCTCTTCATGGAAGCGCTGGTGGAGGCGGGCATACAGCTGGGATTTTCCCCGGCCGTGGCCCGGCAGCTCGTCCTCCAAACCGCGCAGGGTTCCGCGGAGTACGCGGGGAGCAGCGCGCTGGACCTGGCGCAATTGCGCCATCAGGTCACCTCGCCGGGCGGAACGACCGCCGCGGCGATCCAATCCTTCGAGGCGGACGGATTCCGGGAAGCCGTCTCCCGGGCGGTGCACGCCGCCCACCGGCGGTCGATCGAGTTGGGGAAGGGGAAATAGCGCGCCGGACCCGGCCGGGATTCCTCCGGCGGCGCACGAGTTCCAAACATGCCCACCCGCAAACGCACAGGTGCTTTCGGATACCGTGACATCCTCCTCGCCTTCCGGCGGATCGGCCTGGAGGGCGGTTCACGGATTCTGGTGATTGGTCCATCTCTCGTTCCGGAGACCGTCCGGGGCGGTGTGGCCGCGCTTTCCGCGGCGCTGGCCGCTTCCTGCAAGACGGTCATCGCGCCGGCGTTCACCTATCAGACGATGGTCTATCCGGCGGAGGGCCCGCCGGACAACGGAGTCGATTACCCCGAAGCGAGCGCCGCCAGCGTCGAGGCGGATTTTTTCCGTCCATCCCTGCGCGTCTCCCCGCTGCTGGGGCCGCTTCCGGAAACCCTCCGGCGCATGGAGGGCGCGGTCCGTTCCGGGCATCCGATCCTCTCCTTCACCGGCCTGGGTGCGGTGGAGATCCTTGAAACGCAAACGCTCGTCGAACCGTTCGCGCCGATCGATGCGCTGGCGAAGGCGGGCGGCGATATCGTCGTGCTGGGTTCCGATCCGCCCGCGAATGTGGCCCTGCATCTGGCCGAACAACGCACGGGCAGGAAGCAATTCATCCGCTGGGCATTGACCCCCCAGGGCGTTGTGGAATGCCCGGGTTTCCCGGGCTGCCCGCGCGGATTCGGGGCGATCGAGGAGAAATTGGCGGGGGTTATCCAGCGGGAAATGGTCGGTTCTTTCCCCGTGATCCGGATTCCGGCGCGCGATCTGCTGAACATCGCCGCCGGCTGGATAAGGCAGGATCCGCAGGCGATGCTTTGCGCGAATTCCGACTGCCCGTTTTGCTCCGCGGTACGTAGATTTATTCAGCAGAATACAGCAGGATAGCCTGAGAATCCCGCTAGCGCCTTTTGATTACGCTTCCAACGAATGGGATAAACTCCCCACGGAGGTTGGCCATGTCACCGATCATCCAACTCATCCTGATCTCGGGAACCGTCGTTGCGGTTTTCGTTTTCCTGGCGGCGCTGGTATGGGGGATTCGCACGCGGCGTGGGGAGGAGAATTTCGTCCCCGCGCCGAAAGCTTTAAAGAATTACAACCGCCAGGAATCCGGAGGCTCCACCGGGAGTGAAGCCGTTCCGGACTGGTCGCGGGGAGTGAATCCTGAATCGCCCGACGTCGCAAAAGGAGATTCCGTCCCCGATTGGCTGCGGCAGCCGAATCCCGACGTGCGCGGAACCAACGCACCCGGCCAAGTCCCGACCGGCGCCGGACCGCAATCGTCATTCGGCGATTTCCTGCGAAATGCGGTTCCGCAGCTGTCGACCGTGATGGAACTGAGCAAGATGGCGAAGATGATGCAGGCCGCCGGTGAATTGACGGGTTCAAACGATGAACGTGGCGCCGCGCTCCTCAAAGCATTGGATCAGATGCTGGAACAGCAGCCGCAAAATGAATTTCTCATCCAAATGCGGGATTCATTTCAATCCGCCGATGTATCCGAAACGGAAACGGATGCGGTCGTGCAAGTGATCCGGGTTGCCGGTAGAAACGTGGTCCGAATCGACGGAATCGAATATTATTCGCCGGCGGACATTCCCGATCCGGCGTTGCGCGACGAGGCAAGGCGCATGCTGTTGGACCTCGACGATCCGAAACCCTTATAACTAAAAAGCCATCCCATCCCCCTCCCTAATATGGATTCGATCGCATAGTATGAATCATTCTCTCCCTCCCCCTGTTAGTGTAGTATGAAAAATGTGACCGGTGGTATATGACGGTTGTTGGTGTTTGTCCAACGCCATATCCACCGGTCACAGACTTGGGAAAAAAGACCACCCTCTCCATGCGCCTCGAGCGCCAGGGAAGGACTGTCTCCCAAGTTCGCCGAATCGGGACTGCCGAAAGTATGCCGCGCTTTGAGCGCCATAACAGGGATACAGCCGATCGGCCGTGCAGGTGGACCTCTCGTTCCAACACAAGGAGGTCCCAATGCAATTGTACATAGGAATCGACTGGAGTCACAAGAAACATGATGTTCGGATCTTGAACCTGGCGGGGATTACCCTCGCCGAGTTCTCGATCCCCCACTCATCCGAGGGATTCGCATTCCTCGTGGATCGCATCCACAGCCTGGGAGTCCCCCCGGAGGACTGTTTCATAGCCATCGAATGCACCTACACCCTGCTAATCGACTTCCTCTGGGCCAACGGCTTCCGGAACATCTGGGTTGCCCCGCCCAACCGGGTCAAGGCCGAACGCAAGACCTACACCAGCAGCGGCGCGAAGAGCGATCCCGGGGACGCGGAGATCATCGCCAACATGGTGCGAACCAAGCGCCAACTGCTCCAATCCTGGGCCCCGGGCACGCCTCTTCTGCGGCAAATCCAGGTCCAGGTACGCAACATCGGCCATCTCACCCAGGACATCGTCCGCCAGACCAACCGCCTGCGCGACGTGCTGCTGCGCTACTATCCCGCCGCCGTCAGCCTGTTCAGCGCATTGGATACCCAGATTTCCCTGCATTTCCTGAAGGTTTTTCCCACCCCGCAGGAGGCTTCGGCGCTGACCTGGGATGCGTTCCGGGGATTCGTATTGCAGCACCGATATCCCAGGCCCAACCAGTTGGCCGCCCGGTTTGCCCATCTCCAACAACCCCACCTGCAAGGCGATGTGGTGACGGCTGCTATGTTCCGGCACATCACGGTTCAAACCGCCGATGCGACCCTGGGATTGGTACTGGCCAAGCAACAAGCCCTCAAAGACCTGCAGGCTCTATATCAACAGCACCCACTGGCGCACATTTTCAAAAGCCTGCCGGGTGCGGGCCAGTATCTGGCCCCGGCGCTCCTAGCCAAATTCGGCGAAGACACTTCCCGTTTTTCTTCGCTCGCCGAAGTCCAGATCCTGGCCGGAACCTGCCCGGTGACCGAGACCAGCGGAAAGAGGCGAAGGGTCTTCTTCCGCCGCTCGTGTGATCACGAGTTCCGGACCATCATGCAGCAATGGGCGAGATGCTCCACCTTTGAATCGCCCTGGGCGCAGATGTATTTTCGGAAAGTGCGTCCCGAATGCGACAGCGACAACCATGCGTACCGCTGTTTGGCCAATCGTTGGTTGGCGGTTCTATGGAAGCTGTGGAAAACAAACAGCCCATACGATGAGGATCATCATCTCAAAGACCGCGCCAGACGATTAGCAAGCAAATCCTGATCTTTCCCAATCCCATCGGAACGAGAGCGGCATCCTGGACAAACACCGCCATCATCCACCGCCATCGGTCAAAACCCCGTTTTTGATCCGAGGGGAAATCATTCCTTTTTACTGGTTCCCCTCTTGACATAGTATGTCCTTCCCGTATAACGGGAAGGGGGAGGGTTTCAATATCCAACTTGAATGAAGGATGGGGCAATGGGGAGGGGGATGGGATGGTAGCAAATGAACTGGGACTGCCCGAGTCACCCGACGTTTTCCCAACGATCGCCCGACTTTATTGTGATTATTAAGCGATGCAAATGGAGCGTGACAAAACGGCCGCCCGGCCGGACGGTATAATCCCGGGCGGTGAACGGAGGCAGGCGGGCCATCCCTTGAAGATAAAACGAATCCTCACCCTGGCGCTGATCGCCGTCATCCTGGTCGAGACGGCACTGCTGGTGTACCAGATCCCGGCCGTCAACGACCGGCTGGCCTGGCGGATGGAGGAATTCCAGGCGCAGTTGCGGGGTTATTTCTTCCCTCATTCGGATACGATCGCGACCGCCGATCCGGCGCGCATGGCGATGATGCAGGGAACCCTGACCGCCGCGAAGGACCTGGCGGCCGCCCAAACCCCGACCGTTACCCCGGGCGTTGCCCAAACCGAAGCCGAATTACCGAGTGTAACGCCATCCGTGACCCGCGCGGCGGTGCCGGCTTCCGTCACGCTTTCCCCTTTCAAGCACGAATTCCAGGGATGGAACAACTGCGGTCCGGCCACCCTCTCGATGCTGTTGAATTTCTGGGGCTGGGACGGGAACCAGACCAAAGCGGCCAAGGCCCTCAAACCCAACCGGGAAGATAAAAACGTCATGCCGTATGAATTGGAACGCTTTGTGCTCGAGCAATCACCCTACGGCGTATTCAACCGCATGGCCGGCACGCTGGACGACCTGCGCCAGTTGATCGCCGCCGGGTTTCCGGTGCTGATCGAAAAGGGAATGATCGTCCCCGGGCGCGCGGACCTGGGATGGATGGGGCACTACACGCTCGTGGTGGGATACGACGACGCAACACGCACCGTCCTGACCCAGGATTCCTACTACGGTCCCGATACCACGGTCGATTACGATTCGCTGCTTTACGACTGGCGGGCGTTCAATTACGTCTACCTCGTCGTATATGCGCGGGAGCGGGAGAGCGAACTGGCCGGCATCCTCGGTCCGAACGCGGACGCCGAGGCCAACACCTTCGCCGCGCTGGAGCTGGCCCGGCGCGAATCCCAGACCCTTACCGGGGAACCCCTGGCGTTCGCGTATTTCAACCTCGGGACGGTCCATGTGGCGCGCAAGGAATATGTGGATGCGGCGTTCGCCTACGATATGGCGCGCAACCCGGGGCTGCCCTACCGGTTCCTGTGGTACCAGACCGGGCCGTACTTTGCATACTTCTATTCCGGCCGCTATCAGGACGTTGTCGATCTGGCGAATGCCACGCTGTACGTGCAGGAAAACCTTGAGGAATCCTGGTATTGGCGCGGCATGGCCCGTTTCCAATTGGGGGACCGCCAGGGCGCGATCGACGACTGGCGCGAAGCGCTCGTCCGGCATCCGGGGTTCGCACCCGCGCTCGATCAACTTACCCAGCTTGGGGAGGTGGTTTGAACAAACGGATCGCAAAATCGTTTCTGCTGGTCGGCTTTCTGTTTGCGGCCGATAAACTGATTGCGCTGGTGCGACAGATTCTGGTCGGGCAAAGTTTCGGGGTCGGACGGCAGTTGGACGCGTTCAATGCCGCCAACAACCTTCCGGATATGCTGTTTGCGCTGATCTCCGGCGGGGCGATGGCGGTGGCGGTGATCCCGGTGCTGACCGAAGCGCTCGACCGCGACGGCCGGGAAGCGGCGTGGGCGCTCTTCTCGCGCCTGGCGAACTGGGCGTTTTTAATCACCGCAGCGATGGCCGCTCTTCTGGCGGTATTTGCGGAGCCGTTCATCTCGCGTGTGGTGGTGCCGAACCTCGATCCCGAGTACCAGGCGCTCACCACCCGCCTGATGCGGCTGGACCTGCTGGCGCTTTTGATCTTCTCGATCAGCGGTCTGGTTATGGGGAGCCTGCAGGCGAACAAACACTTCCTGCTTCCCGGCCTGGCGCCGATCCTTTACAACGGCGGGTTGATATTTGGAGTGCTCGTTCTCGTTCCGCGGTTTGGAATTTTCGGGCTGGCCTACGGAACGATCATCGGAGCGGCATTGCACCTGGCGATCCAGATCCCGGGGTTGGTGCGATTCGGATTCCGCTGGACTCCCTCGCTGGACTGGCGCTCCCCCGGCGTGATCAAAGCCGCCACGCTCATGGGGCCTCGGATCCTGACCGTGGCCGCGATCCAGACGATTTTCGTCGCCACCGACAACTTTGCTTCCGGGCTGGGCGAGGGCGCGATCACCGCGCTGGCCTACGGCTGGCTGATCCTGCAGGTACCCGAGACGATCCTCGGATCGGCGCTCGGGACGGTCCTCCTGCCGACGCTTTCGGAACTGGCCGACCGCGGAAATTTCGACGAACTGCGGCGGATGATCCGGCGCGCCGTCGGGCTGACGCTGGCGATGACGTTGCCGGTGCTGATCCTTGGGATCCCGTTGATGGGGACGGCGGTGCGGATGGTGTTCGAAGGACGCGCCTTCACGGCGGAGGATTCGGCGATGGTGGCCGCCGCCGCGCGGATCTTCCTGCTCGGGCTGCCGGCCCACGCGCTGATCGAGACCGCCGTGCGTTCGTTTTACGCCCGGCAGGACGCGCGCACGCCCTTATGGGCGGCGCTGTTGACGGCGGGTTTGTTCATCGCCCTGTGTTTCTTACTTACCCCCACGGCCGGATACCTCGGCGTGGCCATCGCCAATACGTCCGCCTATTCCTTCGAAGCGGTGCTGCTTCTACTTCTGCTTCGTCGAGGGAAAATGATTTGAACGCCCCACTGAATTTCCCCCAAACGGCCTCCTTCACCCTAACCAACGCCTGCAACCTGCGCTGCCGGATGTGCGGCCAATGGAGTGAAGAGGGGTACATCCGCGCCCAATCCTCGGCATCGCGCAACGAACTCGCTCTGGCGGATTGGAAGAGGCTGGTCGACGAAATCGCCGAACACGGCCTGAAGAGCGTTATCCTCCGCGGCGGTGAGGTGTTTCTCTATCCGGACATTATCCCGCTGCTGGAATATCTCCGCGCGAAAGGGATCTTCACCTCGATCGACACCAACGGCACGCGGCTGGCTTCCTTCGCCGCGGATCTCGTCCGGATCGGTAACATGCACCTGACGTTCTCGGTGGACGGCCCGGAGGAGATTCACGACTCGGTGCGCGGGGTGAAAGGAACTTTCCAGCGGCTCCGCGAGGGACTGGCCCGGCTCGAGGAGGAGGAGAAGAGGCAGGGGGCGGCGCTCTCCAAATCCATCACATTCACCATCAGCCCCTGGTCCTACCGAGGGCTGGGGCAACTTCCGGATGTGGCGCGAAGCCTGGGAATCGGTTCGATCTGCATTGTTGCCTATTATTTCATCCCCCGCGCGATCGGCGAAACATACGAAGCGGAGCTGGGGAAAAATTTCGGATGCAAGGCGTTCTCCTGGAGGGGGTTCCATCATGAAGAGAGCGGGGTGGATGTTGAAAAATTTCCGGGCGAACTCCGCGCCTACCGCTCCGCGCTGGCGGGGATCACGGATTATCCGTATTTCCCGATGTCGGAGGACGAATACCGCACATGGTTCACCGACGCGGTGACACCCGTGGGATCCACCGCCTGCGCGAACGTGGAAAAACTGATCGACATCCAGCCGGCGGGAGAGGCAAATTTCTGCGTGGATTTTCCGGATTACGTGATCGGGAATGTGCGCGAGTCGACCATCGCCGAATTGTGGAAAAGCCCGCGGGCCGAGGCCTTCCGCGCCTACCGCCGCAGGCAGCCATTGGCGGTGTGCGCACGCTGCGGGGCGAAGTACATGGCGGAGATCCGGGGAAAAATTGAATAACCGGGGATTTCCAGGAACATAATTTATCGTAGTTACCCTATAATAATCCGTGGAATGGAAGGTGGCACGATGATCACCGGACGCTGCGGAGAATATCAATGGATTGTATGGAACTCCCAGTTCTTGGGAGAGCTGGTCTCGGCCGTCCCGCAAATCGCCGTCGGCAGGTTCGTGATCATCACCTCCTTCGACAGCGGCCCCTTCGTCCCGACGGAAGACATGACAAACCGGGGATGGGTTTTTCAAACCGGATTGGCGTACAGTCCGCCGATCGCCCATCCGGACGATCTTCCGCACGATCAATATGATGAGTGGTACATCTATCCGAACCGGAAGAAAATCGATCCCCCCGAGGTTTTCATCCATTACGGCGGTTTCCGGCTGCGCTATTACGCCGCGGACATCGAAATGCACGGCCTCCTGGAACGGTTCTGGCTTCAAATGGAACGGCTCCAGCCGGACAGTTATCTCGCCGAGGGCGATTCGCTGATCTTTGTGACACGGGTGCCGGACTTGTATGAGAACGCCCTGGAATGGAAATTCCGGCTCCCGGAAAAACCGTGACGCCGGATGAGGAGTCTGTCAGTATGAAAACACGGTTTGTCCCGTTTCCACTTATTCCCTTTCTGCTTTTGACTATTTCCTCCTGTCAACCGAAAACCGAAATGATCGACAGCATCAGCCTTGATTTCCCGCATGGGGAGACGCGGTTGACCGTATTCAGAGGCGGCGAAGCGCATCTTGCGTATGGGGCGTTGCCGGAGTGGCTGACCGTCAAGCCCGGAGTTTTCGATCTCGACGAATTGGCGGGCGAGCTACAATCCCGGCTAAGGGACGCGGTCCCGGCCGAGGAGCGGCCTGCCGGCCAGCCGTTCGGGATGGTGAGCTATCGGTACCGCGACGGCGGTTCCAGGGATTATTTCCATTACGACGGCGAATTCGCCGAAGGGTTGTTCGTGACGGCATGTAAAAACGTTCTTGAAGGCAGTGAGAATACAGCGTTGCTGCTGAAGATGGTGTGCCGGGATAGGACCGTCGCCGCAGTATGGAAATAGCAGGGTCAAGGTGAATGGAATGGATGAGGCGCATCCGATTCCGGATCCGATAAAGCCACGCACGGCATATGTCGTTTGCGGAGTGCAAAGAAGCGGCAGCTCTCTGCTTTGCGAAGCGCTCAAAAATACGGGCTTGGCCGGACGTCCGGAAGAATTCTTCCTGGATACCGAAGGATGGGAAGAGGGCGAGTGGGCGCGCCGGCACGGCGTGACTTCGCGGAGGGAATTCTTGCGACTGGTATTCAGGGAGGGTACGGCGCCCAATGGAGTGTTCGGCGTGAAAATTATGTGGAATTACTTCCATACGATGCTCGGACGATTCCGCCAACTTCCGGAATACGAAGGGATGGAAGCGGTACCGCTTATGACGGCCCTTTTCCCCGGGAAGCGCTACATATGGATCATCCGAAGAGACAAGATCCGCCAAGCCGTTTCCTGGGCCAGGGCGGGTCAGACGCAGATCTATGCCCGGCGTAAGGGGGATATCCCCGTACCCAAAGGGGAATCGATCTTCGATTTTTCACTCATCGATAATTTGCACCGGTTGATCCTGGAGGGTGAAGCGGGCTGGAGCACCTTCTTCCGGGATTGCGGCGTTTGTCCTTTCCAGGTGGCCTACGAAGATCTTGCGGGTGCGTACGAACGGACTGCCTTGGACATCCTTGATTTTCTAGATGTAGCCCACCCGGCCAATCCGGTCTTCGGGGAACGCCTGCTTCAAAAACAGGCGGATGCATTGAACGACGACTGGGTGGAAAAATACCGCGCGATAAAAGATCGAACGTCCCCGGGTGCTCCGTGACACACTCCGGCCCAACGGATGACTGGCTTCGAAGAAAAATCCTCATACCTTGGAATACGGAAGGATTGAGATGGACACTGGCCAATCCGGTTTGCAAGCCATCCTTTTTGATTTTATGGGCGTGCTGCTTTTCCTGCGGAGCGATTATGCCGGCGATAAAACCGTCGACGCAGTGGACGACATGATCGGCGGGGTGGTGGATGATGATGCGTTTCGGAAGGCCGCGATAACCAATGTGCATATCAATGCCGAGGAATTCGATAGCGTTCTTTCGCGCATCCCCGACAAATACGAGGCGTATCCGCCGCTGTGGGAGCTTTTGCCCGGTTTGCGGGAAAAATACAAATTAGGGATCATCAACAACGGGACGCGGCTGACCTTCCCGTATTTCGATACAAAATTAAAAATGTCGGAAAAGTTCGATATCATCCTCTCCTCGGGCGCGGAAGGCGCGCGCAAGCCGGATCCGGAAATCTACCTGCGCGCCTCCCGCCGCCTGGGGGTGGAACCCCGGCGGTGTCTGTTTATGGACGATTCAAAGTTAAATGTTGAGGGCGCGATCCAGGTGGGGATGCAGACTGTGCTTTGGCGGAATCGAGAGGAGGGTTTATGCCGGTTTGTAGAAGCAATCCGGCAGGATGGTTTAAATTTGCAGTTGCATCAAACTTATCGCCCTGAGCGAAGGGTTCTGAAAGCAAAAGAATAGACGCTTCGCACGACAGCCTGATAAGTATTTTTCAACCGACTGCACTCGTATCGGCCGACGGCTCCGCCGTGGGAGGTTCCACCGTCGGCGGTTCCGCGGTGGGTAGTTCCAAGGTGGCAGATGCCTCCGGCGTCGCGCTGGGTTGCTCTCCGGGCGGAGGCGGCGCTTCGGTCGTCTTGGCCGGAATGAATTTTTTCGTCGCGGTCGGCGTATTGGTCGGCGTCGTGGTCGGTTGAGGGGTGGGTGTTATCCATGCCGGATCCGCTCCCGCAAGATCCACCCACAATTCGTAGCGCGCTTCGTCCGCATGACCGATCGAATTCTTATCCGCCCAGGAAGATTGCCCGCCGCCAAGCTGCAGGATATCCCCGCCATTCGCCACCAGGCAGGCCCCTTCCAGGCAGTCGACCTCCAGCCGGGATTGCCCCGGATCGTACGCCACGCCCATCACCGATCCGAGCACCTGCGCCCGCAGGTTATCCGGGGCTTTGACGGTGCTTGAGAATCCGGATCGCAGCGCGAGGACGATCAACAGCCGGCCCTGATCCAGCGTGAGGATGTTGTTTTGAGCGCCGGTGCGCGGGTCGGCGATTTGCGTAAGCGTCACCTCGGAAAACCGGTCCAAATACACGCGCGAGGAATCCGGCAGGATAAACAGCACCGTACCTTCCAAAGTCTGAAGCGTGCCGCCGGGTTTGACCGGCAGCGAGCTATTCGCCTGCAGGGCGAGGGGCACCTGGCCGGATTCCTTATACAACGCCTCGCCGCGGATCTGCCCGATGAGGATCGAATCCTTGGCGGGGACGGGGGTTGTCCGTCCGGATTGGAGCAGTTGGGGAAGGAATGTCACTCCCGCCGCGGCCAGTGCCGCCAGCAATATCAGGATCATTCCCCAGCGCAGGATCGCTTTTCCCGCGCCGGCCGCGCCCGCGGGCTTCTGCAGGACGATCACCGTCACGTTATCGTTGGCGTTGCGGCCCATCGCCTTGCTCACCAGGGTCCGCGCCGCCTGCAACGGGGGATTGCGCGAGAGGATGGGATCGAATTCCGAGGTTTCGACGAAATGCCCGCGGCCGTCCGGCCGTTCCTTGATCAATCCGTCGCTGCACAGAATGAGGTGATCGCCCGGCCTCAGAAGAGTCCCCTGCCGGGCTTTTGCGCCGGCTTCGGATTCGCGCGCGTTCCAATACACGCCCAGATCGACCTGAACCTCCGGTTCGTTCCCGATCGAACGCACCAGCGCCCCGGCATGCGGGTTGCGCGCCGCTTCCTCCGGGCGCAGCTTTCCCAGGCGGATCATTTCCTCGCCGAAGTTGTGATCCGAAGTCAGCTGGATTGCCGTGCCGCCGCGCACGAGGTAGGCGCGGCTGTCGCCCACCGACGCTAGGTAGAACCGGTCACGGTGGACAATCACCGCCACGGCGGTCGAACCCATATCGCGTTTGTGTTCTTCCCGCTGGGCTTCGTCGTAGACCGCGCGGTTGGCTTTTTGCAGCGCGGCTTCGAGGATCCGCGGAAAATCCGCCCCGGTGGATCCGCGCACGAAATCCGTGACGGATTCGACCGTCAGGTTCGAGGCCCGCTCGCCGGCGGAGGCGCCGCCGATCCCATCGGCGACGACCGCCAGGGTGATGGATTCGCCCCCGGCGGTGACAAGCGCCTCGGCGAAGTACGCGTCCTCCAGCGAGCGCCGCTTGGTCGACGCGCCGATGTTCTGGTCCATCCCGATCCGGATGGAACCTCGGTTGGAATTGGATTTATTCATCACGCCCCATAAAAAAGTTCTTTCACCGCTAAGACGCGAAGAGCGCAAAGCATTTTTTTACTATTCTTGACGCCCTTTGCGTCCCCGGCACACCCCAACCGGGGCGGGCTTGGCGGTGAAAAGGTTTTTCTGATTACTCCCGGCTCATGCGATTGGTGGATTCGGTATCGGCCATGCCGCCGCCCGATCCGCCTCCGCCGCCCCAGCGGAATTGCAGCCGGACCCCGCTGCGCTCCGGATTGGCAAGCTGGATTTCGTCGCCGTCCTTGAGCGGATTGCGGTCCATCGGAACCAGGCGCACGCCGTTCAGATACGTGCCGTTCGCGCTCTGATCGTCGCGCAGGAAATAGGCGCCGTCTTCCTCGAGGATGGTGCAATGCAGGCGGCTGATCGGACTGTCGGGCTGGTTGGCCTGGAAGACCAGGTCCGCATGTTTCTTCGACCGTCCCATCGAGGTGGTGCCGAAAAGCTCGAAGGAAGACCGGCCGGTGCCGGTGTTCCCGTCGAGATCCACCAGCATCGCCTTGGAGCCGCCGGTCTTGCCCTTGAAGCGGAGGGTCTCGCCCACTTCCTGTATGAACTCAGTCGCCGCGCCGACCGCCTGCTCGGCCGTGCCCGCCACCTGCTTGCGGAAGACCACCACCAGCACAACCGCGGCAACCGCGAGCAGGAAGGCGAGGATCGCCAGAATGTTGTTCAGGGAAAGTTCGAAGGGGAGCAAGGCGGAGGATCCGGCTTCGATCCGCACGACGATCTGATCGCTCAGACCGACCAGCCCCAATTCATCCTCGATTTGAATCTGCAGTGTGACCGGGCCTTGGGCGGTCTCCTTGGCCGGATTCCACACGAAGGTCAGCTGGTCGGAAGGTTCGCTCAACACCGACTGCGGATCGCCGTTCACCAGCAGCGTCGCCTGCTTGATCTTTCGCGGGTGGCTGTCCGGCCACGAAACCGACGCGGTGACGACGATCCCGGTCGCGGGCGTGGCTTGCGGGTCCTCGGTCGGCACATAGGATTCCGGGCTGACCGTCTGATCCTCGCCCGGGGAGCGGATCACGGCGACCGGCGGTTCGACCGTAACTTCGTACTGCGCCAGGGCCGGCTTCTCGTTCTGCCCGTATTGCATACTCACGGCGACCACCCGCGTGCCGCTTTCCGGATTCGGCGAACGGTAGGTGAGGATGTACTGGGTGCGGATGCCGGTCAGCAGCGGCTTGAGGCCGGCAATGCTCGCGGGCCCCTCGGCGGTGTAATAGAAGAACCGCCCGCCGGTTTCCGCGGCCAGCTGCTCAAGCGTCGCCTGCTCGGCCATGGTATGCCGGACCTGGACGGTATGGACGCGGATCCCCATCGCCTTGGCTTTGGCCACGACGCTGGCCATCGGATATTTCTTGTCGACGGCCATTTTCCCCGAGAAGACGACGATCGCCTGCGCCCGGCCAACGCCGGCGGAATTTTCCTTCGCGTAAAAATCGAGTAGCGCGCTCACGCCTCCGAGCGGGTAGGAGTAGTTGTAAGTGGTCGGAGGGTTGTATTGTGAAAGGATGTTGGGGATTTGCGTGGCGGGCGTTTCCGGGTTGACCAAAACCTGGGAACCGTTCGGCTCCTGGGCGATGACATAGAAGATGTCTTTTCCCGTGAGGAGGAGCGGATCCTGGGTCAGATCGGAGATGGCATCCTTCATTTCCTGCAGCCGGGTGGCGCCGGTGGCGCTGCCGCTGTAAAGCCCCGTGCCCGCATCCATGACGAAACCGATTTCCGCGCCCATCTCCTGCTGTTCGATTTCGTACTCGACCGAGCGGTTGTTTTCCGAAAGCGACAGGCTCTCGCGGGTGGGCGCGGCGGATTCCAATCCGCCCGGCCCGAGGACGAGAATTTGAACCCGGACTTCCGGGAAAGCGCTCGAATCGATTTTAATGATCTGCAGAGTGGACGGCACGGCTTGCGAGCGGACGAGGTCGACATTAAAAAAGAATCCCAGCGCGAACAACAGCAGGCAGCCCGGGAACATGCGGGTGATGAACCGCCGGAAAGGATTCATACATCCTCCAATGGCCAACTCTCATGCGTGCCGATTTTTAATGTCGTGTGGGAGATGGGCGGCTTCGGGAGACGATACCCCGGACGGTATCCCCCTGCGACGCATGCCATTATATATCCGCCCCGGAGAGGATGCAAAGGGGCGGGAGTCATTCCGAGTACGTCATTCCGAGCCCCGAAGGGGCGAGGAATCGGCGATGAATTTATTGTGGCGATTTATTGTTTATCGCTGCCGATCCCTCGGGGCCTGAAGGCCCCTCGGGATGACATTCACAACTACACGCCGGCCGCGGCGACCGAGCCCTGCAACTGCTCGATGTGCAGCAGGTCGTGGCGCGCGGAGAACCGCGCCTGTTCGGCGAGCGTCGTTGGTCCGAAGAGCGCGTGCCGGGCGGTGCGCGCCCAATCCGCGTGCGGCAGATCGCGCAGCAGCGCGATCGTGGCTTTGCGCTCCGCGGCGAAGTCGCGCAGGGCCTGCGGCCCGTCCTGGGACCGGTAGTTCCGCTGCTCCGCCCAGGAATCGGATTCGACCGGCAATAGATATGGATTCTCCTCGGCGAGCATCTTCCGCAGCCGGGGCCGGGTGATCTCGCGTTCCACGTCGCGCAGGTGGCAGGCGATCTCGACCGGTCCCCAGCCTTCCTCCTGCGGGCAGCTCGACCAGCGGCTCTCGCCGAAGGCATGCAGGATCGCGCCGAGGTGGCCGGAGAGCAGCGCCGGCAGCGCGCAGGGCGAGGGGTCGGCCGGAAGCATGAAGGCCGCTTCGCAATGATCGGATTCGAGCTCCCGGGCAAGCCGGCGCATCGTGCCCTGCCCGCGCGCCGAAGCCGCCTCCGCATCCGGCCCGCGGATCACGCGGTAGGTCGCCAAGCCGAGCGCGCGCGCCGGTGCGAGATCCTCCGCATCGTCGTTACCGATGAAAACCGCCTCGCCCGGCTGGGCGGCGATCCGGCCGAGCACCTCGGCTACGAATTCGGGATGCGGCTTGGCGAAATGCATGCTCTCGTAGGATGGAACGAGGTCGAACGAGTACACATCCGGCGCGAGCCCCGCCCAATCCAGGCGGTGCTCGATCGCCGCGAGCGGGAAGAGCGGATTGGTGGCAATCGCGACCTTCCAGCGCAAGCCGAAGGCGAGTTCAACCGCCGGCACGGCACCGTCCACCGGCCGGGTCAGATCCTTGAGCGGAGGGAAGCCTTCCGCATAGAACCGTTCGAACTCGGGGACGAGCGGCCCGCGTTCCATTCCGATCTTCGGGAAGAAGACCGCTTCGAAGGACTGCTGGAGCGTGATTTCCGGATCGGTGTTTTCCAGCATGGCCTTGGTCCCGGCCATCAGCGCGTCCTGCAGGCGCGCCGGATCGATCCGCGGCGCCATGAATTTCCCGAGCGCCTGGAGGTAAACGGGCAAAAACTTCTCGATGTCGTTTTCGAGAAGCGTGTCGTCCAGGTCGAGGAGGATGGCGGAAATCATGGTCGGCGAGAGTTGGTTCGAATTTCCCACCGCAAAGGCGCGAAGGGCGCAAAGTTTATATATAAAAAACTTTGCGGTCTTTGTGTCGTCGTGGTGAGATTATTTCCCTGCGCAGGGGGTTCCTCTCCTACGATGGGGGTCGAATTTCTTTGATGACCGTATGCTCTTCCCCGCAGCCGATGTGCGGATCGAACCCGGAGAGGCTCGTGCGCCTGCAAAAAGTTGTGACCGTCACTTTGCGTCCGAGGCCGAGAAATCCGCCGGCGACCGTCCCGCGCAGGACCATATCCGGGCAGGCGTTGGCACGCTGAATTCCGGGAACCGGGCAGGTCTTGCACAGGGCCGGTGCCCATCCGCCCTTCGGTCCCAGCAGGCGGCATTCCTGGAGCGCGCGGCCACGCGCGAAATCTTCGTAGTAGTAACCGCACTCCTGCCCGTAAGGGGTGCGCATGGCTCAGGCGCGGGTGAGGTATTGACCGGTGCGTGTGTCGACCTTGATCGTATCGCCGTTTTCCACGAACAGCGGGACGAGCACCTTCAGACCGGTCTCGGTCGTGACGCTCTTGGTCGCGCCGGTGGCCGTATCACCCTTGACGCCCATCTCGGCCTCGACGATCTTGAGGTCGACCGAAGCCGGCAGCTCGACGTCGATCGGCTCCGATTCATGGAAGGTGAGTTTGACTTCCTGGCCTTCCCGGATGTAGGGCGCGTTCTCGCCGACGACGACCGCGGCGATGGCCGTCTGCTCGTAATTTTCCGAATCCATGAAGTGGAACAGGTTGCCGTCGGAGTACAGGAAGGTCGCCTGGTGATGGTCGAGGCGGATATCCTGCACGCGGTCGCCGGATTGGAAGGTTTTATCCAGGACGTTGCCGTTGCGCAGGTCGCGGACTTTGGTGCGGATGGTGGCGTTGCCGCGGCCGGGTTTGTTGTGGGAGTATTCGATCACCTTGAGCAGGCGGCCGTCGAGCTCGAAGGTCACTCCCTTGCGGAGGTCATTGACGTCGATCATTGCCTGTTGCCTTTTCTAGTAAATGATTACCGAGGATGTCACCCAGAGGCCCCCGGCCTGCCCCGCCGGGGCGGGTGAGCGCAACGAAGCCGAAGGGTCGGGATCGCGCGGATTATACCGCAAGCGGGGGGCGAATACAAAATAATCCGAGTAATAATAGTAGAATTACCTGATTAATAGAATGGAATGGATTCGCAGGGGTTTCCGATCCTATCCTTATTTGGGATTAGGGATGAATGTCACTTTTACTTCACCCCCCGCGTAAATATAATTGGAGGACATTCGTTTCCAAGAGCTAATCGGCATTTTGGGTTTGGATGGGCGTTAACTTCGGTTCGTCTTTAAAAGCAGGGGGAATTTGCTTTTAAAACCACAAAATCAGCAGGAGGGGGTCATGAAGACAAACCTCAAATTCTTACTCTCTTTGATAGTCCTCTCCACTCTCGGGGCGGGGTCATTCGATTACCTTGGCCCGAATCGGGTGACAACCACTTATGTCCTGCAGCGCAAGCATTGTTTCTATACTGCCAATGTTGGCGCATTTGGATGCCATTTAAATATATATACAACCCCGGATGGAAGCTGCCCAGATGCTGGAAGCACAAAAGGATATTTTACTGTCGCTATGTGTAGCGATTCCACTCATACTTGGCCTGGTTGTGGAGCAAGCTGTAATCCAGTCGGTCCATCAGTTTCTATCGAAGGTTGTTCGGGTGGTGACCAGGGCTGCCGGAGTGTAGCCACCCAAGTCGTCTACCCTGAAGCAAATGCCTCGGCAAGCATCCTTTGCGCCAATCCTGGTTTAAACAACTGGTGTAGAGGATCCGCCAGCCTGGAGATTAGTTCCAACGAGCCGGTTCCCCTATACAACATCCTTGCCATCGAAGGGACACACAACGGAGCTACCTTTGCCTGCAACGGAATCACCTGCTCCGTCCCGCTAGTGGAAGGAGTCAACAACTTCACCTTCTGGGCGCTATCCTCTTGGGGGGATTCCTCAAGTATGGGTAATGCAAGCGGATCGGTGGATACCCAACCCCCTTTCGTAACCGGATCAATATCCGGGATCGCCGGTAGTGGCGGATGGTTCGTATCGACAGTTGAAGTCTCGGCCTCAGCCAGCGACGCAACCTCGGGAGTAGGATCGATCGTCTATTCGCTTGATGGAGCACTTCAAGCTGCTTACACCGCTCCGTTCACCGTTGGTGAAGGGTCACATTCGATTGTTTTAATCGCAACGGACGTCGCCGGCAATAGCT
>JBAVFZ010000159.1:0-1511 GCA_049684495.1 Anaerolineales bacterium | reverse complement strand
GGAATTTCCCGACAAAAAGCTTCCTGTGATGAAAATGGATTCTCTCTAGTATCCCCTTCGCCATATGGGAATTCCGGGTTAATTCTTAAGATTGGAATAAAAAGCGGCCATAAAAATGACATAATTGCAAAAATAACTTTATTATTAAGGCTGGAAACGGGGAACACATGATTGCTTCCTTCTTCCTCTCATTGCGTGAAATGCTGGAGGCGGCCCTTATCGTCGGCATCGTATTGGGCGCGCTTCGCAAGGTGGATCGAAATGACCTGATCCGCTACGTCTGGCTGGGTGTGTTTTCTGCCGCCGCCGTCAGCCTGATCGCGGGCTGGGCGCTCAACGCGTTTGATCTCTCGCTCGAGGGGAACGCGGAGCCGCTGTTCGAGGGTTCCATGCTGTTCCTCGCCGCGGGAATCCTGACCTGGGTGCTGGTCTGGGTGCAGCGGGAAGGGAATTCGATCCGCGGGGCGCTTGAAGGCGGGACGATCCAAACGGCGATGGCGGGCAACGGGCTGGCGCTGTTTCTCCTGGCGTTCACCGCGGTTGTTCGGGAAGGGATTGAGCTCTCGATTTTTCTGACCGCCGCTTCAATCGAATCGGATTCCGGATCGACCGTTCTGGGCGCGGGGCTTGGTTTGGCGGCGGCCCTGGCCGTCGGCTGGCTGATTTTTTCCTCCACGATCCGGCTTTCGCCGCGCGGTTTCTTCACCGTCACCTCGATCGTACTGATCCTCTTTGCCGCGGGGCTGGTCGGCCGCGGAGTGCACGAGTTTAATGAGATCGGGCTCATTCCCGCGGTCGCCGCTCCGGTGTGGGATACCTCCGCTCTGCTGCCGGAACAATCCGCCCCCGGGCAGATCCTGCGGGCGCTTTTCGGATACAGCGCCGCCCCGTCGCTGACCGAGGCGGCGGCGTATGGGATCTACCTGTCACTTGTGAGCATTTGGACGGTATGGAAAAGGAAGCGGTGAAGGTCGCGAGGAATGGGTTGAACTATCGCGTCGAAGCCGGATTCACCCCAATTATTGAGTAAATTGCTCGCGGCATTTTCCCTCGATTAACTTTCTTGCTTCCTCGGGATTTCTTTCCACCGCTTCTGCTTTACAGTGGAAGACGGTTAATCCATCCGCCATCAATATCGCATCACGCCTCTTATCGATATTAAGGCGCGATTTATGAACACTGCCATCCATCTCCACAACCAGCCTGGCTTCGTGATAATAGAAATCGAGGTTAAAACCCCTGATGACATGCGGCCGGTGGAAATGCAAATCTAATAGCCGATTACCACGTAGACGGGACCATAAGAGCCCTTCGGATGGGGTCATCTCCTGACGGAATTGTCTGGCTTGGCGGAATTTAATGTGCGAATCGCCGTACGCTGTTCTGCGTTTCATTTTTCCCCCTTGGTTTTATTATCATAATTTTACCATCCCATCCTACCTCCCCTTGTCCCTCACTTCGTTCGGGACGTTCCCCTCCTCCCTTCCCGTATCACGGGAAGGGAGGAGGGG
>JBAVFZ010000158.1:0-8866 GCA_049684495.1 Anaerolineales bacterium | reverse complement strand
GTTATTACAATCCTGTTACCGCGCGATGTCAGATTTACAACAAGGGGGGAGTAAATTGCCGCATACCATGCCTGTAACGTAAAAAAAGACCCCCTCCCTTATATAAGGAGGGGGTCGGGAGAGGCGGTTTATTCCGCCGCCGGATTCGTCACCCGGCCGAGGAAGAGTATCGTCCCGGTGGGGTTATCGCGGATCAGGAAAAAGAACGGGCGGTCGATTTTAAACTCGATCGGTTCGGCCGGCATGGAGGCGGTGCCGACGATCACGGTCGTCGCGGCAGCCGCTTCGGTTCCCGTTTCATCGACCGCGACGTAAGCTTTGTGCAGAATATCCGTGATATACAGGTCGCGCTGCCCGTCCATGCCCGAGAGATCCGCGGCTTCCGGGTCGAACGCATCCCGCATTCCCAGCGCCTTTAATCCGTCCACCAACCCCAAAGACCATTCAAACTTAAATTTTGGCATGGCCAGAAGAACCTCGCCGGATTGAAGCCCGCTTACCACCCCATCGATGAAGCCGGAATCCAACCGGGCTTGCACGGCCTCGAAATCGCCCTCGTCGGGCAGCAGGATCAGCATGGAAAGCTGCCAGCCGGCGTACGGAAGTTCCACCGCGCGGTACCCTTCAGCGGTTATGCTGCGCAGGGAAGCCTGTTCTTGCATCGTCGGCACTTCGACCGTCGTCCCGTCCAACAGCCGGAAGGAGCCCGGTTGCGTGGCATCCGGTTCGAAGGGGTGAGCCCAGGCGGCTTTGAAATACACCGCGTTGGCCAGCACCAGCCGGGTCAGCGCATCGAGCGCCCCCTGCGGGATGATGTCTTTTATTTTCTGGTTCGTCGACTGGCTGACCCAATCGTTTATCTTTTGCCGGGCGGCTTCGGCGTCCTTTTCATAATCCACCAGGCGCATCCCAGCGGCGTAATGGCGGGCCAATGTATCCAGAAAATCCTTCTCGAAGGCGAACCCGGCCTGTCCCCACAGGGAATTGGCGACGTTCAGTTGAAACACCTGATCGGGTTCCAGGTCCTCCGAGCGTGACCGGCTTTCCAATTCCAGCGCCAGTTTATTGAACGCGGGATGCAGCCGATCCTGAGAAAGCGTGTAATGCAGCGCCTGCGCCATTTCTTCGGCCGTCCGCCCTTTCGCCCCGGCATACGTCATGGCCAGCGCGATGGAGATGCTGTACGGCGAATAAAACACGTTCTCACCGCCCGCGGAAAGCTGCGGATACAGCGCGAAGGCGAATTCGTTATTGCCGCGCACAAGTTCTGCCAGGTCGGCATCCGCCACCTGCGGGGAGATATCGCGCGGCAGATCCGAATGGACCTCCTCGGCCCGGGCCGGCACCGGCGCGCAGGCTGGAAGCAGGAGAAAAACGGCCGGCAGAATCAATGCAAGGATGGGGTGTCGTTTCATGGTTCCTCCTTCAGACCCCTCCCCATAATGGGGATAGGTTGGTTACACCGCAGGATTTGTCACCCGGCCGAGAAACAGAATCGCGCCGGTCGGGTTATCGCGGATGACAAAGAAAAACGGATGATCGATCGTAAAATCCACCGTTGATAACGGCAATGCTTCTCTATCCATCACCACAACCGTCGCTGCGGCGGCCTCCGTCCCCGATTCGTCCACCCCGACAAATGCCTTGTGCAATATCGCGCCGATAAACAAATCGGGTTTTCCCGTCATGCCGGAGAAATCCGCGGCGCTCGAAAAAGCGTCCGTCATGCCCAGGCTGGCAAAATCCTCGGGGAGCTTTTTCGCTTCCCATTCGAATTTAAACTTCGGCAGCGTAAGGATGACTTCACCGTCCTGCAAGGCGTCCACGGTCGCATCCAGCAAGCCGGCCTCCAGCCTCGATTCAACATCGGTGAATTGGCCCTCATCGGGAAGCAGGATCAGCATCGAGAGCTTGCCGCCGGCATACGGCAGCTCCACGGCGCGGTACCCGCCGCCCTGCATGCTGCGCAGATCGGCCTGCTGGCGCATCATCGACGCCTGGGTGACAGTCCCATCCGCAAGGAAGAATTCTCCGGGCTGCGTGGCATCCTGCGGGAAGGGATACTGCCAGGCGGCCTTGAAATACACAGCGTTGGCCAGCACGAGGCGGGTAATATCTTTTATCACCCCGGCCGGAACAATGTCTTTGACTTTTTCCTTGGTTTCGCGGCTTACCCAATCATTTATCTCCCGTCGAACGGAGTCGGGATCCTTCGTGAAATCCACCAGGCGCATGCCCGCGGCGTAATTCCGCGCCAGCAAGTCCAGGAAATCCGGTTCAAAATGGAAATCGATCTGGCCCCAGAGCGCGTTGGCGACGCTTAGTTGGAACGCCTGGCCCGGCTTCAGGCCTTCGGCCTCGGCGCGGCCAGCCAATTCCAAAGCCAGTTTATTGAACGCCGGATGCAGCCGCTCCTGCGGGAGCGTGTAATGCAGCGCCTGGGCCATCTGGTCCGCGGTCCTGTTACTCGCGCCGGCATAGGTCATAGCCAGCGCGGTGGAGATACTGTACGGCGAATAGAACAGGTTTTCATCCCCCGAAAATAACTGCTGATAGAGCGCGAAGGCAAAATCGTTATTTCCGGCGACCAGTTCCGCAAGGTCGGAATCCTTCACCTTCGGGGAAAGGTCACGCGGAACATCCGAGTGTGTATCCTGGGCAGTGACCGGAATTGCCGAGCAGGAGGGGAGGAGCAAAATCGCTGAAAGCAGGATACCGGAAAGAAAGAGAAATCGTCTCATGGAAGATCCCAACCCGTCCCCCTGCCCCTTCTCCAATTTGGAAAGGGGAAGAGTAGAGGGGATTATCTACAAAATAAAAGACGCTGGATGCCGGATCTTGTTCCCCGACAAATATGTTTCGGGCTCCCGGTGGCAGGTGCTTCAAAACGGCCTTTTTTAGGGCGAATCCCCTCGAACCTCGGAACGGTTCGATCAAGATCAAACCTCTTTTCGATAGAACCGATACCGTTTGTAAATTTTCGCCCCCATATGGTGGGCGAGATCCCACGTATCGGGGTTGTCTTCTCCGGTTAGCGACAAATCCGCCCACTTGTATCCTTTGGCTGCCGCGCGCCGGGCCATCTCGTCGAACAGCAGGATCGCGACGCCGGTATCCCAGTATTCAGGCGGGACGACGATGCTTTTTATGGCGATGCTTTCCGGCCTGGCGTTGCGGTACCGCAATGCGCGCAAATAATCCCAAGGGTAGCGCAGCCCGTTGAGGTGGATCAACACTTCATTGAAATTGGGAACGGCCGGGAACCAGCCGACGGCTTTCCCGTCGATCTCGGCAAAAAGCACCAGTTCGGGATCGGCCAGGTCCTTGAGCGGCATGACCAGGCTTTCGATCGACTCGCGCGGATAGGGGACGAAGCCGGGGAGGTGCGCCAGCGCCCGGTTCTGCAAATCCCAAACGATGTCAATCTCCACTTGCAGGTTGTCCATCCGCGCGCCGCGGATGGTCACCGCCTTCCGCCGGCGCACCCGCTCGGCTAGACGGGTCAGGCGCCGGATTTCCGGCCGGGTCAGGTCGATATCGATGCTATACGCCAGATTGTCGGATTCGCGCTTGACCAGCCCGAACCGTTCGCAAAAATCCCTGTAGTACGGGGGGTTATGGCCGCACAGAAGCGCCGGCGGCCGATCATACCCCTCGACCAGAATTCCGCGCGAATCCTCGCGGTCGAGATTGTAGGGCCCGTAGATCGCGGGCATCTTATGCGCGCGGGCCCAATCCTCGGCGCGCCGTAAAAGCGCTTCGGCGACGGAATAATCCTCGACGCATTCAAAAAATCCGAACATGCACTCGGCATGGCCACGGACGCGCGTGTCGGCGGTATCTTCCGCGCAGCAGATCGTCCCCGCGGGCCGGCCGTCCTTCCAGGCGATAAACAGATCGGCATACCCGTTTTTAAAAAATAATCCGCGCTTTGGATCGATGACCTTTTCGCGTTCGGGCAGCAGCGGCGGCACCCACAGCGCGTCCTTCGCATACACGCGCCACGGGAATGTGAGGAAGGCGCGCTTCTCGCGAGCCGTCTGGACGGGGCGGACTTCAATCATGCGGCTTCTCTACGGGATCGGCCGGAGCGGATTTTAACCGCCGGGCTTCGAGGGCGCGCGCGATTTCCATGTAGTTATCGCGTCCCAGGGGATATAGGAAAGCGAACAGGATGCCCAAGCCGATCAGTACGGCCGGGATCGGGCCGGCGATCAGCCGGATTCCATTGACGGCGGATTCCGGTTGGACCGCGCTGTTGGGAACGTACCCGGATCGGTCGAGTACCAAAAGCGCCAGGGGAAGCGCGATGGAGACGGCGATCTTCTGCGCCAGCGTGATCAGGCTGTAGAACATCCCCTCGTGGCGTTCGCCGGTGTGCAGCTCGCCGTATTCGATCGCGTCGGGAAGCATCGACCAGGGGATGATGTGGGCGGCGGACACACCGATCCCGGCCAGCACGCAAATCAACAGGATCACCGCCAGGCTGGTGGAAGCGTTGAGCGAGGACAGGGTAAGCAGGACGACCGCCAGGAAAGCCATCCCGGCGATATAGGCCAAACGTTTGTTAAGCCGGCGCGAGATCCATTCCCACATCGGCAGGGCGATCATTGCGACCACAAAGATCGTCGCCATGATCAGATCGCTTTGCGCCTCCTGCCGGATGACATGCTTAATGTAATAGAGCATGATCAGCTGGATGATGGCGACCATGACCCAGGTGAAGAGGTAGATCACCAAGCTGAACACAAAGGGGCGGTTGTTGCGCATGGCCCCGATCGACTCGCGCAGCCCATTCGGCGGCCGGCGCATGAACTCCTCCCGCTCGCGCGTGCCGAAGAACACCAGCCAGAGCGGAACGATGCAGACGGATCCGAATACCGCCCCCATGAGCAGCACCCGCCCGGCGTTCTCGGGGTGGAAACCGCCTACGATCAACAGCGGGACGGTGAACGCAACCAAACTTCCCAGAATGGAGAAGAACGCACGCTTGCTCATTAAGGAAGTGCGCTCGTCATAATCCGATGTCAATTCGGGCGTCAACGCCAGATACGGCATATAGGCGAAGGTCGCCGCCAGTTCATAGACGATGAACACCATGCAAAAATAGATCCCCAATACGATCGGTTCGGTGAACGGCGGGCGCCACCACATCAGCGTAAAAGCCAGCATCATCGGAATCGCTCCGAAAAGAAGGAAAGGGCGCCGCCGCCCCCAGCGCGAGCGGGTGCGGTCCGAGAGGTAGCCAACGATCGGATCGTTGATGTAATCCCACGTGCTGCCGACGAAAATCGCCAGCGCGGCGATGGACGCCGGAACGCCAACCACATCGGTGAGGAATATGGCGAAATAGGCGCCGACGATGGTGGTGATCAGGCTGAAGGACAGATCGCCCGACCCGTAAGTCCATTTCTCGCGGCGGGTAAGTTTGGCGGCCATGCCAGTGAAAACCTCCGGGGAAGGATGGGGAAAAAAACGGATATCCGGATAATTATATGCGAATTGGAGGGGTTGGGGTCGAACATACCAGCGCCAGCCTGAAGCGTGGCGCTGTTGGTCAAAGCCCGTCTCACGGGGGGCTCTCCATCGAAATGGTCTGTTCCCGGCAGGGGCATCGTATACCCGTGCGGTCGCGGTGCCCGGAGGATAATTCCGCGGCATGTGCCATCCCCTCCCCCTCACCCCTCCCCACACGCCGGGGAGGGGAGAATTGCGGTTCCCAAAAACTCCGCTCCCGCCCGCGGGACTCCCACGGGTTCGTATGCTATAATTCCGCGGCTGGATTACAAATCGGGCAACCATGCCCCGTCCTTTCGAAGGAGAATTATTTCAATGACCCAAGTTCCCCTGCCCAACATCCCCTGGGAAGAAAAACCCGCCGGCGGTTTCGACGTCGTCTGGCGTTACAGCGGCAATCCGGTCATTCCGCGCAACCTGATCCCGTCTTCCAACAGCATCTTCAACAGCGCCGTGGTCCCTTTTCAGGGCACCTTTGCCGGCGTGTTCCGCGCCGACAACCGCGCCCGCGTGATGAACCTGCACCGCGGGTTCAGCAAGGACGGCATCCGCTGGCAGCTGGATAACGACCCGATCGAATGGCTGTGCGACGATCCCGAAATCGGCAAGTTCCAATACCGCTACGACCCGCGGGTGGTGTGGCTGGAAGACCGGTTCTACGTGACCTGGTGCAACGGGTATCACGGCCCGACGATCGGGATCGGATACACGTTCGACTTCCAGAAGTTCCATTTCCTGGAAAACGCGCTGCTGCCTTTCAACCGCAACGGCGTGCTCTTCCCGCGCAAGATCAACGGCAAGTACGTGATGTTTAGCCGCCCGAGCGACAACGGCCACACCCCGTTCGGTGACATTTTCATCAGCCAGAGCCCGGACATGATCCATTGGGGGGAACACCGCTTCGTGATGGGCACCAAGGGCGGCTGGCAGGCGACCAAGATCGGCGCCGGACCGACGCCGATCGAAACGTCCGAAGGCTGGCTGGTCTTCTACCACGGCGTGCTGACCTCGTGCAACGGGTTCGTCTACAGCTTCGGCGCCGCGCTGCTCGACCTCGAAAAACCCTGGAAGGTGATCCACCGCGGCGGCCCGTACCTGCTTTCCCCGCAGACGCTGTACGAATGCGTGGGCGATGTCCCGAACGTGGCTTTCCCGTGTGCGGCGCTGTACGATCCGCCGACCGGACGGATCGCGATCTACTACGGCGGCGCCGACACGGTCACCGCGCTCGCCTTCACCAAGATCAAGGACGTGCTCGATTTCGTCAAGAGCACCTCGCAGGTATAAGCTTCTCACTGGCAAAAAAGCCCGGTTCTCGCCGGGCTTTTTTATTTCATAAGGTTTACAGGATTGACCAGGATTTATTTTTCCGCTTTTCCTGTCAATCCTGAAAAATCCTGGCTATGGTTTATTTTGCCGTTTTCGCAACCGCCACCCGGTCGCGCCCCTCGGCCTTGGCCTGGTAGAGCGCGGCATCCGCCGCGCGCATTAGGATTTCCCCGGAGGCTTCGAATTCCGGGATCGCGGAAACGCCGAGCGAGAGCGTGATCCCGCGCAGCGTCTTCCCGCCGACCGCAACGCTCATGCCCTTCACGCCGGCCCGCATCCCTTCCGCGCGCGCCGCGGCGATGCCGATCGCGGCATCGGGCAGCACGATCACGAACTCCTCCCCGCCATACCGGCAGGCGATATCCTCATAGCGGACTTGCGTGGTGAGGTACGCCCCGAGCCGGCGCAGGACGGCGTCCCCCGCCTCGTGCCCGTATTCATCATTGAAGGATTTGAAGTGGTCGATGTCGATGAAGATGATCGAGAGCGGCGCCTGTTCGCGGACCGCGCGGTGGATTTCCCGCTCGAGCGTCTCCTCCAGGTAGCGCCGGTTGAACAGGCCGGTCAGGCCGTCGCGGATGGATTGGTTGCGGAGGTTTTCCCGCAGCCGGAGGTTGGCGACCGCCAGGGTGATGTGTTCACCGACGGTCTTGGCGAGCGAAAGCACCCGGGTTTGCGCCTCCCCTTCGGGGATGGGCGCCGGGGATTCCCCGATCCGCGATTGCAGGTGCAGGATCCCCAGCACCTCGCGCTGCGCGAAGAGCGGGATGCACATGTACTGCGCCACCTTGGAATGATCCAGGTGATGGCAGTGCATCCCGGTCGAAGCTTCATCCATCCACAGCACTTGTTCGCGGCGCAGCGCCCAGCAGTGGGCGGGCGAGCAATGCGGATAATTCTTTTCCTCCTCGATCCCGCCCCAGGCGCTTACCGCCTCCAGCGTATTCCGGGATTCTTCGCTGAGGTAGAGTATGCCGTTCGGGAAGGGCAGCAGGCGCGGCGTGTAGTAGCCGATGATGGCGTAACTGTCTTCCAGGACCGGGCAGGCCTGCAGGAAATCCCCCATCTCCGAGAGCAGGGTCATATCCTGCGCCTGCTGTTGTTGTTTTTCCAGCGCCAGGAACAGCGTGTCGTGGGATTCCCGGAGTGCCTCCTCCGCCCGCTTGTATTTTTCGCGCTCGCCGAGGAGCGTGGTGGTTGTTTTTTCGGTGATGAAACCGATCACCAGGAGGAACAGCATCTCCATTCCGATCCCGACCCCGGCCTGAAACGTCAGGCCTCCGAAATAAAGCAGGGGAATGGTCAGTGCGGCGCTGGCGATGAACCCGGTCAGCAGGATTCCGGGCCGCCCGATGAACAAACCGCTGTGGATGGCGCCGAGGACGAACATCAGCCAGAAGAGCGTGGGGTATCCGCCTGCGAATCCGACGACCAGCGAGGAAATTATCCAGTTGAAGACCGCGAACACATGCATCAGGACGGAAATATCGTGGACGGTTTGGGCCCGGACGCTGATGCCGATATTGACCACTCCCTGCACGGTAAACAGCGCGACGATCCACGGCCATTGAAGCCCTCCGCCGCCCGCCAGCAGGTATGCCAAGGCCAGCACGGTCTGGGCCACGCCGAGGTACGGGGTGAGCCCGCGCCATAATTCGACGGCGAAATCGGAGCGCGCCGGGGAACCTTCCAGAGGAGTTCTCATCGTGTCATATTATCGCGGTGGTGCAATTCACCTACTTTATCATCCAACCGTCCATGGTTGGAGTGACGTTTGTCACATTTTAATAGCTCTTTTTTAGAGATATTATATTTTTACGCGTTTCTTATCTAGTATTGAAAAAGTTTTATCGAAATTTCGAATCTCAATTACCAAATAATAGTACAGCACTTTTGTTTTCTTTAGAAAATAAAATATTGTCAGAAAAAAGGATTTCCTGCAATTATTAATATAGAGCGATTAGGAAGAATAGGACAATTGCAGTTCCAACTAAAAGGATAGAAATGACGAATATATTTC
>JBAVFZ010000157.1:0-2086 GCA_049684495.1 Anaerolineales bacterium | reverse complement strand
GGCTCCCCCCGACCAGGGCGGGCTTCATGCTCTTCGTGGATTACAAAAATTCCCTGTAATATCAAGCCGCCGCTGGGACTTTCTCCTCAAGCGGCAGTCCGTACCGGTCATAGGCCAGGTTGAGGATTTCGTTGATCAGGATCGAATACTGCATTCCCTCCGCCTTGGCCATGATGCACAGATCGCTGACATCCGGATTGACCCCGGGCAGCGTGTTGATCTCGATCAGATACGGGTGGCCTTCGGAATCCAGGCGGATATCGACCCGGCTGCAGTCGTCAGCCCCGATCGCGATCGTCGCCGATTTGGTCAGACGGTACATGTCTTTCTTCAGATTATCGGGGATATCGGCCGGGCAGGTGTATACCGGCGATCCCTCAGCGCCCGGAACGATCCCCTTGGCTTCCGACCCGTATACGCCCTGGCCGACGCCCACGTTTGGATCGATCTCGAGTACCGGGAAGTAATGAAAGCCATCCGCCGCGTAAAGATCCGGATTGGCGCGCTTGCGGCCGGTGGGGGGGTTGCCGATGATCCCGACGGTAAACTCGCGGCCGGGGAGGAAACCTTCCACCAGCGCCGGCTGGTGATAATCCTGTACGATCCGGCGGACCTCGCGCCGCAATTCTTCCTCGTTCTGGACGATCGAGGTCGGGGAGACGCCCTTGCCGGATCCCTCGCGCACGGGCTTGACGAACAACGGGAAGCGCAGCGTCGAACGAAGCGGCGCCTCCAGATCATTGAACAATTGGAACGGGACGGTCGGCAGGCCGCGGTCGCGCCAGATGCGTTTGGCGATGACTTTTTCAAGCGAGATGGCGTTGGCGAGTATCCGCGACCCGCTGTACGGCACGCCGAGCATTTCCAGGATGGCCGGGATATGCGATTCGCGCGCGTCGCCGCGCAGGCCTTCCGAGATGTTGAAGCAAAACTGGGGCTTGGTCTTGCGGATGCTGTCGAGCAGGGTAGCGTCGGCTTCGAGGAAGAACGGCTTATGGCCAACCGAGCGGAGCGATTCAAGGATCGCTTCCACCGTCTCTTCGCGATCGTATTCGACGTTTTCGTCGGGAGGGGCGTCCTCGCGCAGGGGAATGCTCTTCTTCAGATTCGCCAGCACGGCGACTTTCAGCGGAGGACTGATCCGGCGCGGAGCGGCCGGAACGATGGGGAGCGAGATTTGTGACCCAGGAGGTTCTTCGATGGCTTTCTCTCTGTTCATTATGCCCTCGGCGGTTTGAGTTGACTCGGAGGCAACAGAAAAGCCCCACCCGCCGGGTCAGGGCTTTATGATTCGTCGCTTCGGAGTTCCCCAATTATCGCATTATTCCATAAAAGTGCAAGGTGCCGTTTCACCTCCCGCAGCGGAACACATATAATGGATATCGGCTCACCGGCCGGCGCACACGTTCCGCCGCCGCGGGGTAAGTTCGACAATCGGATCCACCGCAGAAGGAGACCGTATGGGAAGGATCATCGACATCTCCATGGAAGTGTATTCCGGAATGCTCGTCTGGCCGGGGGATGACGGCGTGGAGCTGCACCGGACGCAGAAGATGGAGGAGGGCGCGCATAATAATTTTTCCCGGATCACCTGCGGCGTGCACACTGGAACGCATGTCGATGCGCCGCTGCATTTCATCCCCGGCGGAAAAACCATCGAACAACTGCCGCTCGAGATCCTAACCGGTCCCGCGTGGACGGCCGACTTAACCTCCGTGCAGCGCATCGGAGCGGATGGCCTGGACCGGATCGGGATACCGGCAGGCACCAAGCGGCTGTTGTTGAAGACGAGCAATTCAGCAATGCTCGAATCCATGACCGTCTTTCGCGACGATTACGCCGGATTGGATGAAAGCGGCGCGAAGTGGATTGTGGGAAAGGGGATTCAATTGGTAGGCAGTGATTTTCTGTCCGTGGCCTGCCGGGATCAGACCGCTCCGGTCCACCGTGCGCTGCTTGGGGCGGAAGTGATTATCGTGGAAGGATTGATTTTAAAGGACGTGCCGTCCGGCGCATGCCGCTTTGCCTGCCTGCCGGTGAAATTTCGGGGCTCCGACGGAGCGCTGGCGCGCGCGATGGTGGAAGT
>JBAVFZ010000156.1:0-2991 GCA_049684495.1 Anaerolineales bacterium | reverse complement strand
CGACTCGATGGCGGGTTTCAGGGAGGAAGGAATTATAATGGACGCCGGTCCGGGAAACCGGCCAAAAAATTCCCGAATGGAGCGTTTCATGAAAATTTCAAACCGCGTCACCGTATGGGCCATACCGGCCGCCGTGCTCCTGTTTTCCTGCTCGAGCCTGTCCGAGGTATCGGGTATGTTATCCACGGTGGAAGCATTGGCCACGCCGGACGCTTCGGGTGTTTCGAATACGGCGCCGGCGAGTACCGCCGACTCCTCCGGAACCATCCTCTTTGAGGATGATTTCTCGGATGATTCCAAGGGATGGGGAGCCGTCACCGATGAATACGGAACAACCGGATTTTCGGACGGGGCGTACATTATCTCGGTCGCCGATTCCATGTCGTATTTACTCGCCGACCCCGACACGGCGGGTACGTACACGGATGTCAGCATCGAAGTCGATATTCTGGCATCCGACGAAACGCCGCATGATATGGGCGTCATCTGCCGGTATCAGGACGACGATAATTTCTACTATCTGATCATCTCCTCCGATGGATACTACGCCGTCGGAAAATTCAAGGACGGCGAGGACCTACTGGTGGAGCTGGACGAAATGCCGGCGGATGAAAACGGGGTGATCCAGACCGGCATGGCCGCCAATCACCTGCGCGCGGATTGCGTCGGGGATACGCTAACTCTGTATGCCAACGGCAAACAGCTCCTGGAAGTGCAGGATTCCGATTTCTCCGAAGGGGGTGTGGGGTTGATCGCCGGGTCGTACGACGATGCGCCGATCATCGTCTTGTTCGACAATTTCATCGTAAAAAAGGCGTAGGCAGCCGACCGGGAAAACCGATCTTCACGGATATAAAAAAAGCGGCCGGAAGAGGCCGCTCTTTTTTATTATTGGAAAGGTGGTCGAGTAGGGCAGAGCGAAGCGAGGCCCGTATCGAGACCGCACCGCACCGAATTACTAATTACTCACGTTATTGTCTATCTTTAAATCTTTTCTTGGATAATCCTGGCAATGTGTGAAAGGCTCTTTGAATTAATGCTTCACGCTTTGCGTGGCCCCAATTTTGGACTTGTTACTCCCTGGCAAAAGCTTCTGTAATATTCTTATATTCCTCGAAATAGACCAATTCGACGGGTAAACGCCTGACTGTGTAAAAAGCGCCATTTCCTTGTTGGTGTTGATTTACTCTGACGATTAGCGAATTAGTCGACCCAACATAATAGGTTCCATCGGAACATCGTAGTATGTCCATCCAAGCCATTTATTTCCCCCTTTTGCGGATTGTGATGAATTGGTTTTTATAAAGACGTGAGATGAGGTCTCGCCCACCCTGGCGGGCTGGGCCGGGGATACGCCCGCAGAAAACGCGGGCTACCCCGGCCCCGTCACGGCGAAGCCGGGGCAGGGCTCGACCACCTAGAGATTTTCCTTCCTGATCACTTCCACTCCCCCCATCCACAGCCGCAGAACTTCCGGGACGGTGATCTCGCCGGCAGCCGTCTGGAAATTTTCCATCACCGCGATCATTGTGCGCGGCAGGGCGAGCCCGGAGCCGTTCAAGGTGTGGACGAATTCGGGTTTGGCGCCCTTCTCCGGGCGGTAGCGGATCCCGGCCCGGCGCGCCTGAAAATCACCGTCGTTGCTGACCGAGGAGACCTCGAGCCACTCGGCCACGCCCGGCGACCACACTTCCAGGTCGTAGGTGCGGGTCGCGCAGAAGCCGAGGTCGCCGGTGCACAATTGCTTCACCCGGTAGGTCAAGCCGAGCCCCTGGAGCACGGCCTCCGCGTCCGCGAGCATCCCCTCCAGCTCCGCGTCCGAGTTTTCCGGGCGGGTGAATTTGTACATCTCGACCTTGTCGAACTGGTGACCGCGCTTGATCCCGCGCACATCGCGGCCGGCGGCCATTTTCTCGCGCCGGAAGCAGGCGGTGTAGGCGGTGTAGCGCAGCGGCAGCCGGTCCGGTTCCAGAATTTCTCCGGCGTGCAGGTTGGTCAGGGGCACCTCGGCCGTCGGGACCATCCACAGATCTTCTTCCGCGTCGTGGTAGAGGTTGTCGGCGAATTTCGGGAGCTGGCCGGCGTTGAAGAGCGCCTCGCCGCGTACCATGTACGGCGGGTAGACTTCGCGGTACCCCTGGCGGATGTGCAGGTCGAGCATCCAGGAGATCAGCGCCCGCTGCAAGCGCGCCCCGGCGCCGTATAAGATGTAGAAGCGCGAGCCGGTCATGCGCGCGCCCTGCTCGAAATCGAGGATCCCGAGCGCCGGGGCGAGATCCCAGTGGGCTTTGGGCTGGAAGGGGAGCGGCTTGGGTTCGCCCGAGGCGCGCAGGACGACGTTTTCATTTTCATCGCGGCCGACCGGCGTGCGCGGGTCGGGCAGGTTCGGGATCGCCGAGAGCGCGCGCTGGAGCTCCTCTTCGGTCTTGCGGACCTCTTCGTCGAGCGCCGCGATCCGGTCTCCGACCCGCTTCATCTCGGCGATCTTCGCCTCGCGGTCGGCCGAATCCTTCTGCCGGCCGATCTCCTTGCTCGCCGCGTTGCGCTGCGCCTTCAGCGTCTCGGTTTCCGTTAGAAGCGTCCGCCGCCGGCCGTCGGCTTCGAGGACGAGATCGAGCGGCCCTTCGGTGTTCCGCCGCCGGAGCATCTCGCGGATTTCATCGGAGTGGGAGCGGACGTAGTTGATGTCGAGCATGGTCTTCTCCGGGAAGAAGAATAGATAGGATGGACAGGATTCTCTCAGGATTTACAGGATGCGACCGCTGGGACAGTCATCCCGAGCAGCCTGTCCCGAGCGAAGCGTGGGAAAGCGAGGGATCGCTTACCACGGGAGAAATGCTTCGCCGGATGCGATTCGATGAACTTTTTCAACGAGCACAGGATGGATGTTTTATTAATCCTGTAAATCCTGTCTATTTCTTTTTTAATCCGGCGGGAAGGCCGGGAGGATGCGGGATGGCGTTCTTTGCGCGCGTCCGGCAGGGATTATAC
>JBAVFZ010000155.1:0-1932 GCA_049684495.1 Anaerolineales bacterium | reverse complement strand
GGGAGATTGCTTCGTCGCTTCGCTCCTCGCAATGACCTGTCACCGCCCGCCTGTCGTATAATCGTCGCATGGACATCCGCAACCGCTCCAGCAAACGCAACCGGATCTTCGGCATCGCGCTGCTCGTGGTTTCGGCGCTCCTCGCCGTGTATTCCCTCTGGCCGACCAGCTACCGCACGGAAGTGTTTGACGTCAGCTCCGCGCTGCTCCCGCAGAAGTACCAACTGGAAGTGCGCTACCCGCGGTTCGGTCCGACGGGGGAAAACACCACGGTGGAGGTCACCTGGCGCCCATCCGGTCCGGCCGCAAATTTCGCCAACCCGGGGGAATCCAATCCCGTGCTCATCGCCGAGATCCAATCCGGAGATATCGCCTTTGATCCCGACGGGCAGATTTCCACGCCGCTCCAGGAAGGCATTCCGGTGCATTTCTCCTGGGAGGCTCTCGCCACCGCGGCCGGTGACGGGCAGTTTAATTTGTTCTTTTTCAAAGCCGGGGCGGAGGAAGTCGGCGGGGTTTACCTCCAGCAACCCATTTGGGCCCGGATCTTTCCGTACTCGACCTTCGCCGGGCCGGGCGGGCTGAAGATCCCGCTGCTTTTCTTCGCGGTATTCGGCGCGGTTTTCGGCTTGGGCCTTTTACTGATGAATTTAATTACCCCATCCCGCAGTCGCACCACATCCCATATATAAATGAAGAGCAGGCACGCATGAGCCAGAACCGTCCGGGAGCGCAGGGAAAATGGGAAATCGTCCGCTTGAGCGTCGGCCCGCTGCAGACCAATTGCTACCTAGTCGCGGACATCGGCAGCGGGAAGGCGGCCGTCATCGACCCCGGCGATGAGACTTGGAAAATCCAGCATTCGCTGGCGATGCACGAATGGTCCCTCGCCTGGGTGCTCGTCACCCACGGGCACTTCGACCACATGGCGGCGTGCGGAGAATTGGCTGCCGCGGCGGGCTGCCCGATCGCGCTGCATCCGGCCGATCTGCCGCTGTGGTGGATGCACGGCGGGGCGGAGATCTTCAACCTGAAGATCCCCGATCAACCCAAACCGCAGCACTCTCTTTCAGAAGGCGAACATATCGCGGTCGGCAGCCTCTCCTTCGAGGTCATCCTCCTGCCCGGCCACTCGCCGGGCGGAGTGGGTTTTTACGCGCGCGAAAGGGGCTGGCTCTTTTCCGGCGATACGGTCTTCGCCGACGGCGGAGTCGGCCGTTCGGACCTGCTGGGCGGAAACGAATCGGTTCTGAAAGAGAGCATCCAAAAGATTCTCGGCCTCCCGGATTCGGTCCAGGTGTTTCCGGGCCACGGCAGCCGGTTGACGGTCGAATCCCTGCGGATGATCTGGGATGATTTGATGTAACGGTTACTCAAATAAAATTACTTTTTTATTCATTGATAATTTGTATTTACTCAGCCCGATGTAACTTCTGGTACACCGAAACACCGAAAAGAGACGAAAACACCGAATGATCTTTCGTAATAATCCGTGTAATAGGTTCTTCTCCGTGAAATCCGTGTACGCTTTTCCCGGCCTGAGCAGATACGATAATTTGCTGTTTATTTACTCCTCCCTTCATTACGTTTCTTTTTTTCTTTTTCGATGGTATCTTTCTTCTCGGGCGGTTGTTTAACTGTTTTTAATAATTCCAGAAATGATTCTCGGGAAAGATAATCTTCTCATCTTCATGAAAATTTTAATTTTCGAAATTATTTTTCTTTAAACTCGGTGTATGTATATTGATCGCGATCAACTTTCTTTGTCCGTGTTCTCATGATACATCTCAGATTGCAAATGCGTTATAATGAGGATTATACTCTGATTCAAAGTAATGTTTTCGGTTATTCCAAATGAAACCATCTTTCTTTGAAATTACTGCCACATCAATCGGTCCTCCGACTGATTCTACTTCCATATACACATGATGC
>JBAVFZ010000154.1:0-4245 GCA_049684495.1 Anaerolineales bacterium | reverse complement strand
CCGGGCCCGAACCTGCTCACCCCGCGCGACGGGACGATCTTCGGAATCTCCGATAGTGAAATCGCTCTTCAGTGGGCTTCCGTCGCCACTCTGCGCGAAAACGAAGAGTACCAGGTGACGATCGAAGATATCACCGGAAGCGAAACGGTAAAGACCGTACGCTACCTCAAAGATACGCGGGTTCTTGTTCCCGTGGAATTAAAACCGACCGATGGGAGCATGCACCTTTTCCGCTGGAGCGTGATGGTCGTGCGCAAGACCGGAACGACCGACGCCGGCAACCCGGTATACATCGCCGCCGGTCAGCCCAGCGAACGGCGCTATTTTGCCTGGGGCGGAAATACACCCGCGGCGTCGACGCCTACGCCGTAATATTCCACCAAGTACACGAAGTGAAAACCTGAAGCACACGAAGGGAATGATGAATTCCCTTCGTGTTTTTTTTCCAGTTCTATCCCCACAGATTAAAATCCATGAATAGAATGATTGAGGACTCCCTCCTTCCATTCCGTGATAAGGGAAGGGAGTGTTGGGATGGGTAGTTAAGACAGAAGGCGGGAGGTCAAAAAACAACATTCTGCATAGTAAGCCCCCATCGGGTGTGCCGGTATGTGTCTCCGCTCAGCGATTGCCTATGCCGAGAGCGAGTTTGATGAAATCATCGCCGCGCATAAACGGGAGGCTGCCGGCCCGAGCTTGTTCCTCGTCGAAAGCAGTGGTGCTGTCCGGGGATTGGCCGGGCCGCAGGATGGCCACGGGGACGGGATCCCCGGCGTGGATACCGGTGGAGACGGGCGTGGGATGATCCGGGAGCACGGCCACGGCGGCTTCGAGCCCGGCCTTTTCCACGCCCTCGAGGATCGGACGCACCAGGCGGTGGTCGAGCATCTCGATGCACTTGATCTTGAGCTCCAGATCCCTGGCGTGGCCCGCCTCGTCCGTGGCCTCCACATGCACGTACACCAGGTCATGATCCTGGATCGCTTGGATACAAGCCGCGGCCTTGCCCTCGAAGTTGGTGTCCCACAGGCCCGTGGCTCCTTCCACCCTGACCACATCCATGCCGGCGTACAACCCCAGCCCCATGATGAGATCGACCGCCGAGATCACGGCGCCGTGGATTCCGAACCGCTGCTCAAGGGTTTCCATCTTCGGTTTGCGTCCCGGCGACCACGGCCAGATCGCATTGGCGGGATCCTTGCCTTCGGAGACGCGCTTCCGGTTGACGGGATGATCCTTCAGAATCCCCTCCGCTCCCGCCATCAGCGAGCGCAGCTTGGCTTCGGTGGCTTTTGCCTCTTCGGATGAGGCGGTGGGCAGGAGATCCCCGGCCCGCTGACCCACGTGGTCGTGCGGCGGGGCGCATTCGACATCGGGCGATGCGGCGGCTCCTCGCAGAACCAGCAGGTGCCGGTAGCCGACCCCGCCGTGGAAATCCACCGGCATCTCTCCGGTATCTTTTCCCAGCGCCGCATCCAGAGACTGGATGATTTTGCCCGCTTCCTCCGTGGTGATGTGTCCGGCGGAGTGATTCTTTATCAGGCCATTCTCGACGCAGCAAAGGTTCAAACGGAACGCCACATCGTCTTTTGCCAGCGCCACGCCCATATTGGCGGCTTCGAGAACTGCGCGGCCGTTATACGTTTTTACCGGATCGTAGCCAAGTACGCTCAGGTTGGCTACTTCGGATCCCTTTGGCAACCCTTCGGGCACGGTCTCGAAAAGCCCCATGCGTCCTTCCCTGGCGATCCGATCGATGTTCGGTTTGTTGGCGGCCTGGAGCGGGGTTTTCCCATTCAATGCATCAATGGGGTAATCCGACATGCCGTCCCCCAGAATGATGATGGTTTTCACTTCGTGCACTTCTCCTTAAATAACCGGTCGAGTAGCCCGCGTTCTTTGCGGGCGTATCGAGACCTATTTGGCAATGCCGATGGCCTCTCGATACGCAAAAACAGCTGCCCCGGCTCCGCCGTGGAGGAGCCGGGGCAGGGCTCGACCACCTTTAAGTTGCTATCCCGCAGCTTCTTTTTCAATGGCGCCGGTGTTGCTGACATGCAGTATGAAACCCCGGGCGGCAAGCTTTCGTTCTTTGGCGGCGCCAAGCATGGCGTTTTGAATGTCCGTAAGCCCCGATTCCGCAAAAGCGATCACCCCGGGCCCCGCCCCGGACAGGACCGCCGCCGCGGCGCCGGCCTGTTTCGCCGCCTGGAGGATTTCCTCCACCCCCGGAAGGTGCGCCAATCGGTAGGATTGATGCAAACGGTCCTGCATGGCTTCCGCCAGCAGCCGGTAATCCGCGCTGCGCAGCGCCTCCGCAACCAGCAGCGCCTTTCCCAAGTTGAAGACCGCGTCGCGGTGATCGATCTTCTCCGGGAGGATCGCGCGGGATTCGCCGGTGCTGAGATGCCTTTCCGGGACGATTACGCAAACCTGCATCTGCGGAAGCTCGTACCGACGCCAGAGCACCCGGCCGTCCTCGACGCTGAGTACGACCAGCCCGCCGACGAATGCGGCGACGGCATTATCCGCATGGACCTCCAGCGGCAGACAGAGTTGGATCAGGTTCTGGCGGGAATAAGGGCTGCCGATGGCGGTATTGGCCGCTATCAATCCGCCGACGGCGGCGGCCGCGCTGGAACCCATCCCGGAAGAAACGGGGATGCGGTTTATGCAATCAATCGAAAAACCGGCGTCGCCATCGCCCGCTTTTTGGAACACCTGGGCCGCCGCCTGAGCGACCCGGTTCCTACCGTCCTTCGGAAGCGAACGGGCGCCTTCGCCGTCGACCGAAACCCGCATCTCCCCCGGGGCGGTATCCAGAACCACTTCGTTCCATAAATCCAACGCCAGCGCCATGCAATCGAAACCGGGACCGAGATTGGCGGATGTGGCCGGTACTTGTATATGGGCGCGTTGGATTCGGAGCGTCATGCGAGGAGCGCCTTTTCCAGCGCTTCCAGTTTGGGAGGAAGGAACGGAATGGAGGGTGCCCGCCGGGTGATGATGTCCGGGTCTTTAAGGCCGTGACCGGTGCACACGGTAACAATGGATTGCCCGTCAAGCACCAGGTGGTTGGTCCGGACCTCATGCAAAAGACCGGCCAATCCGGCGGCGGACGCGGGTTCAACCCATACCCCCTCGGCGGCCAGCATCGTCTGCATGTCGAGGATGGTCTGATCGCTCACGGCGATGATTTTCCCTCCGGATTCCTGCGCCGCCTCCAGAGCCTGTTCGCCGCGGGCGGGCTTCCCAATCCGGATCGCGGTGGCGACCGTTTCCGGCTGCTCCACCGGATGGCCGAGCACCAGAGGAGCCGAACCTTCTGCCTGCACGCCCAGAATGCGGGGCAGCCCGGTCTTTTTCAATTGATGGTATTGCCGGAAGCCCATCCAGTAGGATGTGATGTTGCCGGCGTTCCCTACCGGAAGGCACAACCAATCCGGCGATTTCCCCAAAACGTCGCAGATCTCGAAGGCGGAGGTCTTCTGGCCTTCCAGTCGGAATGGATTGAGCGAATTCACCAGCGCGATGGATTGTTTCTGGCTGATTTGCACGACCATCGTCAGCGCGTCGTCGAACGAGCCCTCCACCTGAATGACCCGGGATCCGTAAGCCAGCGCACCCGCCAATTTCCCCATCGCCACTTTTCCCTGGGGAATGAGCACGATGCATTTGATCCCCGCTCGCGCGGCATACGCGGCGGCGGAGGCGGCCGTGTTGCCGGTCGAGGCGCAGATGACCGATTGGACCTTTCGGCCCGCGGCCTCGCTGATGGCAACCGTCATTCCACGATCCTTAAACGATCCGGTCGGATTTAACCCTTCGAACTTCGCATGCAGCACAACCCCCTTCCCCAATAGCTTCCCGATGGCCGGCAGCGGGATCAGCGGCGTGTTCCCTTCGAGCAGGGTGATGACGGGCGCGTTCGGTGGGAGATCGATTAACTCCCGGTATCGGTCAATAACGCCATTCCAAGTCATTCTTGTACCTTCCTTAAGTGTGATTTTCTCTGAAAAGGATTTTACCATCGAGCGGGGAGGACTGACCATGGACGATGGGCCATCGCCGATTATCGTCGGGGCGCCGTTCGCTGTATCCATCAGACCATGGACGATGGACGATGGACCATGGCCGATGCGCAGCGCAGGGAGGGTCGTTGTCCGGGTTTCCACGGGGTTGAAACCCCTCGCTGACAACAAAGAAGCCCTGCGGGCTTGCATGGCATAAGGCAGGGCTTCAGCC
>JBAVFZ010000153.1:0-2242 GCA_049684495.1 Anaerolineales bacterium | reverse complement strand
TATTGTCCATCGTCCATGGTCTATGGTCGGCAACTTTGGGAAATTTCTCAAATTCCATAGAAAGATTGATCCTCACCGGCGATGATCCCCGTTAAACTGGAACTCCACAACTTCCTCGCCTACCGCGATCCGGATCCGCTCAATCTGGAGGGGATCCACGTCGCCTGCATCTCGGGCGAAAACGGCGCCGGAAAATCCTCGCTCCTGGATGCGATCACCTGGGCCTTGTGGGGCAAGGCCCGTTCGGCTTCGGCCGACGACCTGATCTACCAAAACCTGCGGGAAACCAGGGTGGCGCTCGAGTTCGATATGTCCGGAACCCGCTATCTGGTGATCCGCCAGCGCAGCATCGAGAAGAAGACCGCGCTCTCTCTCCTCGAACTGCAGGTCTGGGATCCGGCGGCGAGCGCCTGGCGCGGGCTGTCGGACGCGACGATGCGCGCGACTCAGGACCGCATCGACCGCATCCTGCGGCTGGATTACGACACCTTCATCAATTCCGCGCTGCTCTCCCAGGGCCGCGCCGATGAGTTCACGGCCAAGCCGCCGTTTCAGCGGATTCAAATCCTGGCTGCGATCCTCGGCCTGGACCGCTGGGAACGGTTTGAGGAGCGCGCCAAGGAGAAGATCCGCCAGTCGCGCGAAAAGATCGACCGGCTCGAGGCGCGCCGGACGGAAATGGAGCGGGAACTCGCCCGCCGGCATGAATACGAACAACAGTTGAAGGATGCCGCCGGGCAGGCCGAAGCCGAGGGGAAAATTCTGGGCGAACTCGAAAAAGCCTGGGCTGCGGTCGAACAACAGCGCGCCGCCCGCACCGAGCTCGAACGCCAGGCGGATGAAACCGCCCGCCGCATGCGGTCCGCCGAGGGCGAGTTGAAGGAAGCGCGGACCGAATTGGACGCGCTCGCCCAAAACACCGACCCCGCCGCGCAGGAAGCCCGCGCGGCCCAAATCCGCGCCGAGCGCGAGGCGCTCGCCGCGCGTCAGGCGGAACAGGCGCGGACCCTGTCCCAAACCCACGAGCTCAGCGGACTGATGGGAACTCTGCGCGGTGAGAACGAAGCTCTCGCCCCGCAAACCGAGCCGCTCAAGAAGCGCCTGGAAACGCTCGAGACCTCGACCGCGCCCGAATGCCCGACCTGCGGCCAGCCGCTGACCCCCGCCCATCGCAAGCGCGTGATGGACGAGCTCAAGGCGGAAATCGAGAGCCGCCGCGCGAAATACAAATCCAACACCGCGCGGCTCAAAGACCTGGCCGCCGAGTTGGAGGCGCTGCAGAAGGATTCGGCTTCCCTTCAGGCCGCGCTGCAAACCCTGCCCGCGCTGGAACGGAAACTCGCCGAAGCGGAATCCGCGCTCAAGGCGGCCCAGGCCGCCCGGGCGAAGCTCCCCGCCGCCCAGGAGCGCGTCGCGCGCTGGCAGAAGACGCTCCTCGAAGAAACCGCGTCCGCCAAGAAGATTCAGGAACAGCTCGGGAAGGCCGGCGCGGAGCTTGCGGATTCCGAGGGCCTGCGCCGCCGGCTCGAGGATGCGCGCTTGGCCAAACGCCTGGCCGACGAACGCGTGGGCGGAGCGCGCCAGATTCTCGCCGCGCTGGAGGAGATCGCCCGCCAGCGGGAAGCCGGCGCCTCGGAACTGGAGGCGCTCCGGCGTTCCCTCTCGGTCTTCGAGGATCTGCGCGAGGCGTTCGGCAAGCGCGGCGTGCCGACCATGATCATCGAGACGGTCGTCCCCGAACTCGAGCTGGAGGCCAACCGGCTCCTATCGGAAATGAGCGGCGGAAGGATGCGCCTGCGGATGGAGACCCAGCGCGAAACCAAAACCGGCGATGCGCGCGACACGCTCGAATTGAATATCTCCGACGAACTCGGCACCCGCGCCTACGAGATGTATTCCGGCGGCGAGGCGTTCCGGATCAACTTCGCCGTCCGGATCGCGCTCTCCAAGCTGCTCGCCCGCCGCGCGGGCGCCCAGCTGCGCGCGCTCTTCATCGACGAGGGATTCGGCACGCAGGATTCGGCCGGGCGCGAGCGGCTCGTGGCCGCGATCCAATCCATCCAAAACGATTTCGACCGCATCCTCGTCATCACCCACCTCGACGAACTGCGCGACGCCTTTCCCGTCCGGATCGAAGTGACCAAGACCCCCTCCGGTTCCAACGTCCGCGTCCGCTAATGGCTACCCTCTCCGCAAAAATAATCGCCTGGTCGCGCCGCGGCGCCCGCGCGCTGCCCTGGCG
>JBAVFZ010000152.1:0-2026 GCA_049684495.1 Anaerolineales bacterium | reverse complement strand
AGGAAAGGGAGGAACCCATGGCCAAACCCGTCAAGAAAAAACTGCAATTGGATGTCAGCGTGGAAAAAAAGAAAAATGCCTTCACCAAAGTGATCCCCGCCCCGTTGCCGCCCGCCCCCCACAACGGCGAATACACGGTCGATTTCAACAAATACATCGTGGTCTACAGCAACAACTTCGATCAGAACCTCTCCTCGCCGTGGCGCGCGGGCGGCACGAGCATCGACTGCTACAAGGACGGCAATTTCGTGGGGGTGATTTCCTTTTATGAAGCCGCCGAAAACATGGGCGGCGGATACGTCGCCGGCAACGGGATCGTGGTGATCGAATACCCGATCGAGGAATTCGAGAACGTCATGCGGATCCTCAAGTCGTTCAACCAGCTCTCGCTGCTGTTCGTCGAACGGGATAACGCGGGCGTGCCGCTCGCGCACCGGATCGGCGCGGTGATGTCGTTCCAGCAGAAATCGATCGGCTCGTAGGGGCGATGGAGCCCCAACGGATCGCGGGCGGCCGTTCCAAATGAATTCGATAGGTTCGTGGGGGCGGGGTAACCCCGCCCCTACGGCGAATATGTGCCATCCAACGGAGGATCCGGCATGAACGTCGTTATCACGGGAGCATCCTCGGGAATAGGCAGGGCGCTGGCCGCGGCATTCGCCCGCAACGGGCACGCCGTGCTGGCGGTTGCCCGGCGCAAGGAACGCCTGCTGGACCTCTCGCGCGAGATGGCGGCAATCGACGCCGCCCCCGTATCCATCCTGGCACGGGATATCACCTCCGCTGGTGCTCCTCAGGCCGTCCTCGCAGAAGCCGTCCGTGTTTTCGGGAAGGCGCACGTCCTGATCAACGACGCCGGGATGAGCCCGTATCAGGAATTCCGTGATCTGAGTTACACGCACCTTTGCCGGATCATCGACCTGAACGTCCGGGCGCTCACGGAACTGTGCCATCTGTTCATCCCGCACATGCTCGCGCATGGGGAACCCAGCCATGTGGTGAACGTGGGCTCGGTCGGGAGCTACGCGCCGCTCCCCAAATTCTCCGTGTACAGCGGCAGCAAGCATTACGTGCGGGTCTTCACCAATCTGCTCCGGCACGAGTGCCGCGGGACCAACATCCGGGTCAGCGGACTCTACCCCGGCGGAACGCTGACGGAATTCCCGCCGCTGGCCGGGCAGCAGCCCAAAAAGATCGCCCGGGCCGGGATGCATACCCCGGAGCAGATGGCGGCGATCGCCTATCCCGCGATCCTGGCGGGCAAACGGGTTATCATCCCGGGATTGATGAACCAGCTGGCCGTTCTCGCGGGCAAGCTGCTTCCTTTCCCGTTGGCGATTCGGTTGATGGAATTCATTTATGATATGAGCGTCGAGCAGGTGGAGACGACGTATCCGGAGTAGAACCTCCCTCATCCGCCCTTCCCCTTGGAAAACCGCCAAGGGGAAGGGCACCTTCTCCCAGCTAATGCTGGGAGAAGGAAAAAGAAAAAAGGTATTGCCACAAAAGGCACAAAAAGCACAAAAGAATTTAAATAGAATAAATATGATCTAGAATTATTTTGTGTCTTCTGTGCCTTTTGTGGCTAAAAAAAAACAGAAAGGCGGTCGAGTAGCCTCGCATGGCAATGCCGTGCGAGGCGTATCGAGACCACAGGACAAGGCGCGAGGTCTCGATACGCCCGTGAAAAGCACACGGGCTACTCGACCATCTATTAGAAAGGAGATCGATGAAAGTTCTCATTGTGGGTTGCGGAGCGGTGGGGCAGGTATGGGGCCTCTTCCTGCAGAAGGCCGGCGTGGAGCTGGGGCTGTATGACCGGCCCGCGACGGTCGAAAAATTAAAGCAGGCGCTGGAGCAGGGCGGGCTGCCGCTTTTTCAGATCACCCGATCGCACCGGGAAGATCCGATCGCCCGCCGGCTGGCGAATTACCGGGTGATCGCGGATGCGGCGCAGGCGCGGCAATTCGCGCCGGACCAGATCTGGTTCACCGTCCCCTCGCCGGTTTATTACACGGAGTGGTTC
>JBAVFZ010000151.1:0-2339 GCA_049684495.1 Anaerolineales bacterium | reverse complement strand
TCCAGGAGAGGGGGAAGGGGTGCAGGGGTAGGGGGTGAAGAAGCTACCCCGATTGTGTGGATGTCACTTTTTTTTCTTCCCGCAGTACGGGCATGCCAACCAGCCCGGGTCCAGCGGTTTGCCGCAGTTTTCGCACGGCACGGTCGCGGCCGGCGGGGGCGCGGAGGGCCGCTTCGCCAGATGGTAGACCAGCGCCGCCACGCCGCCGATCACGAAAAGGGGTACCGCGAGGCGGAAGAGCATCCCGATCCATCCGAACCCGCCCAATCCCCAGCCCATCATTCCGCCGCGCATCATCCCATACCCGCCGATCAACCGGCCGGAGGCCATTGGGATTCCCGCCCAGAGCGGCAGGGCGATGAGGAACGCAACGACGAACACCGCGATCCCCAGCAGGATCCATTTCCATACGCTTTTCATAGTTCCATCTCCTTATCCAGGACGAAAGCCCCGTGCCGGATATACCGCCGGACTTTGCCCGGCGATCCGAGCCCGATCTGCCGGCCGGTCGGCTGTCGTCCTTGGATTCTTCGATCGTGTTCGATTTCCATCTTAAATTTCGGTGGAAGGCCGGCTCGATTGGCATCGCTTCCTCCCGCCGCCCCGCTCGACCGAATGCGCGCGGGCTATTTGAGGATTTCCTCCGGCACGGTCAGTTCCGAATTCGCATCATCGGATTGCCCTTGCCTGCGATCGCGGATCCGATCCATGCGGTCCCTCATCCGTTCGCGGATTCCACCCGGGGCGGCAAAATCGCACGAACCGTCATCCGATCCCATCATCCAAAAGCCGCCCTCCCGCGCATCCGCACCGCGGACCGATTGGACGTTCTGGATGAGTTCGGGGCGGTACGTTTTTACGAGTTCGCTTCCGCCGTAAGCCGCGCCGACGCCGAGCGCACCGGCGACCAAGGCCACTCCGATACCGATTAACCAACTTCGCATGTGTTCCTCCTGGAAAGCGGCTGCTGGTTGAGCCGTTTTCATGGATATAGCTTAGTCCCCGGCTATGAAGATTTGGTTAAGGGTTGATGGAAGTATTCTATGCTCCGGGAGCATAAGGCTGATTTTTCGGAAGGCCGCAGGTAATAAAAATCGGATACCGGAGTCGGAGATAATTTATGGATGAGAGCGGAACCATCCCGTCCCGCCTTCCCCGTCCCCACCGCCCTTCCCGTTATACGGGAAGGGCGGTGGGGAATATCCAGGGGGGTGAGATTTTAATAATGTGATGGGGGAGAAAGAATGGGATGGTGCCAAAAAGATTTCCGGTAAATGGGAACGTCGACCTCGTTACTCGGGATTATTTCCAAGTGCGTTCCAAACGACGGACTGCAATCGGAAGAAGTGCGATCCGGGCCAGTAGATTTTTCCGCAGCCCATGCATTGATAAAACTCGGCGTAACCCTCGCGGGTGCCCTCCGGGAGCCGGTCGAGGATGGATTGCTTCTCCACCGGATGGAGCAGCGCATTGCATGCCAGGCAGCGCCGGAACGGGGTGGCCGACCGCGCAAGATCGAACCGTTCCACGACCTCGCGGATCTGCTCGCGGGGAATCGCCGATCGGACGCAGTACCCGCGGGTGATAATGCTCCGCTTGAGCAGGCCGCGGTCGCGGGTCAGAAGGATGCGCCTTTCGGCGGCCGAGAGCCCGGCCAGTTCGTCGTCGTTGAAATCGTTCCGGTAGAGAGAATCGAATCCCAGCAGCCGCAGGTAGGCCGTCAGGCGGCCCAGGTGCCCGTCGAGGACAAAGGCCGGGCGGCGCAGCGGCTCGGGACGCAGGCGGAGCAGGGGGTGGATGTCGAGGGATTCGAAAACCGGGTAGACGCTGATGCGGTCGCCATCGCGGACGGGATGCGTAAAATCGACCGATTGGCCGTTGATCAGGATCAGGTCCACTTCGGTGTGCGGGACGCCAAGGGCTTCGATCATATCCTTGATCGAAGCCCGCCCCCGGAAGTCATGGACGAATTCCTTCCGGCGGCGTGCGGGCGGAAGAAAATCGTTCAACTCGGCGTAGAAGCGGAAGTTCGCGCGGGACATAATAAATAGACCAAGGTGGTTTCTAGAATGTTCGTCATCCCCGCGCCAGCCCTCGCGAAGCATTCCCACTCGAATCTGGTTTTTGAGTGGGAATGATTGCGAAGCGAGGGTGTTTTTAGCGGGGATCCAAGAGGTGCTCTAAAGCAACGGTTCTATTCCAAATAGATGTTCTGGATGCCGGCTACGAACACCCTCGCGGCACATTCATCCCGGCTCATAAACCAGATGCGAGCCGGGATGTTCTGCGAGGGCGGGCGCCGGCATAACGATCACTCTCCTACTCGATCAATCCTTTTT
>JBAVFZ010000150.1:0-8373 GCA_049684495.1 Anaerolineales bacterium | reverse complement strand
GCCAAAGGCAGTGGTTTTGAAGCCTAATAAAATAGTCCACGGATTGCAGAAATACTTGCTCCGTTTTTTTAGGCGGCATTAACGTATTCTTTGCGGGAAACATCCCCGCCCGCCGGTCCCGGCGGCTTGACGCGCCCGGCATCCTTCGAGTAATATATGAACATCTACTCAGGTGTGCCGGGCACCGGCCAAGCGGGATTGGCTCCGGAGCGGAAACCGGCATCGAAAAGAAATGACGTTGGGCATATATTGGCAGACGAAATCGAAAGCCGCAAATCTCCGGCAAACACCGTCGGTTTTGCTTGCCCTTTTCCTGTGCGTATCCTCGCTGCATTTCCTGGATCTGCACGCGGATGGATGCCTGCCGACGGCGGTTGAAGAACCCGCGGCGCACGATCACGGGCATGAGGATCCGGGTGAAGATCACCATTTTCTCATTAAAAAGCAATCCTCCGACGACTTCCTGAGCGACCGGAAATTCCACAGCGGGCAAATCCTTTGCCTGCCTTCGTTCACGCTTCCCCCACAGCTTCCCCCTCCCAAAAACTGAACCCGCCGACGGCCGGTTGAGGAATTGTTCCGACCGGTTATTTTGATTCCGACCGGGCGCCCTCCGGTAGCCCGGCGCGGGATCCGGCATCCGCATCCGCACGCAAGTCCGCAACCCTGCGCCCATACCGACGATTGTGGAGTATGTCACCTCATGAATAATTTAATCAAGGGGATTCCATTGCAAGGCCTCACCCAGCAGGAGGCCATGGAGCGCCTGGCCACCAACGGCTACAACGAATTGCCGTCGGCCCGGAGAAGCACCTTCCTGCACATCCTGTGGGAAATTGTCCGCCAACCGATGTTCCTGATGCTGATCGCATGCGGATTCCTGTATCTGCTGCTCGGCGATGCCGAGGAAGCGCTGATGCTGATCGGATTCGTGTTCGTCATCATCGGGATCACTTTCTACCAGGAGCAAAAAACGGAACGCGCGCTGGAGGCGCTCCGCGACCTGTCCAGCCCCCGGGCGCTGGTGATCCGCGACGGAAATCCGCAGCGCATCCCCGGACGGGAAGTGGTGCCGGAGGACATCCTGCTTCTCGCCGAAGGCGACCGCATCGCCGCCGACGGGGTGCTGCTCTCCGGCAGCTATGTCAGCGTGGACGAATCGCTGCTGACCGGGGAGTCGGTGCCCGTGCGGAAGAAGCCCTGGGACGGCCGGGCGGATATCGGCCGCCCCGGAGGCGACGACCAGCCCTTTGTGTTTTCCGGCACGCTGGTGGTGAAGGGCCAGGGGATAACCCAGGTGCGGCACACCGGTCCGCGGACGGAGATCGGAAAAATCGGCAAGGCGCTCGAAACGCTCGAGCCGGAAGATACCAACCTGCAAAGGCAAACCGGAAGGATCGTCCGCAATTTCGCCGCCGTGGGGCTGAGCCTGTGCGCCCTCGTCATCGTCGCCTTCGGGTTAACCCGCGGCGACTGGCTGAACGGCTTCCTGGCCGGCATCACGCTCGCCATGGCGACTCTGCCGGAGGAGTTCCCGGTGGTGCTGACCATTTTCCTGGCGCTGGGCGCCTGGCGGATCTCCCAGCACCACGTGCTCACCCGCCGGATCCCGGCGGTGGAGATGCTGGGTGCCGCGACCGTGTTGTGCGTCGACAAAACCGGGACGCTGACCCTCAACCGGATGACCGTGACCCGGATCGACCTTGATGGAAAGCATTACGAAGTGGACGGGAAACAATTATCCCTCCCGGAGCCCCTGCACGAAATCGTCGAATACAGCATCCTCGCCAGCCCGCCGGACCCGTTCGACCCGATGGAAAAAGCCATGCAGGAGCTCGGCGGCCGGACGCTGGCGAACACCGAACACCTCCACCGGGATTGGAATCTGGTGCGGGAATATCCGCTCTCGGCGGAACTCCTGGCCATGTCGCATGTCTGGCAGTCGCCGGATGAACAGGAATTCATCGTGGCCGCCAAGGGCGCTCCCGAGAGCATCGCCGACCTGTGTCATCTCGACGTGGCGCAAATGGAGGGCTTGCGGTCGCGGATCAACCGCCTGGCCGGGGAAGGGCTGCGCGTGATCGGAGTCGCCCGCGCGCGTTTCCAATCCCCGATGCTCCCGACCAAGCTCCACGATTTTCAATTCAAATTCATCGGCTTGCTGGGCCTCTCGGACCCGGTCCGGCCCGAAGTGCCTCAGGCCCTGGCGCAATGCTACTCCGCCGGCATCCGGTTCATCATGATCACGGGGGATTATCCCGCGACGGCACAGAACATCGCGCGGCAAATCGGCTTGCGTCCGGCGGACCAATTCATCACAGGTCCGGAATTGGATTCCCTGGATGATGCCGAACTGCAGCGGCGGATCCGGACGACATCCATCTTCGCCCGCGTGGTTCCGGAGCAGAAACTGCGGATCGTCCAGGCGCTGAAATCCAACGGCGAGGTGGTGGCCATGACCGGCGACGGCGTCAACGACGCGCCGGCTTTGAAAGCCGCCCACATCGGCATCGCCATGGGCGGGCGCGGGACGGATGTCGCCCGGGAAGCGGCCGCCCTCGTCCTGATGGACGACGACTTCACATCGATTGTCAAAGCCGTCCGCATGGGCCGGCGCATCTTCGACAACCTCAAGAAGGCCATGGGATTCATTTTCGCCGTTCACATCCCCATCGCCGGGATGTCGCTCTTGCCGGTCCTCTTCCAATGGCCGCTGGCGCTCCTGCCGGTCCACATCCTGTTTCTGGAACTGATCATCGATCCCGCGTGTACGGTGGTGTTCGAGATGGAACAGGACGAAGCCGATATCATGAAGCGTCCACCCCGGCGTTTGCAGGATCCGCTTTTCGGCCGCACCATGATCCTGGCCGGCCTGATCCAGGGGATCGGTGTTTTTGCCCCGGTGTTGACCGTCTACGCCCTCCTCTGGTTGAACGGACTCGGTGAAGCGGAAGCGAGAATGGCCGCCTTCGTCTGCATGGTTTTATCGAACCTCGGATTGATCTTCGCCAACCGTTCCTGGAAGAAATCGATCTTCTCCATGGTGAAGGTGCCCAACCCGGCGCTGTGGTGGATCTCCGGCGGCGCCGCGGGATTTCTTGCCCTCGTTTTGGCGCTTCCCTTCCTGCGGGATATTTTTCATTTTGCTCCGCTCCATCGAACGGAACTAGCCGTCATTGTGCTTTCCATAGGCGCCAGTCTGCTGCTGTCGGAAAGCATAAAGTTCGGGCCGTTGCGGCGTTGGTTGGAAGGTTCCCGATCGGCGCCTCCGCCAGCAGAGTCGGACGGACGGGTGTAATCGCGCATCCGCCGCCCTTGAGGATAGGAGTATCCCATGACCATTCAGACGAAGCTTGCCCGCATTCCGGTTTTTCTCGTCCTGGGCGGCGTGAGCGCCGTCCTGTTCGGGTTCATGACCGGCGCACGGAAGCTTGCCGGGTGGACCCTCGCCGTTTGGGGAATAGGGCTCCTGGTGGAATCCCTGGGCCTCTCGCATCATCTACGGCACCCGGACGGGATATCCCGCGGGAAAAATATTCCAAAAGAATATTTGACGGCGGCCGGGATTCTCGCCGTGTCCATTATTCCTGTTTTGGATTTTCTTTTTCTTCCGGCTCTGCTGCCCCGCACGCAAGGAATGCAGGAGGCGGGATTGATCCTGGTCGCGCTCGGTTTATTATTCCTGATCCGGGCAAAAATCTCGTGGGAGTATTGGACCCGCGATGAGGTTCTCGATCCGGCGATCCGGCGCGAAATAAACAGCGGGCCAAATCACGCCAACCGGTTCCTGGAAATCACAGGAGTCGGATTGTGGGCGGTTGGTATCGGCGCCGGATACGGCAGCCTGGCGGGAATCGTTGCCGCAATAGCGTTGCTTGTCCCCGGGATACTCCCCCAAAAACCTCGCGAGGCGGGGAAGCAATAATCCCTGTTGTGCGCGTACCTGAACGAATTAGAACAACGTCTCGCCTGGTGCGAAGGAGCGGAGAAGAACCATCCCATCCCCCTCCCCATCGAGCAATCCTTTGTTGCGTATAATGGAAATTCCCCTCCCCCCTCCACGGATCACGGGAAGGACATACTATGTCAATAGGGAAACCGGGAAGGAGGAACAATTCCCTCTCGGATCAAAACGGGAGTTTTGCCCGATGGTAATGGGTGATTGCGGTGCTTGTCCAGAGAAGCCGCTTTCGTTCCGATGGAATTGGGAAAGATCAGGATTTGCCGGATAGGCGTCTGGCGCGATCTCTCAGATGATGCTCCTCATCGTATTGGCGGTTCGCTTGCCATAACGTCCAAAGTACCGCCAACCAGCGATTGGCCAGGCAGCGATAGGCATGGTTGTCACTGCGGCAATGAAGACGCACTTTCCGAAAGTACATCTGCGCCCAGGGCGATTCCTTCAGGGAGCATTTCGCCCATTGTTGCACGATGGTCCGGAACTCGTGATCGCAGGAGCGGCGGAAGAAAACCCGTCGCCGGGTTCCGCTTGTCTCGGTCACCGGGCAGGTGCCGGCGAGTATCTGCAGCTCGGGGAGGGAAGAAAAGCGGGAAGGATCTTCACCGAATTTGGCCAGGAGCGCCGGGGCCAGATAATCGCCGGCGCCCGGCAGGCTGCCAAAGATCGGTGCCAGCGGGTGCTGCCGGAACAAGACCTGCAGGTCCTTGAGGGCCTGCTGCTTGGCCTGCACCAGCCCCAAGGCCGAGTTGGCGGTTTGAACCGTGATGCTTCGAAACATGGCGGCCGTTTCCGGATCGGCTTGCAGGTGCGGAAGCTGGAGATGCGCAAAGCGCGCGGCCAGCATGTTGGGCCTGCGATAATGGTACTGCAGGGCGAATTGCCGGAACGCATCCCAGGTCAGCGCCGAAGAATCCTGCGGGGTGGGGAAATGCCTCAGGAAATGCAGGGAAATCTGAGCATCTAGGGTGCTGAACAGGTTTGCGGCGGCGGGATAGTAGCGCAGCAGGACGTCGCGCAGGCGGTTGGTCTGGCGAACGATATCGCGGGTTAGATGTCCGATATTCCGCACCTGGATTTGGATCCGCCGCAGAAGAGGGCTGCCCGGAGACCAGGGTTGGAGCAGATGGCGTTTGGTGCGCACCATGGCGGTGATGATTTCGGCATCCCGCGGATCGCACTTGGCGCCGCTGCTGGTATAGGTCTTTCGTTCGGCCTTGACCCGGTTGGGCGGGGCAACCCAGATATTCTGGAACCCGTTCGCCCAGAGGAAATCGATCAACAGGGTGTAGGTGCATTCGATGGCGATGAAACAGTCCCCCGGTGAGACTCCCAGGCCGCGGATACGATCGACGAGGCATGCGAATCCTTCGGAGGAATGGGGGATCGAGAATTCGGCGAGGGTCGCTCCGGGCAGGTTCTGAATACCAACATCATGTTTCTTGTGACTCCAGTCGATTCCGATATACACTTGCATGTGGGCCTCCTGTGGTGGGAACGAGAGGTCCACCAGCACGGCCGATCGGCTGCATCCCTGTTACGGCGCTTTATGCGCGGCATACTTTTGTCAGTACCGATTCGGCGAACTTGGGAGACAGTCCTTCCCTGGCGCTCAAGGCGCAGTGAGGGGGTGGTCTTTTTTCCCAAGCCTGTGACCGGTGGGTATGGCTGTCTGGACAAGCAGACACACTCAGTCATATACCACCGGTCTCCTTTTTTGATACTACACTAACAGGGGGGAGGGAGAGGAAGCATCAAACCAAGAAAGAAAGCGTCAAATAGGGAGGGGGATGAGATGGAGAAAACCTCCCCCGCTCCGGCGGGAGTTTTTTAATGTTCTCCTTATTTTCCGCACCGAATCTTCATCACTTCTGAACACCTGCGCAACTCCGTCTTCATCCCGATTTGGATAATTACATCATCCATTATGAACCCCTCAACAGAAGGGAAAAATCCTATGACGACTCCGGCCCGAACGACTCCCCAACGCGGCATGTTTTCCCGCAACCGGATTCTGCTTGTGGTATTCCTGCTCGTCCTGGCCGCCGCCGGCGGATCCGGGTATTACCTGTGGAAGAAACAAACGGCTTCCGCCGCCACGGCTTCTTCCGCGGTGCAAACCGCCACCGTAGCGCGGGGAAATATAAAACTCTTCGCCAGCGGAACGGGGGATCTTATTCCCTCCGCCAAGGCTACCTTCGGGTTTTCCTCCTCGGGCAAGGTGGTGGAGGTCCTGGCCAAAGTGGGCGATATCGTCGACGCCGGAGCGCTCCTGGCCCGGCTGGATGATTCCGCGGCGCAAAAACAATTGATGCAGGCGCAACGTGCGCTCACCGAGCTCACCTCCCCGGCCGCGGCCGCCTCCGCCAAACTGGCGGTAGCCGACGCGAAGGTGAATGTGGTCGGCACGAAGGCGACCCTCGCCTACCTGATCAGCCCGGATGTGTTGTATTGGGAGGAGCAGGTGGCCGCGGCGGAAACGTCGCTGCAGCAGGCCAAAGACGCAGCCGCCGCCAATCCCTCCACGGAAGCCGAGAAGAAAGTAAAGGATGCCGAGGCGATCCTGCAGGTTTGCCAAAACCACCTGGCACAGGCCCAATTGGATTATTGGAACGATTATGTCCCCGACACCTTCCTGACCGTGGTCACGGAGGGGCGCGACCAAGTGAAGAAGGTGATACCTCCTTCGGATGAAGACATCGCTTCGGCGCGCGCGAATTACGAACTGGCCAAGCGGCAGTTGCAGGAAGCCAATTGGTATTTGACCGCCATCACCACCGGAGCGATTCCCGAAGGCGCTACGGGCTCCAACCTCGCGGCTTTCGAGACGGCGCAGGAGAATTTGGCCGCCGCCCAGGATTCCGTCGCCGCCACAAACCTGTATGCGCCGATCCATGGAACCGTCATGTCGGTCGGGTTCCAAACCGGCGATACGGCCGGATCCGGCTCGACGATCACGATCTCCAACCTGGATCAACCGTACACCCTGGAAATCTTCCTCGATCCGAGTGATTGGAGCAACATCCGGGCGGGCTCCGCCGTGGAAGTCACCTTCGATCTTCTTCCGGATAATGTCTACACCGGCAAAGTCCTGTCGATCGACCCGGAATTGAGCAGTACCGGAGGCTCGTCGTACATCCATGCTTATATTCTTCTGGATACGCAGGTCAAGACGCCCCTTCCCTTCGGAACCACCGCATCGGTGGACATCATCGGCGGGGAAGCCAACAATGTCCTGACCGTTCCGCTGGAAGCGGTGCATGAAATTTCCGCCGGGAAGTACGCCGTTTTCGTCATGGTCGACGGCAAACCCCAACTGCGCATGGTGGAGGTCGGCCTGCAGGATGCGACCAAGGCCGAAATAAAAACCGGCCTTTCGGAAGGGGACGTCGTGACCACGGGCATCACGGAGACGAAATAATGTCCGCCCGGGCGATCGTCGAAACCTCCGACATATCCAAGATCTACGGCGTGGGGGATGTCCGCGTGGCGGCTCTGGAAGGAATAAGCCTCCGGATCCACACGGGGGAATTCATCGCCATCATGGGCCCGTCCGGATCGGGGAAAAGCACCCTGATGTACATCCTGGGGTGCCTGGCGACCCCCAGTTCCGGGACATATATCCTCGACGGGGAAGACGTCAGCCACCTTTCCCGGCAGGAACTGGCGTTCATCCGCAGCCGGAAAATCGGTTTCATATTTCAATCCTACAACCTTCTGGCGCGGACCACCGCCCTGCGCAACGTCACCCTGCCGCTGCTGTATAACCGGTCGCTGGAATGGAATTCGCAAACCCGCGATGAAAAAGCCCGCGCACTCCTCGAATTGGTCGGGCTGGGCGACCGGCTCAACCACCAGCCGCACGAACTCTCCGGAGGCCAGCAACAGCGGGTAGCGATCGCGCGGGCGCTGATCAACGATCCGGTGATGATCATCGCCGACGAGCCGACCGGCAACCTGGACAGCCGTTCCGGCGATGAAGTGATGCGCATCCTGCAGGATCTGCACCGCCGCGGGACCACGATCGTCATGGTGACCCATAATCCGCGGATCGCCCGGGAAGCCACGCGGGAGATCCATCTGGAGGACGGCCATGTGGCGAACGTCGTGGAAAACGGATTCCGCGAAGAAGCCGAAGGGAAACCTGAAGGACACGAAGCGGTTTAGGAAAATAAAAATACCTTCGTGTTCTTCTGAATTTTCTTCGTGTCCTTCGTGGAGCAGAAAAGGGAATGGTTTCCACGAAGAACACGAAGAGAATTCAGAAGGACACGAAGATTTTTGTTTATAAGTTACTTTTCGTTTTCTTCCGATCTTTCTTCGTGTCCTAAAGGTTTTCCCTTCGTGCCCTTCGTGGAATCGTGTCCTTCGTGGAATCCGTTTTCCACGACGTTCGCCACATGGCCGTCCTCCAG
>JBAVFZ010000149.1:0-7882 GCA_049684495.1 Anaerolineales bacterium | reverse complement strand
CATGATTGCTCCATCCTCACCCCCTACCCCTGCACCCCTTCCCCCTCTCCTGGAGTAACTCCAGGAGAGGGGGAAGGGGACGGGGGATGGGGGTGAGGGGGGTGAGGTCAATCCGCAACGTACACGTGCATGACCTGCTCGCCCGCCTCTTTGAGCGCGGGGACCAGCTTCTTTTCTTCGACGCCGTCGAGGCGGAAAGTGAAATACACGTGCTGGGGATCCTCGCCGTGGAACGCCACGATCGAGTGCAGGTTGCCGCCCAAACCGGCGATCACGCCCGTCAGGCGCGCGAGTTCGCCCGGGACGTTCGGCGAGCGCAGCGTCACGCGCAGGATCTTATCGCCGCCGCCGAGGACCTCGACAAACGTCTTGAAGATGTCGGTTTCCGTGATCACGCCCACCAGTCTGTCGCCGCGCATCACCGGCAGGCATCCGATGTCCTTTTCGATCATGATCCGGGCGGCTTCTTCGAGCGGCGCGTCCTCCGCCACCGTTATGGCCGGGCTGCTCATCACGTCGTGGATTTTCAGGTTGGAAAGAAGATAGTTCATCTCGTAGATGCTGAGCGAAGTAGCCGAAGAGGGCGCGGCGTGCAGCAGGTCGGTTTCCGTCACCATCCCGATCAGTTTGCCGGATTTGTCGACCACCGGCAGGTAGCGGAATTTCTCCTTGTGCAGCATCCGCAGCGCCTCGGGGTGCGAGGCATCGGGGGTGATCGTCTTCGGATTGGGGGTCATGCGGTCTTTGACGAGCATGGGAGCCTCCTGGGAGTTATTACCCCTCTTCTTCCCCCGCCCAATCTGGGGAGGGATTGGCGATCAAAAGATTCTATCGAGCTCTCCGCCGTTTTCCGACCCAACCCCCTCCCCAAATGGTGTTTGGCGGATGGAGGATTGATTTTTCCCTCCCCCTTCCTCCCTTCGCTATGCTCAGGGACAGGCTTACGAGAAGGGGGAGGGGCGAAGGGGTGGGGGTTAGGTCGGCTCTATTTCCCCAAATACGCCTTCTGTACCCGTTCGTCGACGGCCAGTTCCCCGGCTTTGCCTTCGCACGCCACCCGGCCCGATTCCAGGACATACGCCCGGTCGGCCAGTTCGAGCGCCGCGTGCGCGTTCTGCTCGACGAGCAGGATCGTCGTCCCGTGCTCGCGCAGCGCTCCGGAGACGCGGAAGATCTCGCGCGCCATGAGCGGCGCCAGCCCGAGCGAGGGCTCGTCCATCAGGAGCAGCTTCGGCTTGGCCATCCAGCCCCGCCCGAGCGCGAGCATCTGCTGCTCGCCCCCCGACAGGGTCCCGGCGGTCTGCTTGACCCGCTCCAACAACCGGGGAAAGATATCGAATACGAACGCCAGGTCGCGGTCGACCGTCGGCTTGCCGTCGCGGCGGTAGCGGTGGTATGCGCCCAGGATCAGGTTGTCCATCACGCTCATTGTCGAAAAGATCTGCCGCCGCTCGGGCACCTGGCTGATCCCCAGGCGCACGATCCGGTCCGGGCGCAGCCCCGCGATCGGCGTTCCGGCGAAATCGATCCGCCCGCTGCGGGCCGGGATCATTCCGGAGATGGTGTTGAGCAGCGTGGATTTGCCCGCGCCGTTCGATCCGATCACGGCCACGATCTCGCCCTCGGCGACCGCAAGCGTCACTTCGCGCAGGGCCTGGATCCGCCCGTAGAACGTGGACAGGTTCTCAACTTTCAGCATAGGTCCCGGATGTCCTCGCCCAGATAGGCCGCGATCACGCGCGCGTCGCTCCGGATTTCCGCCGGGGTCCCGTCGGCGATTTTAACGCCGTGCTCGAGGACGACGATCCGGTCCGAGAGCGCGGTCACGAACGGGATGTCGTGCTCGACCAAAAGAATAGACACGCCGCCGCTGCGGATTTCGCGGATCAGGCGGTCCAGTTCTTCCTTTTCCGGCCGGTTGAGTCCGGAGCCGGCTTCATCCAGGAGCAGCAGACTCGGCTCGGTCGCCAGCGCCCGGGCGATCTCCAGCAGCCGCTGCTGGCCAAAGGGCAGGCTGAGCGCGTTCGCCCCCGCCTTTTCCGCCAGCCCCACCCGCACCAGCTGGCGCATGGCGTCCTCGCGCATCGCCCGCTCCTGGCGGCCGGCCGAGGGCAGGCGGAAGGCCGTGCTCAGGACGCTCGTATCCGATTTGCCGTGGCGGCCGATCATCACGTTCTCGAGCACCGTCATATTCCCGAACAGGCGCAGGTTCTGAAACGTCCGCGCCAGCCCGAGCGCGCTGATCGCATGCGGCTTGAGGCCGACCAGCGCGTGCCCGCCGTACTGGATCGATCCGCCGGTGGGCGGCAGCACGCCCGAGATCATGTTGAAGATGGTCGTCTTGCCCGCGCCGTTCGGACCGATCAGGGAGACGATCTCGCGGTCTTCGACCGAGAAGGAAACGTCGAATACGGCCATCAGGCCTTCGAAATCCTTGCGCAGGTTGGTCACTTCCAGCCGCGCCGTCATGCCGCCCCCTCCGGGTCCCGGCGGAACTTTCCGCGCCCGGCGCTCAGGCTGCTGATCACGCCCTGCGGCATGAAGATCATGATCAGGACCAGCACCAGCCCGTAAATGATCAGCTCGTATTCGCCGCCGCGGATGTGGAAGACGGCCTCGATCTGGGATTGCAGCAGGTTGCTGACGATGAACATCACCGCCACCCCGAGCGGCGCGCCCCAGATGCTCGAAAGCCCGCCGACCGCGGCCATCGTCACCAGCTCGACCGAGGCCTTGAAGCCGAACGGGCTGGGCGAGACCGCGCTCTGAAAGTGGGCGTACAAGCTTCCGGCGAGGGATGCCAGCATCGCGCTGATCACCAGCGCCAGGACCTTGTAGTGTTGGGTATCCACGCCGCTGGTGTTGGCGGCGGTCTCGTTGGTGTGGATCGCGCGCAGCGCCCGCCCGATCCGCGAATGAACGAGGTTGAGCGCGGCGACGATCACCGCGATCGCGGCGCCCCACACCAGGAAGTAATAGCGCTGCGCCGGCCAGAGCGCGAAATCGCCGATCCGCAGCCGGGGGATGCCGGTCAGGCCGTCGTACCCGCCGGTGATGGTCGAAAACTGCCCGCTGAGGATGCTGATGATGAAGCCCAGCCCGAGCGTGGCCATCGCCAGATAATTCCCCTTCAGGCGCAGGATCGGTTTTCCGACGAGGAAGGCGAACGATCCGGTCAGGAGCATGCCGAGGACGATCGCCAGCCACGGCCACCACCAGGTGTCCGCGATACCGATGAGCATGCCGTGCCGGGAGGCAAGCGTGGTGAGGACTCCCGACGCATAGGCGCCGAGCGCGTAGAAGCCCGCCTGGCCGAGCGAAACCTGGCCGGCGAAACCCATCAGCAGGTTGAGGCCGACCACGACGATCGTCAGGATCCCGATCCGGATCATCGTGTCGATCGTCACCACCCGCCCGGAGAGGTCGCTGAAGCGCAGGCCGAAGGGGCGGAGGATATCGATCGCGCCGAAGGCCGCGAGCGCCACGGCCAGGACGATGACGCCGATAAGGTTCGGGTGTGTGCGCAGCTGTTTCATGGGCGCAAAATCATCCCTCCTCCGACGGTCTCTCGCCGCCGCCGATGATGCCCTGCGGACGGAAGAGGAGGATGGCGATCAATATCACGAACGAGACGACGCTCTTGTAGGCCGGGTCGGTCACGCCGGCGGCGATATTTTCCACCACCCCGAGCAGCAGCCCGCCGACGACCACGCCCGGGACGCTGACCAGCCCGCCGATGATCGCCGAGACGAACCCGCGCAGGCCGAGCATCACGCCCATGTCGTAGATCGGGCGGGTGACCGGGCCGAGGACGATCCCGCCGATCGCGCCGAGCGCCGCCGCCAGCGCGAAGGATAACAGGGACATGCGGTCCGGATTGATCCCCACCAGCTGGGCCGCGCGCCGGTTGACCGCGCACGCGCGCAGCGCCTTGCCGAGCAGCGTCCGTTCCAGGAACAAGTAGAGGAGGATCAGGATCACGATCAGGGTCGCCCAAATCCACAGGCTTTGGGCCTGGACGATCACGCCGCCGAAGCGGAAGATTTTGTCTTCCAGCGCGAGCGTGGTGAAGGCGGGCAGCACGTGCGGATCGGCTCCCCACACCAGAAGCGCGGCCGCCCGCAGGGTGATGGTGACGCCGATGGTGATGATGATCAGGGTGACGGGCGGCGAACGGCGGGCCGGGTGGATGGTCAGCCGCTCCATCGCGGCGCCGATCAGCGTGGTAAGCAGAACGCCGGCCAGTATCGCGGCGATTAGTTTCAACGCGGGGGGAAGCGGAAGCGCGAGGTCGTTGACGGACAGGCAGATCATCGCGCCCAGCATCACGAACTCGCCCTGGGCGAAATTAATGATCCCGGTGACGCTGTAGACGACGACGAACCCGAGCGCCATCAGCGCGTAAATGCTGCCGGCGCGCACGCCGTCGATCGTCAGTTGGACGTAATGCTGGGGCTGCAGCCCTTTTTGGGACCCGAGCCACAGGCTGAGCGCGGCCAGTCCCAAAACCACCAACGCGGTGACGATTATTCGAACCGGTTGGCGTTGCGGTTTCCGATGCATGGAATGTGTGCGTTATCTTTCTTAAGGATGAGAACTTGAAAATGGGCTGTCATGCTGAGCGCCCGCCCCGGCGCCCGCCTTTTGGAAGCGGGGGGCGCACAGGGTGACATGTTTAGCGAGACGACCAGACCTGTCAGGTCTGTTCCAGGGCCTGACAGGTCTGGTTATTTTACCGGACGCCGGGTCTTGCGACGAACGGAATTACCAATCCGTTTCCGGGAAGGCGACCCACTTGCCGTCCTGGACTTTGACAAACAGCAGTGAATCCTTGGTCAGCCCGTTGTGGTCCGTGGGGCTCATTGTGAACGTGCCGCTGATGCCCGGCCAGTTGACGATGTCGTTTTCCAGGTAGTCGCGCACCGCGACCCGCTGATCCGTAAGCGACATGCCGTTCTTCAGGCTGCCCAGCGCGGCGACGACCATTTCCAGCGCGTCCCAGGCGTGGCCGCCGAAGGTGCTGATGGCTTCGCCGTTGGTGGCGGCCGTGTAGTCGGTGATGTACTTCTGGAGGACGGCCTTCTGCGGGTCGGAGGCGGCCAGCTGGTCGATCACGGTGACCTTGCCGCACGGGAACATGGTGCCTTCGGCCGCCGCCCCGGCGGTGGTGATGAAGGACTGGTTGCACACGCCGTGGCCGAGGGTGATCGGCGTATCGGGCAGCGCGTTGCGGACCGCGACGGTGGCGAGCGAAGCCACCGGCGGGGTGGAGCCGATCTCGACCGCCTGGCAGCCGCTGGCCTGAACCCCCGCCATCTGCGCGGAGAATTCCGTGTCGGTCGCGGCGTAGCTGGCGTCATACACAACGCTAAGGCCCGCCGCTTCGGCGGTGGCTTTGTAATTGGCGAAGCAGTCTTTGCCGTACCCGTCGTTGGTGTAGAGAATGCAGATGTTGGTCAGGCCCTTGGCCTTAAGGTAGGCGGCCTGCCACTCGCCGGCGTGCCCGTTGGTCTGCGGCGTCTTGAACATCCACTGGTATTCGGTGTTGGCTTTCGGGTCGGTGGTGATCGCCTTGGCGGAAGCCATCGAGATGCAGGGCGTCTTGTTCTCCTCGCACACCGGGATTTCGGCGACGCTGGTGCCGCTGCCGGTCGAGGAGACCACGGCGATGACGTCGTCCTCGGTGATCAGCCGGGAGACGCTCGAAACCGCCCGGTCCGCCTCGTTGGCGTCGTCATAAATGACGATCTTGACCGGGTGCTTCACCCCGTCGGGCCCGGTGATGCCGCCCATAGCATCCAGCTGCTTCTGGATCATCTCGGCGGTTTTGGCCTCGGGCAGGCCGAGCGAGGCGTAGTTGCCGGTCGCCGACGAAACGAAACCGATTTTATACTCGGTTCCCTTCGCCGGGGCGCATCCGCCCAGAATGGCCATGGCCAGGATGCAAAAAACCATCACGTACAATGTTCGTTTTAATGACATCTTCTCCTCCGAAGGTGGTCAAGATGGAGCCCTCTGGGAAGGGTGGGCGCATTTTCCCAAATGCCGGAGGGCTTGTCAATGGAAAACCGGCCAAAGTGCGCCCGAGGCAGCCGGGACCGGCGGTAAATACAGCGATGGAATGGAAGTGGAACGGCGTGAAAGCGATGCGGGGAGTGTTTGGGATTAAGAACTCAGACCCGACAAGTCTGTTGGACTTGCCGGGCCGAGAAACAGGAAGGAGAAATCGTTGCGGGTCATTTTGCGGTAAACAGGTCCGGTGGTGATGTGGGCGGTATTCTATCAGACCTTTCGGGCTTCGCCAATTGCTTTTCCCAGACGCTTGATTCCCTCTTGGATGCGTTCCGGCTTCATATTGGAGAAATTCAGGCGGAAATACCGTTCGCCGGCCTCTTCGTCGACCGCGAAGAAGCTGTTGCCGGGGACGAAGGCCACGTTCATTTTGATCGCCGTGCGCAGGAGTTCGGCGCTGACCATCCCCTCCGGGAGCCGTGCCCAGAGGAACAGGCCGCCCGCCGGGCGGGTCCATTCCATCCCCTTCGGGAAGTGCTCGTCCATCGCCGCCAGCATCACGTTCCGCCGCTCGCGGTAGACCTCGCGGATCTTCAGGATGTGCTTTTCGAGGAAACCGTCGCGCAGCGTTTCGTAGGCCGCCATCTGGACGAAGATCGGCGTGTGCAGGTCGGCGCCCTGTTTGATCTGCACCAATTTGGAGATGACCTCGGGCGGGGCGGCAATCCAGGCCAGGCGCAGGCCCGGCGCGAGCGTCTTGGAGAAGGACCCGCAGTAGATAACATTCCCGGCCGGGTAGCCATCGGCCGTTTTGAGCCGGGCGGCATCCAAAGCCAGGAGCGGCGTCAGCGTTTCGCCCTCGAAGCGCAGCGCGCTGTAGGGGTCGTCCTCGACGATCGGGATTCCGTACTGGTCCGAAAGCGCGATCAGCGCCTCGCGCCGTTTCAGCGAGAGCGTCACCCCGGCCGGATTTTGGAAGGTGGGGATGACGTACATGAACTGTGGGCCGCTGCGGAAGGCTTCCGGCAGCAATTCCGTCTGCAGGCCGTCGTTGTCGGTCGGGACGGTGGTGAAGCGCGCGCCGAAAATACCGAATATCTGCAGCGCGCCCAGGAAGGTGGGGTCCTCGACCAGGAGGCGGTCGGCGTTGTTCAGGAGCAGCTTGCTGATCAGGTCGATCGACTGCTGGGTGCCGGTGGTGATCAGGATGTTGTCGAGTCCGAGCTTCATGCCGAAGGCGTCCATCTGGCGGGCGATCATCTCGCGCAGGGGGGCGTAGCCCTCGGAGTTGCTGTACTGCAGCGCCATGACGCCGTTGGTGGTGAGGACTTTATCGCAGCCGGCCTTGAACTCTTCGATCGGGAACACCTCCGGCGCCGGCAGCCCGCCGCCGAACGAAATCACCTCCGGGTTGGCGGTAACTTTAAAGAGTTCGCGGATGGCGGAGGACTGGGTGGATTTAGCGTTCTGGGCGAAGCGGTACTGCCAGGGAGTCGGCATGGGAGGTTCCTCTTTTTGGAACAAGACCGAGATATGGATTTGATGAGTTGCGCGAAGCATATCAATTATAAACCACCGCAGTCCGTCATTCCGAGCCTCCGAAGGGGGCGAGGAATCGGAGAGTTAATGGAAAACGGAAAATCGATACCGATTCCTCGTCGCCCTACGGGCTCCTCGGAATGACACCCGCTACCGGATCTGTCAGATACGGGAGGTTTATCGCATCATCCTCGCGGCCATGCGCGCCATGAACTGCCTCGGCATGAGCGGCGCGAATGCGGCGATGAGGGCGTTGATCCAGCCGGCCACTACGCACGATCGTTTGTCCAGCATCGCCCGGATTCCGATCCGCGCCACGTCGGCGCTGTTC
>JBAVFZ010000148.1:0-3797 GCA_049684495.1 Anaerolineales bacterium | reverse complement strand
GAGGAATACTTCAACCGCTTTTAATTATTAGACAACTCCATCCGGGGTTTTGTTACATCGGTGATCTACATTATTATGCGCACAGCCCGCCCTCAATGGGCAGGCTGTGCATTAATTTTAGGAGTATTTTTGCCAAGTTACTCGTTAATTCTAATCCACTCCGCCCCTTCGGCCGCCTGGCTAAGGAGCACTTCGGGCGGGATGCCCGTCGCGTCGAAATATTCCGTGGCCAGTGTTTCGGCGAAGGCTTCGGCTTTTTCGCGCTCCACAAGTTGGATGGTGCAACCGCCGAACCCCGCGCCGGTCAGCCGTGCGCCGTAACATCCCGGGATGGACCGGGCCGCGGCCACCATCGTATCCAACTCGGGCACGCTTACCTGGTACAGGTCCCGCAGGCTGGCATGCCCGGCGTACATCAATTCCCCGGCCGCGGGCAGATCCCCGCGCCGCAGGGCGTCCGCCATCATGAGGGTCCGCTCGCATTCGCCGACTACGTGCTCCGCCCGCATCCGCACCCGCTCGGGAAGCGAACCGCTTTCGATCCGCAGCATATCCGGGGTTACATCGCGCAGCGCCCGGATTTGCGGATGGGTGCGCTTGAGAATCCGGACGGCTTCTTCGCATTGCTCGCGCCTCTCGTTATAACCGCCTTCTTCCAGTTTATGGCGCACGCGGGTGTCCGCGATCACGAGCGCCGCCTGGGGCGGGATCGGGATCGTCTCATAATCCAACGAACGGCAATCGAACAGGAGGGCGAAGCCTTCCTTGCCGTGCAGCGAGGCGAACTGGTCCATCAGCCCGCAGCGCACACCGGCGAACGCGTGCTCCGCCTGCTGGCAGGCGCGCGCCAGTTCCATCCGCGACGCCTCCCAACCGCCCGCGGCCTGGAACGCCATTGCGAAGGCCACTTCGAGCGCGGCCGAGGAGCTTAATCCGGAGCCGATCGGCACGGTCGAGGAGAACACGCCGCGCAAGCCGCGCACAACCCGGCCGGACCGGGCCAGGACCCAGGCCACCCCCGCCCCATACCGCGCCCAGGCCGGATACGAGCTGGCCTGTTCCTCAGCCGGCTTGGAGGGATCCGGCAGCGGCAGGGACATCTCTTCATTGATATCCAGGGCTGCGATCTCCAGGACCGGGTCGGGGAGCGGAGACGCGGCGAGGAATACCGCGCGTTCGATGGCGGCGGGGAACACCCAGCCGTCGTTGAAATCCGTGTGCTCGCCGATCAGATTGACCCGCCCGGGAGCGCGGGCGACTCCCGCCGGCCGGGAATGAAATCGTTCCTCAAATGCGGCGCTGACCAATTCTTTGCGTTTCGGGTCGGGTGTCATGCTTCTTCCTCTTCTTCGAGGAGGAAACCCTCCTCAACCAGGCGGGTTCGCAATTTGTTCGACCCCAGCCGCGTGACGACGTAAACCGGGCCGTCCAGCCGGACGAGTGTACCGCGGTCGCGTTCCGCCAGGGCGGCGATCTTCTTCGCCGCCTCCGGATTGCGGGGGAGCACGATTTTTCCCGGCCGCACCGCCGCTTCCGTTCCGTGCGTTTCCCAGCGCTGGATAGCCTTCCGCAGCGCGGCGGACGCCCGGCCGGTGAGCGTCTCCAGCAGCGGCAGGATGTGCGCCGCGCGTACGCCCTGCTCCCGCGCGCGGGCAAGCGAACGCGGGGAAATCCGATAAACGTATGCCCCGCCCTTGAGCGGAAACCAATCCGAACAGCGCGCCAGCTGATATCGCAGCAGCAGCGGTGTTCCCGGCAGTATGACCAGCGACCCATCCGGCCGGATGCGGGCGCGGATGTCGGCCTCCGTGCCGGCCGCGGCCGCTTCGCCGAACAGCGCTTCGGCCTGCGGGGTGAGCCGGAATGCTTTCGGGTCGTCGCGCGGCGCGAGATCCACCGCGCCCAGCCAGGCCAGCGGGCCGGTCAGGTAGAACCGGATGAGCTCGCCTTCCACCCGGTCCCAGGTATCGATCCCGCGCAGGAATTCGCCCGCATCGTCGCGGATTTGCCATACGTCAAACTCGGAAGCCGGACGCATGAATTCCAACCGTGATTGGCGGATGAGCGTCACCACGGATTCGACGGTGCACCATTCCCCGCGCGGCGCAGTCCGCAGGACATCGAGGAATTCCTGCCGGGCGCGGACGGGATCATTCGGCCATTCGCCTTCCACGTTCAGTCCGCCGGCCCGGGCCAGATCGTTCCATCCGGGAGAATCCTTCCACGCGCCGATCAACGCGGCGGCGGCATCTCCGGGCTCCCGTTCCAGAAACGCGCGCGCCGATTCGGGTGACGGCTGGAGCGGATCGCCCTGGAGCAGTGTTTTTTCCACGAGCAGGCGCAGCAGGAGCGGGATGGAGGCCGGTTCTTTAATATGACGGCTCAGCGGCTCCTCCGGATCCCATCGCGGCGCTTCCTTCCATGCCGGAGGCGGCCAGCTGCGCGCAAACGCAAGCATCGTGCAGGCATCCTCCGCCGCCCGCGCGCCGGCCTGATAGAAAGCCTCCCGCCGGTCCGGTCGATAGGAAAGCAGGGTCCACTCCGGCGGGGTATCCGAGGCGCCGGCCGGAATCAGCGCCTCAAGATCGCCCGGCAGAAAAACGTATTCCTGCGATCGGCTTCCGGCGCGGATGAATGCCCGCCCCAGCCAGCCGGCATACCAAAGGCCCTCGGAGATAGAAACCGGATTTTGCCATGGCTGTTCCCGCTGTTTGCGCGCCGGCCCCATCGAGCGGATTTCCCCGTAGCGGTGAAAAAATTCAGCCACCGGAAGTTTTCCGCCGGAGCGGCGAAGCACGGAGACGGCGTCACGCGACGGTTCGGGAAGCGCCCGGTAGATATTGGCCACCCGTTCGGGGTTGAGGATGGCGAGGATCAGCTCCGGGAGCGGGTCCCGGGCCGAGGCGGGATACTCCACACCCCACGCCTCGGCGATCACCCGCCAATGGTCCGCCGTCTCGTCCTGGAGTGCGTGCAGGAGGGTCAGCATGGTTATACGACCACACCCATGCCGCCGGCGAAATTATTTCCCGGCCGGAGGGGAACCATGCCCCGGCGCGGCCTGCGGGCCGGTTCCACTTTCCGTATTCCGGTATCCGCCTCGTGCACGGTCCCGTCGCCGCCCAGCGCGACCACCGTTTCATAATCCGTTTCGGTTGCCGCCGAGGCCAACTCGCAGGCGTGTCTGGGGTAATCGGTGCCGATCCGTCCGGCGTCTCCCCATTCACGGGAAAGCTGGTGCAAATCGCCCGCCATCCGGCAGGATCTGCCGCGATCCGCCTCAGGGTTAATACTCATTCGAATCCTGCCCATTCCGTACCCTTTTGGAAAAACCGAGTTTAAATAGCCAGTCTATTTCCGTGAATTATAAAAGAAATGGACAATTCGGACCTCTTCCGAGGGATTGGGATGGTTTTATTATTTCCACGTCAACCCGCGGGGGTTGAATAAACCATTTTCAAGCATTTCTTGAAGATCGGAACCGGGAATCCCAAATAGTGATTGCGTCAAACGCTTTTATGTCAAATACCTTTTATACAATCGTCCAATGGATCCTATTGGATTGGCCCTTTTTCCCTTGACTTGACCGGCGAGTTGGGTAAACTGATATTGCTTTGAAAGCCCGGAGATGCTCCCGAGAATCAGGTGCGGGCAGCTTCAGACAGGAAACCGGTTCAAACGCTCTTCTCCGTGCGCTGGCATGGATCGGGCAAGCATCAGCTAGGAATCGGTGCGGCAACCGGTGGGGTTGTCTGAAGAAACGCCCGGCAGCTGTTCCCCGGCGGGGGGTTCTCAGG
>JBAVFZ010000147.1:0-6110 GCA_049684495.1 Anaerolineales bacterium | reverse complement strand
TCAAGATGGATTTTGGCAGTCGTGCACGAATACATTGATCCGGTTCGGGGTTCCGAGCACGCCGACAACATCCCCGGTCTGGATCGTTTCAAAACCGGAAGGGTGCCACTCCATCCCGCCTTGGCGTTTGAGTAGCACCACGCTGATGTGGTAGCGTTGTTCCAGGTCATGCAGGGTTTTCCCCCTGGCGTCCGCGCAATCCAGGAATTCCACCGTCGCAAAACACAGGGGATTTCCTTCGACCATAATCGGCGGCGTGATATTGGCGCCCGCCGCGGCGGCGGCGAACACCGGCGAGGCCATCCCGGTGGCGCTGATTGCCGTGAACCCGAATTGCTGCTGCAGCGCGGCGGCAAAATCGTCGTCGAAGATGCGGATCACGACATGGATCGACGGGTTTATCCCCCGCGCCTTGACGGCCATCTGCAAATTCAGGCTGTCGTTTTGCGTGCACAGAATGACCGCCCGCGCGCGGCGGATGCCGGCCGCTTCGAGCAGATCCTCCTTGGTCCCGTCGCCGGGCAGGACGGGGATGTCCAACCGCCGGGTGTTGGCGACCAATTCGGCGGTCGGGCTGAGTTCGATCGCCACGACGTCCTGTTCCATCTGATGGAGCTGGTTGGCGACGCGGAAGCCCAGGTGCCCCAGCCCGACCAGGATGATATGGTTGCTGAACGTGGAAGCGACAGCCATTTCCCACTCCTTGCCCCGGGCGCGGCGGTTGAAGAACAACGTCCCAAAATCCGCCAAACCGTGCGCCAGGGTCACCATGCCGATGATGGGCATGATGAAATGGAATATTTGCAGGATGAATGCATGCGGAAAATCCCCCAATGATTCAAGGAACGTCGCGGCCAGTACGAGAAATACGGCTTCGACGGGATTGGAAAGCGGTTCACCGACCCGCGCCGCAAGCGTGTAATACAAAAGCCCGCTCCCGACGATCGCCAATAGGAAGATGAGCAGCGGGTCCCGGAACTCCCGCAGGAGCAGGGACGTATCGCGCCAGCTTGCTCTCCAACCTCTGGAAAACAATCCCGTTCGTTTTTTTCGCATGCCCATCCAAACCGGAATAATCGGACGTGAAAGGGATAATCCCCGCGGAACCGGTTGCGTCCGTTCCGCGCCATATCCTTTACCGGCCTCGGCGGCTATTATACATAAATACCCCGATGGAATATCCGGTTATCGCGGGGCGGGAATCCACGCTTGGCGATGCATCGCCAAAATTATTGCCGTGACCTACGGAAAATGCTACAATTCGCGAAAGTATTCAGGTAAGGAGATATCCGGCGATGGCAAGGGACTTCGGCGAAGTACTGCAACAGGCGATGGAATTTTATGTTGCCGGCCAACTCGTCGAAGCGAGGGCGCTGCTTCTGGATATCGTCCGCGCCGACCCGCGGTTGGAAGCCGGGTGGATGTTCCTTTCGTATACGCTCGAAGAGCCGGCTCAGAAGGCGGATTGCCTTCGAAAAGTCCTCGCTATCAATCCGGAAAATGCCGAGGCGAAATCCGCTCTCGAGCGGCTGCCGGGCGGGCCGAAGACGGAATCCGTGGAATCCGCGCCGGCACCACGCGCCGCCGTGCCGACCGCGCCGCCCATAACTCCGGCGCCGGTTGCCGCTTCGGCCGCACCACCGACATCCGATTCACCTTCGGATGCGCCGACCGTCGTTCATTCCTCTCCCTTCACCGTGGATATTGACCATGCCAACGATGACCTCTCGGCAATCCCGGAAATAGGAGATCCCGCACTTGGCGTGCAAGCGGTTCAACCTTCCCAGACACATGTAAACCCGTTTCCGCAACAACCGGCCTCTGCCGTAAAAAAACCGAGAACCGCGCCCTTAGCGGACGAAAAAAAACCGGCGGTTGAAGCTTCTTCGCCGCAAGCCGTCGCGGCGCCATTCCACGCCGCGGCGGCTGATGCGCCAACGGCTGCAAAGGCACCGACCCCTCCTGTCCGAAAAACAGGCCAACTCGCCCAAACCTCCGCGCAACCATCGGCATCACCCGATTTAAAACCGCCGGCCGCTCAGGGAACAGATGCGCCAAAGAAGCGCCGCAGCACAGGCTGCACCTGTCTTATTATTGGGATAATCCTTACCTTGGTCGTGGCAGCCGTCGGTACGGGATTATGGATGACCGGAAACCTGCCGGCCATCTTCAATACCGGGGCTGCTTCCGTAGCGTCTGTTACGCCGGACAGGCCGGTGGATACGCCCACGCCGTTCATCCTTCCGCCGCGGGCGACGGAAACCCCGACGCCAACGCTCACCCGGACTCTGACCATTACCTACACACCCACGATCACCCCCAGCCCGACACTGGCGCCGCCCGATGCGACTGTGCAAGCGGATATGGCCAGGCTGATAAAGGAAGTCGAGGATATCCGGGGGCTGAAGATGGAAGGCAGTGTTCCAGCCTACATCGTGGACCGGGACCAGGCGGAGGCCATCCTGCAAGCCGACCTCGACCGGATCGGATACGACGAGACGATCAAGATCGAAGCCAAAGCCCTGGCGGTGCTCGGTTTCATCAAACCCACCTATGATCTGGCCAAGTACGCCACATCCAGGCAGGCCGACGGCGTGCTCGGTTTTTATATGCCCTACAACCGTACGATGTACATCATCGGCAACCGCTTCGCCGGCATGGAACGATGGACTTTTTCCCACGAATTCGACCATGCGCTCGTCCACAGCATTTATCCGGACTCCATGGCCTCAAGGGGGGATCCGCTGTGCGCCAACGATTCACAACGCTGCGAGGCGATCCGCGCCTTGGTGGAGGGGGATGCCATGCTGGTCGAGACCATGTGGCGGGATCAGTACGCCACCGCATACGATGAACGCGATATTGCCCTCTCCCCATACCAATTGTTGATGCCGCCGGAACAAAACACACCGGCGTACATGTATCCGAGTATGTTGTTTACGTATCTCGGCGGTGAAACCTTCGTCTACACGCTCTGGAAACAGGGCAATTGGGCGTTGGTGAACAAGGTTTATGAAAAACTGCCGGACAGCACGGAACAAATTCTCCATCCGGAAAAATTTCTGGCGGGAGAAAAACCGGTTGCCATGAAAGTCCCGGAGCTGGGAAACGTGGTCGGAGAAGGTTGGTCATTGATTAAATCCGACAGCCTGGGGGAGTTTAAGAGCTACCTTCTGCTGGCGTTCGGCGCGGACAATCCTGCGCAACTGTCCACCGACACGGCCGCCGAGGCGGTCACCGGCTGGGGCGGCGACCATTATTTGGTGTTTGAATCGGCCGCGGGGGAGCAATTGCTGTTGGCGGCCGAGTGGGCCTGGGATACGGATGCGGATGCGACGCAATTTCTCGCCGCGATGGAAGACTATCTGGACAAGCGTTTCCGCGGGGGGGCGGTGCAGGCGGCCGCCGGTAAATGCTGGTCGATGAATGATACATCGACCTGTGTGTACCGGTCGGGGAAGAGCATTTTATGGCTCACGGGTCCGGATATGGGCATCTTCAATGCCGTTCGTTTAGCATATGGTAATTATTAGTCGATCGATTCCCGGAAGGGATGATTAAAACGCCCGGTGGATGCCGGGCGTTTTCTTTCTCATCAATCTCTTCAATTCCGGACGCAACCGGTTCAACACTCGCTGTATCCGCAGGCATAGCACTTGCGGCAGCCTTCTTCATTGACCACGGCGGCCTCGCCGCAATGCGGGCACAGGTCGCCGATTTTCATTTTCATCTGGGCCGGAGAAAGCGTTTCGACATCCGTCGGGGGAAGCTTCCCGGTTTTATCGATACCTTCCCCGGGAAACGTTCCTTCCAGATAATCCGCCAGCACATGCGCGACGCCGTCCGGTAGCGAAAGCACGCGGTTCGGGCCGAACCCCAGCGGCCGGCCTCCGCCGATACCCGCCAACTGGCGAACGACTTCCAGCAGCCGGTCCTTCGGAGGGACGGGGGAACCCAGCCGGAGGATATACGATATCAAACGGCCGAGCGCTTCCGATACGGCGGCGGTTTCCGATCCGGCCTTGGCCGTGGCGATAAACACCTCGAACGGCTGGAACCCGTCATTTTCGTTAACGGTGACGAAGGCCTTGCCAAGCGGAGTATCCACCTGGAAGGTCGCCCCGGGGAGCCGGCGCGGACGCGGACGTTTAGTTTCATACCAAAGCGGGATGGGCTGATCGTTCGACGGAACCACGGTCGGAATCATGGTGACCGGGTGGGCTGCGTCGTCGTCGGTCGTGGTGGTGAGGATCGAGACGTCCTGACCCTTGTTCTTCGCGGTTTCCGCCGTTTCCAGGACGACTTGTTGGCGCGAACCGGTGATGAAAACCGTCAATCCTTTGCAGCCCAATTCCCAGGCCAGTTGATACGCGCGGGAGACATCCTCCTCCGTTGCGTCCGGAGGGAAGTTGATGGTCTTCGAGAGGCTGTTGTCGACGAACGCCTGCAGGGAGGCCTGAAGGCGCACATGCTCTTCGGCGGAGATATCCTGCGAGACGACAAACCGGCTGCGGACCGCTTCGGGGATTTCCGCGATGTCCTGGCAGGATCCCTGCTGGATCACCCGCTCCACAGTCTGTTGATAAACCGGCTCGTCGAGTTTCAGGTCCTTTAGGGCTTGGTCGAACATGGGCGAGACGTACGGAAGCTGAAGATCGGTGCCGTTGTCGTTGACGTGGCGGATGTAGGCCAGGGCAAACACCGGCTCGCAGCCGTACCCCTCGCATCCCGCCACCGTCGCGATTGTTCCGGTCGGGGCGATGGTGCATTGGGCTGCGTTGCGCAAGCCGTGGGATTTGATCCCGCGCGTAATCTCCGTCCAATCCACCGCCGGGCGGCGGAAATCCCGCGTGTGCGGACGGAGCGGCTGAGGCGGTTCCCATTTCAGATTTGCCGGATCATACATGCTGCCGCTGATGGCCGGGAAAGCCCCGCGGTCCTTGGCCAGCGCGACGCTGGTCTTCAGGGAGTGAAAACGAATGAATTCCATTACCTGCGAAGCGAACTCCTGGCCCTCCTCGGAACCGTAGCGAATCCCGGCATGGTACATCAGGTCCGCGAGACCCATCAGCCCCAAACCAATCCGCCGCGCCCGGAACGCCGCCTCCTTGAGTTGCGGGACGGCCGGGACGTAGGAGTTCACCGTAACGACATCGTCGAGGAATTGGGTGGCGAGGGCGACATCCTTGCGCATTTTTTCCCAATCCACATTCCCGCCCCGACCGAAATGACGGGAGAGGTTCAGCGATCCCAGGCAGCAATTCTCATACGGCCCGAGCCATTGTTCGCCGCACGGGTTGGTTGCCTCCAGATCGTACAGGTGCGACACCGGATTGGACCGGTTGGCGGTATCGAGGAAGAGCATCCCGGGTTCGCCGTTGTGGTGCGCCTGATGGACGATCTTCTCGTATAGCTCGCGCGCCCGAACTGAGCGGTACGTGCGGATCGGAACGCCGGCGCGTTCGGCCTGTTCCAAAGTTCCATGGAACTTGCGGTACCCCGGCGCATATACATCCGGGAAGCGCAGGCTCCATTCCCCGTCGTTGCGCACCGCCTCCATGAAGGAATCCAGGATGCCGACCGATATATTGAAATTGGTGATCGCGTTTTCCTGGGTCTTGCAGGTGATGAATTCCTCGATATCCGGATGGTCGATCCGGAGCACGGCCATATTGGCGCCGCGGCGGGTTCCCCCCTGGGCGATTTCGCCGAAAGCCTTATCGTAAACTCTCAGGAATCCCACCGGCCCGGTCGCCTGGCCGGCGGAGGAATTCACCAGCGCGCCCTTGGGGCGGATCCGGGAAAAGGAAAACCCATTGCCGCCGCCGGTCTGTTGGATCAGTGCCGCGTTTCGCAAGGTCTGAAATATTCCGGATTCCTCACGGCCCATGTCATCGGATATGGGAAGCACGAAGCAGGCGGCCAGTTGCCCGAGCGGGGTTCCGGCGCCGGTGAAGGTGGGGGAATTGGGGAAGAAGCGCAGTCCGGCCAGGAATTCATAAAAGGCCTTGGCTGTTTCGGTGACATCGCCGCCGTATTCGGCCTCGGCTTGTGCAACGTGGACCGCGACGCGCCAGAACATCTCCTCAACCGTCTCGGCGGGCTTCCCG
>JBAVFZ010000146.1:0-3674 GCA_049684495.1 Anaerolineales bacterium | reverse complement strand
GAATATCGGTTTTTATATCGGGATGTGAAACGATTGCCTATTGGCTAAGAAAAGCGCCCCCCCCCATGTCCATTCTGGAGGATAAAAAAAAATAATGCACAAGGATTTACCAATATGTCAATTAATGCGCCTTCACAAAGACTTTCATTCAAATAAATAGAGGAATTATTTCTTGCGATTTATCGTAGCCCGTGCGTATATATTTCGTAGGGGAGTTGTTGCTTTAACTCAAATAGGCGCACGATTATAGATCTTGCTCCGCGATAGTACTTGTCGATAACAATGTATTACCGGCGAATCCTCGCGAATAGGTTAATTAAATAATGCAACGGGTAATTGACTGGTATTAAATGTTTATGCTAGCATGCCGATTAGCTCTGATGATGACAACAGAATATTGGAGCTAAAGGAGGCGGCTTAAAAAAATAAAAAACCATTAATGAAAACGAAAGTATCCGGAAACAAACCTTGGTTAGGAACGCTGTAACGAAAGGAGAGAGGTACGATGTTTACGAAACCAACAAATAAATGGATTGGCAACTTGATGTTCCTTGCGGCAACCATGATACTGCCGATGCTCTTTGGGCAAACCGGAGTCCATCCGGTACCGGCCGCGACCGTCGAATCCGCTTTGTCGAATTACAGCGCGGCGTTGACGGGGGGGCTCGCGAAGGAAAACACCCTGGGATCTACCCAGATGGATGCGCTTGTCGCGGATCGAAGGGGTTTCTATGAGGAATATGTCACGGTGGCGCTGAATCTTGAATACGCAGGATTGAAGTCGGAGTTTAAGACCGATCCCGACAGCTCCTTTACCGATGCCGCGCAAGGCGATCTGCATCAGGTGGAGGTATCGGAAATTGTCACCGTGACGACAAATTCCAAAATCGGGTCTCCGGAAGAATATCCGCTGATCCAATCGGCCAATTGGGCGATTACCCATGCGGGCGAAGACACCAATCGGGAAGCCCTTCAGGAATACCTCCGGGATATGACCGGCAGCGTGAACGAATCGCTGGAGGGGGCAGAAATCGAATTCACGCTTCGGCACACGATGGCCATCCGGGTGAAGGACGGCCAAGCCGCTATCCTCCAAGACAGCTACGACGATAAGAGCATCGAGAATGTCGATGGCTACGATATGGTCACCTGGAACGGTTCCGGGTTTGTGCGGAAAGAGCCGGACTTCACCCAGGCGCCCGACTATCAATTCTTCCATACCCCGATCGAAGTTTTGGGGGGTAAACTGCTCGAAGCATACAAGATCGGTACCGCTGCGACGGGCGCCAAACAGGCCTCCCCGCTTCACACTTACCCGCCGTACCAACACTCGTCCGCCACGACCTATATCAATACGTGGGTGAAAAACACCACCCTGACCTGCGCACCCCTTGTGCCCCAGAACACAGGCAACTACAATCCGGCGTTTGGTTACTATATCTGCAACGATTGTGCCAATTTCGTCTCCCAGGCGCTGCATTACGGGGCGCTCCAGTATGACGCTACGTGGCAGCCCTATACCACCGCCTGGATCAATGTCCCGGCGCTGAGGACTTACCTGATCAATCAGGCGCGGATTGCTTCAGCCCCGCTTTCGTCCTTGTACCCTGGAGATCTATCGATGACGACCGGATACGGCCATGTCGTAATGTACTCCGCCGCCAATCCGGCACGGTTTAATGGCCATTCCAGCGACCGATACAAGGCGGCCTTTAGCCAATATCCCACCCTGACGGTGTTCTATACTGTTTCCTAAGTAGTCTCCTCGTGTGATGCCATCTACCCCTACGCAAGTTCTGCTACCTTTGGAACTTGCGTAGGGGCATTTGTTCATCCATGAAGAACCCATCTTCCCGCAACACGCGCCCTCTTGTCCGGCCATCGGCGCGGATGTTATTCCAGGCGGCCATCCTGATTTTTTGTTTCGGGTGTCAACCTTCCCGGATTGGGATGACGCCCGCTTCCACTTTTTTATCCGGCCATACCGCACTTCCCGGCACATCAACGGATAGCCTTCCCGCCACTCCGTCTGCCGGCCTTCCGGCCGCGTTGTCCACGAGGGGTGTCTTTCCGATTCCAATCGGAGTGCCGGTTAAATCCCTGGGGCAGCCGATAGTTGAAGAGATGATAACCGGCCAGGCCCGCCATGGTGAAGGCTGGACGACCTTCCGAAAACTGGAGCCTGCCAGCGCGCCAACTATTGCGGAATGCGCAATTTCGGATTGGTCTGTAAACGTGCGCGATTGCGAAGCGGGGTGATCCCAGCGGTGGAGGGCGCGTGCCGCGCCGGGTTGGTCGGCGACAGAGCCAGTATTAAATATCTTCCGATTTATTCCAGGAAACGGATAAAGGCCTGCTTTCCGGGTAGCCGTCCATTCCGCGTTATTATCTTTGTTTCATTATTGATTTTTTTATCAATTCCTGCGCGGCATGGCTATCGATCGGCTTATCGAAGAAAAACCCCTGCCCGTAATCGCATTCCATTTTTATGAGGCTGTTCATCTGATCTTCCGTCTCGATACCCTCGGCAATGACCTTTATGCCCAAACTGCTGGCCATGGCGATGATGGCGCGGATGATGGGAACCGCGCTCTTGCTGATGCCGAGTGTGCTCGTGAACGAGCGATCAATTTTGAGGTCATTTACGGGCAAATATCTCAGATACCCCAGGGAGGAGTATCCTATGCCGAAATCATCAATCTCAATCCCGACGCCCAACGCGCGCAATTGTTCGACCTTCACGACCGCTGTTTCCATGTCGTCGATCAACGTCATCTCCGTTAATTCCAACAGAAGGCTGCCGGCCGGCAGGGCGGTTTGTTTCAGCACCTCCTCGATTTTCCGGGTCAAGTCGGGCTGTGCGAACTGCCGGCTGGAGAGATTTACGCTGATGCTCAAAGGCGGCTCCATGCGGAACTGCGTTTGCCATTGCTTCATCTGACGACACGCTTCGTATAGCACCCATTGGCCAATGGGCACGATTTGCCCGGACTCTTCAGCGGCTTTTATGAAATCCACCGGGTAGAGCAGCCCTCTCTCGGGATGATTCCAGCGCAACAAAGCTTCAAAGCCGGTGATCCGTTGCGTCTTCAATGAAAGGATCGGCTGGTAATGAATTTGGAACTCCCCCTTCTGAAGCGCATTTCGCAGGCCGCCTTCCAGCTCCAAAATGTCCCCGACCAGTTCCCCCATGGCGCTGTCGTACTCCATAAATTGATTCTTCCCGCTGAGCTTCGCTCTGTACATGGCGATATCGGCATCCCGTACGATGTCTTCCAGTCGCTCGTACCGAAGCAGATTTATTACAATGCCGCCGCTGGCGGTTATGACAATGTTATTTCCAAGCGCCGCGAACGGAACGCAAAGGGTCTTCTGAATCCGCTTGACGATCGTAAAAACCTCCTCGTTGTTTTGCACGGCTTCGAGCAATATGGCGAATTCATCGCCTCCCATGCGGGCGACCGTGTCGATGGCCCGGATGGAGGATTTCAACCGCCGCCCCATCTCGATTAAGAGCTGGTCGCCGATATTGTGCCCCAGGCTGTCATTGATGACCTTGAAGCGGTCGAAATCCAGGTACACCATCGCGAACACATCCTTGGGATGGCGCTTGTTCCATTCGAAGGCGTGTTCGAGCCGATCGATGAACAACCGGCGATTGGGCAAATTGGTCA
>JBAVFZ010000145.1:0-3504 GCA_049684495.1 Anaerolineales bacterium | reverse complement strand
AATATCATAGAAAACGACCGCCCTAGATCTTCCGGGCGGTCGTTTTCTCGATATTCGGTTGCGCGCAGCAATTCACACACGACGATCGGCCATGGTCCATCGTCCATGGTCGATGGTCTGGTTCTTTCGATGGTCGATGGTCCATCATCGATGGTCGAATTACTCATCCGGCGGGAATGATATACAATATTGTTATCGGTTCCAGCGTTTCAAGGAGTTCATCCCACCACGGCGATTTTTACGATGGAAACCCCACGACGGTTGACGATCGGCCTCCTGCTGGATAATCATCTGTATACGGGGTTGTATCCGACAACGTTTTTTTCCTCCATCATTCGCGGCGCCCAGGTGGCGGCGCGCGACCAGGGGGTAAACCTCCTGGCGGCTTGCGGCATCCTCCACGGAACCGCTTCGAATCGATTTCGTCCGGCTTGGCCGGATCCCAATGCGGACGTCGATTTTATCCCCATCGGACCCTGGAACACCGACGGCTTCCTTGTCGTTTCGCCAATTCTGGCCGAGAAGCGGATCCAATACATTCGAGCGCTGCAGGAAAAGCAATTTCCGGTCCTGTTTATTGGAAGCGGATCCGGGTCTCCGGCGATCATGGTGGACAACGAGGGAGGAATTCGGCAGGTTCTGGAACATTTGGTTGGTCATGGGCACCGGGAGATCGCGTTCATTGCCGGCGATCCGCAAGATTCCGGCGACAGCCTTTCCCGGCTCGAAGCCTACCGGCGGGGGGTTCGGGATTTTAACCTCGGCGACGATCCGCGCCTCGTGGAATACGGGTTTCATTGGAGCGAGGAGGGATTCCACGCCATGAAGCGGATGCTGCAATCCGGCGTGAAGTTCACCGCCGTGATGTGCAGCAATGATTCTTCCTCCCTGGGCGTCGTCCGGGCATTGAACGAAGCCGGAATCCAGATTCCATCGGATATCGCCGTGACGGGATTCGACGATCAACCGGAAGCCCTGATCCAGATTCCTCCGCTGACCAGTGTGCACTACCCGCTTTTTGAAACCGGATACCGCGCGCTGCTGCTGATCCGCAAACGCATCGAGGGAGGCCCGCAGGCTCTGCCCGAGACGGTGCGGGTGTCGACCCGGTTGATCACAAGGCAATCCTGCGGCTGTTTTCCGGAGATTGTCTGCAGCGCGGCGATTAATGATATCGATTTGATCCGGAATTCCGAACAGGATCCGGCCCGGTTAAAGGAAAAACTGGTCCAGGGGATGGTGGAAGCATTGCAAATGGAGTCCGCCCCTGTAAATACCGACGAGAAACTCCAGCTGTGCAACCAACTGGTGGAAAGCTTCCTATTAAGCTTGCACGACGGAGATGTCGCCACCTTCCGGAAAGCGCTCATCCAAATCCTGCAGCGGATCGAGCGCTCGGACGACGATGCCCATGCCTGGCAAGCGGCCATTTCCGTGCTTCACCTCGGCCTGCGGGCGACCCGGCGGAAAGAAATGGATATCCTCCAAGAAGATCGCGGGGAGGATCTTTTACATCAGGCGCGGACGCTGCTCAGCGAAAGCACGTGGCGGCGATATGTGCGGCTGCAATTGCTCCAGGCCTTTCACGATGAAACCATGGGCCACCTGGCGGCCAAGCTGCTTTCGTCCCTGGACGAAGCCCAGATTTATGTCACGCTCGCGGAAGATCTGCCCAAGCTGGGAGTGCGCAGCTGCCAGGTCGCCTTTTTTGAAAAACGGGATGGCGACCCGTTTGCCGGAAGCGTCATCTACCCCCAAGGCGGCAGCCAACCGGGCCTGAAGTTCGAAAGCCGTCATTTTCCTCCCCCCGGATTGTATCCGGACGGCGAGCCGTTCAACCTGGCCCTCCTTCCCCTGTTCTTTCAAGAGGAGAATCTGGGATACGCCGCCTTCGACGGGGATGATCTGAGGCCGCTGGCGATGGTCGTGCTGCAACTGGCCTCCGCGATCAATAGCGCCCAGCTCCACAATAAGGTGCGGGATCTCTCCCTCACCGACGGCCTGACCGGAGTGTACAACCGGCGGTATTTTGAAATCCTGCTGCACAAAGAAGTGGAACGAAGCCAGCGCTACAACCGCGATCTGGCCGTGGTGATGATCGACATCGACCGGTTCAAGGATTACAACGACCAGTTCGGCCATCCCGCCGGCGACGAAGCGCTGCGGGCTGTGTCTCACTGCATCACCAGCGGAGCGCGGCGCGGCCTGGACGTGGTCACCCGCTACGGCGGGGATGAGTTCGCGGTCATCCTTCCGGAGACCGACCGGGAGGGGGCACGGATCGTCGCGGAAAACATCCAGGGGCAGGTGCGTTCGGAAACGCGTTTGCTGCGCAAGCTCACGATCAGCCTCGGGATTGCCTCGCTCCATGGCGACCGTCTGCACGCGCAGGAGGTGGTGGAACAATCCGACCGCGCGCTGTATCAGGCCAAACACCAGGGCCGGGACCGCGCGGTGATTTACAAAGACTGGATGCTGGAGGCCGCCCACTTGGAAGCGCAGGAAAATAAAGCGGTCGATCCCCCTTTGCCGAACGCCCTTTCCCCGGAATAGAGTCCGAAGGGAATTGCGGAAGAGAAGAACCGCCGCCTTTATGGCGGCGGTTTTGTTCCAAAACCCGGTCGCGTTATATCAGAAACCGGATACCCCGCAAGAACGGCAGCATGGAATAATCCGAACCGGCGGGAATCAGGATCATGATGAGGAGGAACAGCAGGTAGCAGACGGCCCCGACAATGACCAGCGCGGCGACGACGCTTCCGAGGATCAACCCCGCCAGAGCCAGCCCGTCTCCGCCTTGCCGTCCGCCGCTTTGCTTGATCTGGCTCCGGGCGATCAGTCCGATAACGATCGCAGCGACGGCAAAGATCATCCCGCATCCGTAACAGAAAGCCGTCGGGAAGGAGACGATGCCGAGGATCAGGCTGGCGATGGCCAGCGCGTTGGTCGAGACGGAATTACGGAACGGGATCCCCGTTTGAAGGCAGGCCGGGCAATAGTTCCTGTCTTGTACGGTTTTGGCGCATTCCGCGCAGATGAATTTTCCGCAGCCGATACAGGTGCCCGCCGCTTCGCGGTCCGGATGAGCGTAGCAATTCATGGATGCTCCTTTGTGGAGATGATGGATAGTAAACGATCGGCCATCGGCCATTGTCCGGAGTTGACGCCTTGAATTCCGCAATAGGCTCCGGAACCCTAGTGATGGAAGGTTATTATACCGGAGGAAAACCGACCATCGGCCATGGACGATAGCCCATCGCCGTTCGTTGATCGGGAAGGTTCAATTTTCCATTGCTTCTCATCCGCAGAGAGTCTGGATGAGTGGAATCCGAAAAGAGTCTTTTTGGCCAAAAGGATTTAGCACCTCAAACGGTTAACGGCCATGGTTCATGGTCTATCGTCGAAGGTCGGGTTTCCATCGTCTATCGTTCATCGCCGTTTTTTCGGATGGTCGATGATCCATGGTCGTTTTTCCAACTTTTCCTCACCCGCTCCAGCCACTCC